>NZ_JBHSQE010000009.1:403680-768479 GCF_042658165.1 Corynebacterium nasicanis
ATGGCGGAGAGTTTCCGGATGGGGTGGATGTTGGCCCTCGGTGGCCCACCATCCGGTGGGTGATGCAACACCCCACCGGGGTGGCGTTCGAGCCGTCCGTGGCGGGGAGGGGCGTCGGGGTCATCATCGTTACGCGCGTTGTGTACCTTGCAGGCCATCGACATGTTCTTGATGTTGGTCTCCCCTCCCTCCTTCCAGGCCTCCAGGTGATGCACCTGGCAGAAATCCGCCGCCGTCGTACACCCCGGCACCGGGCAGAGGATCGTCTCCGCAGCCAGCAGCATGCGCTGCTTGAAAGTGGCGCTGCGTTGGTCCCGGTAGAGATCCACCGGGCCTTCTACCGGGTCGTAGATACCGACGAACCCGTGGGTGGCCATCTCATGGGCCACCAGCTCCGCACCGGTGATGGTGGTGCCGTCAGTGAGCCCGAAGACCGTGTCATCGCCCTCCCGGCGCAGCACCTTGGCGTAGTCGGGTACGGCCATGACGACATGCGGGGCCAAGGGCTGGTTGGCGGCCGTAGAGGTACTGCCCATGATGTGGGTGTAGAGGGCATCAGCCATGGCCTGCTCGTGGCTCAGTCCCTTATCCGCTGCCCGCAACGCAGAAGCCGTAGGGGTGAGGTGCGACAGCATCGCGGCGATTTCGCGTTCCGGGCGGGTGACGGTGAAGGTCCGCATGCCGTGGCCGTCGGTGTTCTTGCCCCCACGCAACGCGCGTTTGCCGTAGGCCTTCGCTGCGGCATCCTTGACCGTGCGGTTGAGGTCGCGGACCTTCGTGGCTGCGGCCCGGTCGATCTCCGCGACGGTGCCGCGCAAACCACAGAGCTGCACGCGGAGTTCCTCCACGGTCACCGAGGCACCCCGGAGGAGGGAGCGGAGGTGTTTTTCGATGACGATCACCGCGTCCAGCGACAACTCGGAGGCCGCCTCCCGTGCGGCCTGTTGGAGTTTCTTGTACCTGGTGGCCCCGTAGTAGGTGGCCGCCAGCTTCTCCCACAACAACGCATCCTTCACCCCGAGGGCATCAAGCTGCGCGCGGGTGACCGCCTGGGAGGAAAGGTCCTCCAGGACGGTCATTGCCCTAAGGGCTGCCAGCGCGTCGAGGGTGTTCATGCCCCGGACACTAAACCGGAAACACGCAGGCGTCGAGAAGCAAGCAACGCGGCCTGTGGACAACTACCCGTTATCCACAGAAACCCCGATATCTGCCGCCCTACCGGTTGACAGCACCCTCCGGGGGCCTCCCTTTCCGGAACACCCGCCAGGAACCCAGGCTGGCGGCCGCGGTGACGAGGGCGGGCAGGCCGTAGGCGCGGACGGCGCGGCGCACGGAGCGGTAGTCGCGGACCTGCCAGCCGCGCTGGGCGGCTTCCTTCCGCAGCTTGGAGTCGGGGTTGATGGCCACGGCGGTGCCGACCATGGAAAGCATGGGGATGTCGTTGATGGAGTCGGAGTAGGCGGTGCAGCGCTGCAGGTCCAGTTGCTCGATGGCCGCCAGGGCCGCCACGGCGTGCTTCTTGCCGGGTCCGTGGAGGATGTCGCCGACGAGGCGGCCGGTGAACACGCCGTCCTCGACCTCCGCGACGGTGCCGAGGGCGCCGGTGAAGCCGAAGCGCTTCGCCAGGATCTGCGCCAGCTGCACGGGGGTGGCGGAGACCAGCCACACCTGGTGTCCGGCGGCGAGGTGCATGCGGGCCAGCTCGCGGGTGGCGGGCCAGGCCTTGTCGATCATGGAGGAGTCGACGATGTCCTCGCACAGTTCGACCAGCTCGTCGACACGCTTGCCCTTGATGAACTCCAGCGCCTGGGTGCGTCCCTCGGCGACGTCGGCGGCGTTCTCGGCGCCGGTCACCCGGAACTTGATCTGCTTCCAGGCGATGGGGAGGATCTCGGAGAGGCGGAAGTACTTGCGGCGCGCCAGACCCATGGCGAAGACGACGAGGGAGGATCCCTGGATGAGGGTGTTGTCCACGTCGAAGAAGGCGGCGGCGCCGACGTCCTGCGGGATGTCCGGATCGGGCAGGGAGATGTGGATCCCGCCGGCGGCCTCGATGGAGCCGGAGACGGAGTCGACGCCGGAGGAGAAGGCGTCGAGCTCGATGCCGAAGGTCTCCTGCACGGCGGCGGCCGCGGCGGCCTCACCGGCGGTGCGCTGGGACTCCTCGTCGATGGGCGGCAGCGCCCGGTCCTCCAGGAAACGGCGGAGGTTGCCGCGGGTCGCGCTCCAGCTGGCGAGGAACTCCCCGGGGGTGCCGGGGAAGAGGGAGTCCTGGGGGGAGGGGCTCACGTCGCTGTCCGAGCCTTCCTGTGTACTTCGGTGGATGGGTGGGGCGGTATCGTGTCCATGGTAGGCCCCGACGAAGGAGACTGTGGACCATGGCGGTGACGGTGGAGCTGATGATCCGTACGGAATGCGGGTCGTGCGCGCGCGTCGAGAAGCAGATCGCCCCCGTGGTGGCGGCGGCCGGACTCGACCTCGCGGTGCGCAACGTCGATGAGGACCGCGCCCTGGCCGTGGAGTTCGGGGACCGGGTGCCCGTGGTGGTCATCGACGGGGAGGAGTTCGCCTGCTGGGAGGTCGACGATGCGGAACTCGAGGCGGCGTTGGCCTGAACACCTGCCGGGGGTATCCTTTTGTATGATCCGCCCCGGGGCGGCATAGTCAGATGTCCGTGGAACCGAAAGCGGTGAACTTAAACGTGAGTGTGCTCGTCGTGGGAATGTCGCACCGATCGGCGCCGGTGGCGTTGCTCGAGCGGCTGAGCATGGACGAGACGGTCCGCAATGACACCACCTCCCGCCTCGTGGGGCGTTCCTCCCTCAGCGAGGCGATGATCGTCTCCACCTGCAACCGTCTCGAGATCTACTCGGTGACCAATTCCTTCCACTCCGGTGTGCAGGACGTCGTCGAGGTGCTGCACGAGATCTCCGATGTCGACATCGACACCCTCCGCGGCTACCTCTACGTCCGCTACGCCGACGCCGCCGCCGAGCACATGATGGTCGTCGCCTCCGGGCTGGACTCCATGGTGGTCGGCGAGCAGCAGATCATCGGCCAGGTGCGCACCGCGTACCAGGAGGCCGCCGAGAAGGGGACCGTCGGCCCGGCGCTGCACCAGCTGGCGCAGACCGCACTGCAGACCGGCAAGCGCGTCCATTCGGAGACCGACATCGACGACGCCGGGGCGAACATGGTCACCGTCGCCGTCGACGAGGCCCTCGAGCACCTGCACACCGACACCCTGGAGGGCCGCACGGCCCTCGTCCTCGGGGCGGGGGCGATGGCCTCGCTGGCGGCGACGCATCTGGGGCGACTGGGCGTCGAGAAGCTCATCATCTCGAACCGGACGCGCAGCCGCGCGGAGCGTCTCGCCGAGCATTCGCGGGAGGCGGGGGTGCCCGCCGAGGTCGTGGACTTCGAGTCCCGGGCGGCCACGCTCAGCCACGTGGACCTGGCGGTGTCGGCGACCGGCGCCGACGAGTTCACCATCACGCCCGCCGACATCCCCGCGGAGCGCCGCCGCGACCTCATGCTCGTCGACCTGTCCATGCCGCGCGACATCGACGACGCCGTCGTCGGCCTCGACGGGGTGCACCTGGTCAACATCGAGCGCCTCCACCAGACCATCTCCGGCCGCGGTGACCATGCCGCCGGCCATCAGGAGGCGCTGGCCATCGTCGCCGAGCAGCTCCGCGAATACAGCTCCGAGCAGCGGGTGCGCGATGTGGTGCCGGCGGTGTCGGCGCTGCGTCGGCACGCGGCGGAGCTCATCGACGGCGAACTCAGTCGCCTGCGGGGGCGCACCCCCGGGATCGACGACCCGGAGTTCGAGGAGGTGGCGCGCACGGTGCGCCGTGTCGTGGACAAGCTGCTCCACGAGCCGACCGTGCGGGTGAAGAAGCTCGCCGCCGAATCCGGGGTCGTGTCCTATGAATCGGCCCTCCAGGAGCTGTTCGGCCTGGTCACCGACGCCCCGGCGGTGGCGGTCGACGTCGCCAACCTGCCCGTGGGCAAGCTCACCACCACCTGATCGAAGGAGATCCCGAATGTTCAAGATCGGTACCCGCCGCTCGAAGCTGGCCACCACCCAGGCCGGTCACATGCGCGACGCCCTCATCGCCCTGGGCCATGAGGCCGAACTGCACCTGGTCACCACCGAGGGTGACGTCAACATGGCCCCGGTCGAGCGCATCGGCGTCGGCGTGTTCACCCAGCGCCTGCGCGAGGTCCTCGAGGCCGGCGAATGCGACATCGCGGTGCACTCCTTCAAGGATCTGCCCACCGCCCCCGACGAGCGTTTCCGCCTCGTCGTGCCCGTGCGTGCCGACGCCCGCGAGGCCCTCATCGCCCGCGACGGCCTCACCCTGGACACCCTCCCGGAGGGCGCCCGCGTGGGCACCTCCGCCCCGCGCCGGATCTCCCAGCTCAAGGCGCTGCGCCCGGACCTGGACATCCGCCCGCTGCGCGGCAACATCGAGACCCGCATGGGCTTCGTCACCGACGGCGAGCTGGATGCCGTCGTCCTCGCCTACGCCGGCCTCTCCCGGGTGGACATGGGCGACCGCGCCACGCAGGTCTTCGGCCCCGAGGTCATCCTCCCGGCCCCGGCCCAGGGCGCGCTGGCCATCGAGTGCCGCGCGGACGACGAGGCGGCGGTGGCCGCCATCAACCAGCTCCTCGACCCGGACGCCTACACCTGCGCCACCACCGAGCGCATCGTACTCAACCGGCTCGAGGCCGGCTGTACCGCGCCGGTCGCCTCCCACGCCACCCTCGACGCGGACGGCACCATCCACCTCACCGCCGGTGTCTTCGCCCTCGACGGTTCCGCCCAGCTCATGTACGAGGGCAGCGGCACCGACCCGGTCACCCTCGGGGAGGCCGCCGCCGCCGATCTGCTCGGACGGGGTGCCGCCGCGCTCATCGACCGGTAGACTGGTTCGACCATGGCTGTACTCAAGATCACCGACCGGCAGGTCACCGTCACCCTCGACTGGTGGGAGAAGATCGCCGCACGGCGCTCCCATTTCACCATCCCCACCCGGGTGATCACCGACGTCCGCGTCGTCGAGGACGCCGCCCGCCTGGCCAGCGCCGTCCCCGCCCGCAAACGTGCGCCCGGCACCCGTATCCGGGGCGTAACCAACACGGGCACCTTCACCGCCACCGACGGCACCGGGGCCCGGACGTTCGCCGTGTGCCACGGCACGGGTCCGGGCATCCTCATCGACCTCAAGTCCGCCACCGTCAACCGCATCATCATCTCCACGCCGCAGGCCGACCGGTATGCGGCGGAACTGGCCCGGGTGGTGGGTTGAGGCGGGCGTACCCGTGGTACGCAGGTTTTCATATTCGGGGGTTCCTCACTTAAGGTGTGGATACCACACCATCATTTCCCCGTGGTTGTCCGGCCCCCCTTAGCCGGAGCCACGGGTGTCCTGTTGTGAGCGTCCCCCACACTAGAAAAGATCCGTATGAGCATGGCCCCTCAGACCTCCCAGCCGGGAAAGGTCGTCTTCGTCGGCGCAGGCCCCGGTAACCCCGACCTGCTGACCGTGCGTGCCCGCGAGGTACTCGCCGCGACCTCCATCGCCGTGACCGACCCAGGCGTGCTCACCGGCGTGCGCGAGGTGGTCGCCTCCGGTCTGCCCGTCCCTCAGGAGCGTATCGACGCCGCCGAGGCCGAGTACGAGCGCATCTGCGCCGAGGCCAAGGCCGCCGGTGCCCGGCGCCGCCCGCCGCGCCCGCCGGCGCCCACCGCCGCGGACATCCGCGACGTGGTGGCCGGGGAAGCACACGACGTGGTGGCCCAGCTGTCCGCGGCTCTCGAGGAGGGCGGGGACGTCATCCGCCTCGTCACCGGCAACCCGCTGACCCGGGACCAGACGATGGCGGAGATCGCCGCCGTCGCCGCCGCCGGCCTGGAGTTCCAGGTCGTTCCGGGCATGTCCCTGCCGTCGACCGTGCCGTCGTTCGCGGGCATCGCCCTCGGGTCGACGTACACGGAGACCGATGTCACGGAGAACAACGTCGACTGGGAGCAGCTGGCCTCCGCGCCGCAGCCGCTGGTGCTGCAGGCCACGGAGACCGACCTGGTGACCATCGCCGCCGAGCTCAGCGAGCGCGGTATGGCCGCCGACACCCCCGTCTCCGTCACCGTCAACGGCACCACCCGCCTGCAGCGGACCCACGACGTCACCCTCGGCACGCTGGGGCGTCTCGACGCCGAGCTGCCCGGCCAGCTCGTCGTCACCCTGGGCAAGGGCGTCGACGACCGCTCCAAGTACTCCTGGTGGGAGAACCGCCCGCTCTACGGCTGGCGCGTCCTCGTGCCCCGCACCAAGGAGCAGGCCGCGTCGATGAGCGCCCGCCTCTCCGGCTACGGCGCCATCCCGCAGGCCGTGCCCACGATCTCCGTCGAGCCGCCGCGCAACCCCGCCCAGATGGAACGCGCCATCAAGGGCATCGTCGAGGGCCGCTACCAGTGGGTCGTGTTCACCTCCGTCAATGCGGTCGAGGCCGTGTGGGAGAAGATCGTCGAATTCGGTCTCGACGCCCGCTCCTTCGCCGGCGTCCGCCTCGCCGCCGTGGGCACCAAGACGGCGCAGGCCATCAGCGATCTCGGCATGACGCCTGAGCTGCTGCCCGCCGTGACCCAGCAGAACGCCGCCGGACTGGTGGAGGTCTTCCCCGAGTACGTCGAGGAGCTCGATCCGGTCGGCCGCGTGCTGCTGCCCCGGGCGGACATCGCCACCGACGTGCTTGTCGACGGTCTCGTCGACCTCGGCTGGGAGGTCGACGACGTGGTGGCCTACCGTACCGTCCGCGCCGCCCCGCCCTCCGCGGAGATCCGCGAGATGATCAAGTCCGGCGGTTTCGATGCCGTGTGCTTCACCTCCTCCTCGACGGTGAAGAACCTGGTCGGCATCGCCGGCAAGCCGCACCCCCGCACCATCATCGCCTGCATCGGCCCCATGACCGAGGCCACGGCCAAGGAGATGGGGCTGCGCGTCGACGTGGTCCCCGAGATCGCCGAGGTGCCTGACCTGGTTGACGCCCTCGCCGACCACGTGGCCACCCTGCGGGCGGCCGGCCAGCTGCCGCCGCCGCGGAAGAAGCGCCGCACCCGCCGCAAGACGGGCGAAGTCTCCTAGAGGCTGCGTACCCGCGAACCGTGGAACACCAGCGGATCCACGGCTCCGTCGGCTGTGGCCTCCGTGACCTGCAGGACTGCGAAGACGTGGTCGCCGGTGAGCACCTCGTCGACGAGGTGGGCGCGGAGGTGGGCCACGGCGTCGTCGAGAAGCACGGTCTGCCCCCGCGCCGACCAGGCGACCCCGGTGAAACGATCGGCGGCAGGCCCGCCCAGCTGGCGGGCGATGCCCGCGTGTGCGCTGCCGAGTACGGATATGCCCACTTCCGGGGCGTCGCGGAGCAGTGGCCACGTGCTCGAGGTGGTCTGCACGGACAAGCCGATCAACGGGGGGTCGAGGCTGAGCCCGACGAAGGATCCCAGGACGAGGCCGGTGGGGCGGCCATCCACCAGCGCGGCGACGGCCACCAGGGGGGTGGGGACGTGCGCCAGGACGGGGCGCAGGTGGGGGCGTGTCAGTGTGGTGCTCATCGGTTCTCCTCGAAACGGGTGTCGATCTTGTCGGCGAAGTCGAAGCCGGTGGGCAGGATCCCGGCGCGGTGGAAGGCGCCGATGAGATCGTTCTGGGAGGACACGACGCGCTCGTCCAACGGGATCTGCGTGCGTAGTGAGCGGTTGTTCAGTTCGGCTGCGGCCACGTCGACGCGGGTCTCCGTGGCGTAGACCTGCGCCCATGCGGAGGGGTTCTCCCGTGCCCACGCGTATGCGCGCTCGACCCGGGCGGTGAAGTCGGCCAGGGCGCGGGAGGTGAGCGGGTCCTCCAGTGCCGCGTCGCTGGCGACGCCGAAACCGAAACCGTTGGACACTCCGGCCGCGGTGACGAGCGGTACGGCGCCGTCGAGCTCGGCGAGGGCGGTGTACGGGTCCCACACGGCCCAGGCGTCGACCTGTCCGGACTCGAAGGCGGCCTTGCCGTCGGAGGGGGGCAGGTAATTGATGGTCACGTCCTCGACGAGGACGCCCGCCTTTTCCAGCTGCAGGATGAGGTGGCCGTGGGCGCTCGACCCGCGCGCCACCGCCACGGAGCGGCCGGCGAGTTCGGCGACGGAGGTGATGTCGGAATCCGGGCGCAGGAGGATGGCATCGCCCTCGGCCGGGTTGGAGTAGGCGGTGATGACGGTGGTGTCCGTGTTCCCTCCGAGGACCGGTGGGGTGTTGCCGGTGATCGCGAAGTCGATCTGTGCGGCATTGAGGGCCTCGATCTGGGGCGGGCCCGAGGTGAATGCCGACCACGAAATGTCATAGGGGACGTCCGCGAGCTCACCAGCAGCGGCGAGAACCTTCTCGGTGCCGGCGATCTGATCGCCGACGTTCAGGGTGAGCGAGCCGAGGTCGTCGGCGTTGCTCGGGGAGCTGCAGGCGCCGAGGCCCAGGGCGCCGGTGAGGAGGAGGGGAACCAGAATGCGGGGGGAGATCATGAGGGGGGTCCTTTGTCGTCGGGGTGATCAGGCCGGGCGGGTGACGCCGAGCAGGTCGAGCAGGTGGGTGGTCAGGGCGATGAAGCGTTCGTCGGTGAGGCGGGGGCGGGGCAGGTCGACGGGGATGTCGTGGGTGAGGTGGCCGTCGTCGAGCAGGATCACCCGGTCGGCGAGGGTCACGGCCTCGGAGACGTCGTGGGTGACCAGCAGCACCCCGAAATCACGCTGGGTCGCGGTCTCCAGGAGGAGGCGCTGGGCGTCGAGGCGGGTGAGGGCGTCGAGGGCCCCGAAGGGTTCGTCGAGAAGCAGCAGGTGCGGCTCGCTGATGAGCGCCCGGGCGAGCGCGGCGCGTTGGGCCTGCCCGCCGCTGAGGGTGTGGGGCCACCGCTCGGCGGCGTCCGAGAGGTGAACCTCCGCGAGCAGCTCTCGGGCCCGCGCCTGCTTCTCCGCGAGCGGCAGGGACACGCGGGTGAGGCCGGCCACGACGTTGTCCAGGACGGTGAGCCAGGGAAACAGGCGGGGTTCCTGGAAGGCCACCGCGGGGTGGCCGGCCACGTGGACGTGGGCGGAGTCGCCGTGGAGCCCGGCGAGGATCTGCAGGAGGGTGGATTTGCCGGAACCGGAACGTCCGATGAGGGCGACGATCTCTCCCCGCCGGATGTGCAGGTCGATGCCTGCGAGGACCTTCTTCGGCCCGAAGGACTTGTGGAGCGTGTCGACGCGAGCCACCGTCGTGGTGGACGGGCGGAGGGGCGTGATGAGGTTGGTCATGGTGATTCCTAAAGGGTGGTGGAGCGGTAACGGAAGACATGGCGCTCCCAGCGACGGATGAGCGCATCACTGAGCAGGCCGAGGACGGCGTAGATGACGAGGCCGACGATGACGATGTCGGTGCGGTAGAAGTCCCGGGCGTTGTTGATGAGGAATCCCAGACCTTCCCGGGCGTTCACCTGCTCCGCGACGATGAGCGTCAACCAGGCGGAGGCCGAGGCCTGGCGCAGTCCCACGAACAGGGCCGGGGCGGCGCTGGGGAGCAGCACACTGCGGAGGCGGCGGGTGAGGCTGAAGCCCAGGACGCGGGAGGTCTCCAGGAGTTTCGGGTCCGCCTGGCGCAGCCCGGAGACGGTGTTGAGGTACAGCGGGAACAGGACACCGAGGGCGATGAGCAGCACCTTCGGCAGTTCCCCGATACCGAACCAGATGATGAACAGGGGCACCAGGCCGAGGTGGGGCAGGGCGCGCGCCGCCTGCAGGAGGGGATCGAGGGCCTCATCGATGAGGCGGAAGAAGCCGACGAGCAGCCCCAGTCCGATCCCCGCCAGGGCGCCCACCGCGAAGCCGAACAGGACCCGCTGCGAGGACGTGGCGAGCGCCTGGAGGAGGCTGCCGTCGGAGAGCACCTCCCACCCGGCCCGGAGGATGGCGGTGGGGGCGGGGAGGATGCGTTCGGGGATGATCCCGGCGAGGCTGAGGAGCTCCCAGCCGAGAAGGAAGAAGAGCGGGGACAGGACGCGGACGTGGTTGCTGCCGGTTGATGGGGCAGTGCGCGTGGTGCGGGGGCGGGTGAGCAGTGACATGGGGGATCCTCTGTTAGCTGACGGGCTGCGGTTGCGGGGTGGCGGGGACGAAAGGCACGCGTGCGGTGCTCGGGCGGGGCGGGTCCTCGTGATTGCGCACACGGATGCCCCGGCGCAGCAGTTGGGGGATGACGCCCTCACCGAAGTGGTAGGCCTCCTCCAGGTCGGGGTAGCCGGAGAGGACGAAATCGCTCAGACCCAGCCCGGAGTACTCGATGATCCGGTCCGCCACCTCGCCGTAGGAGCCGACGAGCGCGGTGCCGGCGCCACCGCGGACGAGGCCCACCCCGGCCCACACGTTGGGGTGGATCTCCAGGTCGCGGGCGACGGTGCCTGCGTGGAAGGTGCTGCCCCTGCCGTGCAGGGCGGCCATCCGGCGCTGGCCCTCCGACTGGGAGCTCTGCAGCCCGGCCTGCGCCTGCCGGACCTGCTCCGGGGAGATCCCCCGGAGGAGTTTCCCGGCCGCCGCCCAGGCCTCCTCCGAGGTGTCGCGGGCGATGACGTGGAAGCGGATGCCGTGTCCGAGCGTGCGGCCGTGGGTGGAGGCCAGGGAGTTGATCCAGTCGATCTTCTGCTGCACCGGGGCTGGTGGCTCGCCCCACGTGAGGTAGAGATCGGCGTAGCGGGCGGCGACATCACCGGCCGGGGCGGAGGAACCGCCGAAGAGGACCTGCGGGATGACGTCGGGTACTCGCGTCAGGGAGGCGTTCTCCACGCTGAGGTGTTGGCCACGGTGGGTGACGGTCTCCCCGCGCCACAGGCGGGTGACGATGTCGAGGAACTCGCCGCACCGCGCGTAACGCTGTGCCTTGTTCAGGTGGTCTCCGAACGCCCGCTGTTCGTTGTCCTCGCCGCCGGTGACGACGTTGATGAGCAGGCGGTTACCTGAGTAGCGCTGGAAGGTGGCGGCCATCTGGGCGGACAGCGTCGGAGAGACCAGGCCGGGGCGGAGGGCGACGAGGAATTTGAGACGCTCGGTGGCGTCGATGAGCGCGGCGTCGGTGATCCAGGCGTCCTCGCACCACTGGCCGGTGGGAGTGAGGACAGACTCGAAGCCGTTGAGCTCGGCGGCCAGGGCGAGCTGGGTGAGATAGGGGAGTTCGATGGGGCGGTCGCCGGAACGGGCGGCGGCCCCGTGGCCACCTCCGACGATGCCCCGGGAATCTCCGGAGGTGGGCAGGAACCAGTGGAATGTGAGTGTCGTGGACATGCCGAGAAGTTAACAGACTGTGCGGTCTAGATGGCCAGAGTTTGTTTAATGCAGAAAGGAAGGTCCGGGAGGTTTGAGAGGTTTCCATTCGCGCGGCGGGGGCTGCCTCGGTGGTGGATAAAAGGGGTGTGAAATGCCACGATTGCGGGGGTGCCGGGCACGGACCTCGAATCCTGACTGGGCGGTATGGAACTAATAGACAGCCAGGTCTATTCTCTCCCTCATGCACCTTTCCCCGGCCCTCCTGGAGCAGGGCGCCCCGCTCCGTTTCGGGCACCCGACCCACCCGACGGCCCGCGTCTTGCACCAGATCCGCACGCTGCCCCACGCCACCCGGGTGCTCCTGCGGGACACGCTGGGACTCTCTGCCCCGAGCGTGACGCGTCACGTGCGTTCCCTCATCGACGCCGGCCTCGTCGAGGAGTCCGCCCCCCAGGGTTCCGATGACCGGGTGGGGCGCCCCCAGACCTCGCTGGACATCGACGCCCGCCACGTCGTCATCTGGGGTGCCCACGTCGGTGCCCGTTCCACGACGGTGCTCGCGGCCGACGGTGCCGGCCGGGTGATCCGCGAGGCGGACGTCGACATGGCGGTGAGCGGGCACGCTCCGGAGCAGACCATCGCGCGCCTGGCACAGGGCATGGCGGCGGTGGGGAGGGGGCTGCCGGCGCCGGTGGCGGCGGGGGTGGCGTTTTCCGCGCACGTCGACCACGCCGGTCGCGTCACGTCCCCCGCCTACGGGTGGGAGGGGGTGGACCCCGGACCACTCCTCGGTGACGCCCTGGGCGGCCCCGTCTCCGTGACGGCGGGGGTGTCCGCGATGGCCGGGAGAGAGCTGGCGGCGAGCCCGATCAGTCACGGGGAACCGGCCTCGGCGCTGTATTTCTATGCGCGCGAGGTGGTCAACCACGCGTGGATCATCAACGGGACGGTGCACCGCGCCCACTCCGGCCGGGCCCCGGGTCTTCTCCTGCCCTCCGCCCCCGACGGCCTGCATCCGCTGGGCAATGCCGCGTTGGTGCAGGCGGCGCAACGCCGGGGCGTCCGGGTGCCGGACTTCGCCTCCCTCGTGCGGGAGGCGGCCCGGAACCCGCGCGTGCGCGAGCTTCTCGACGCCCGGGTCGACCATCTCGCCCAGGCGATCCTGTTGTCCCTGGAAGTCATCGACCCGGAGAAGCTCGTCCTGGCGGGAGACGCCTTCCACCTCGACAGAAGCGGTCTGCGGAGACTGGTCACCACGCTGCGCCGAGGATGGGGGCGGGTGCAGATCAACCTGGCCGCCCCGCAGGCCACCCGCGACGCCGCCCTGATGGCGGGGCTGCACCCGTTCTGGTCGGATCCGCTGGAGTACGTCGGTGCCTGATCTCGGTGCAGTGCGGTCGTGTCGCGTCCCCCGCCTATGATGGCGGGGAACACCGATCACCTCACTTTTCCGGAAGGACCGGCCCCGCTGTGACTGACCAGCCCACCCCCCTCCGTCGCCCCCGCCGCCTGCGCACCAGCCCGGCGATGCGCGAGCTCGTCGCGGAGACGACGCTGCGGCCGGCGGACCTCATCCTGCCGATGTTCATCGCCGACGGCATCGACGCCCCCCGGGAGATCTCCTCCATGCCGGGTGTCCACCAGCACACCCTCGACTCCCTCAAGCGCGCCGCCCACGAGGCGCTCGAGGCCGGGGTGCGCTGCGTCGACCTCTTCGGGGTCCCGCGCGAGGAGGACAAGGACGCCGACGGCACCGCCTCCGGCGAGGAGCACGGCGTGCTCAACCGGGCGCTGGCCGCGATGCGGGAGGAGTTCGGCGATGATCTGCTGCTCATGGCCGACACCTGCCTCGACGAGTTCACCGACCACGGCCACTGCGGTGTCGTGCGGGAGGACCGGTGGGGACGGGCGGTCGTCGATAATGACGCCACCCTGGAGCTCTACCAGGCGATGGCCGTCGCCCAGGCCGACGCCGGGGCGCACATCGTCAGCCCCTCGGGGATGATGGACGGCCAGATCCGGGCCATCCGCGCGGCGCTCGACGCCGCGGGGCACCAGGACGTGTCCATCATGGCGTACTCCGCCAAGTACGCGTCTGCCTTCTACGGCCCCTTCCGGGAGGCCGTCGGTTCCTCGCTGCAGGGCGATCGCCGCACCTACCAGCAGGACCCCGCCAACCTGCGGGAATCCCTGCTCGAGGCGGAGCTGGACATCGAGGAAGGCGCCGACTTCATCATGGTCAAGCCGGCTATGCCCTATCTCGACGTGCTGGCGGCCGTGGCGCAGCTCTCCCCGGTGCCGGTCGCCGCGTACCAGGTGTCCGGCGAGTACGCGATGCTCCAGGCTGCCGCGCAGAACGGCTGGCTCGACCTCGAGGCCGTCATGATGGAGTCGCTGACCTCCATCAAGCGCGCCGGGGCGAACCAGATCCTCACCTACTTCGCCACCGACGCCGCCCGGGTGCTCAACCGCTGATGACGGAGAAGAAACCAGAGGTCGTCCGGCTCATGCTGCTGCTGTTCGCGGTGGCCGTCGGCGGGGAGATCCTCCACCAGATCCTCAGCATCACCATCGGGCTCATGGACCCCTCGGGGCTCTACGCCGCGGCGAAGGAGACGATGAGCGCCGAGCAGGCGGAGCAGATTTCCGAAGGCGCGCTGCGGGCCACGGTCATCGCCTCGATCCTGGCGGCCGGGGGATTCGGGATCGCCGTCATGGGGCTGCTGGCCTTCATGCTCGTGCTCATCCACCGGCGCTCGAAGTACGCGGGCATGGCCCGGCGGATGCTGCTGGTGTTCGGTTTCTATTTCGCGTTCCGTATTCTCATGCTGTTCGCGGCCACCCCGGGCGGGACCCGCGTCCCCGTGGCAATGTATCTGGTGGACGGCAGTGTCCAGATCCTCGTGGGTGTGGCCGCCGTGCTCGGCCTGGTCTTCTCCTTCCGGGAGGAGACCTTCAGGTGGACCGGGGAGATCGACTCCTCCGGCGCACGGATCGACCCTCGAAGGAAGTGAGCCGCAGTGCCCAGCATGTTCCCGGGAATGCACGTCCATCCCGATGACCCGAACCGCGGCCCGCGGCGCACCTCGCCCGGCGCGGACCCGGACGTGTGGCCGGCGTCCCTGAAGTGGGGTTACTACATCACGGTGGCCGCCGCAGTGCTCATGGTGGTCACCGGCATGGTCGGACTCGCCCAGGGCTTCCGGGGGGATCCGGGCGCCGCCCCGGAGCTCATCGAGGCCTACCATCGCAACATCCGTTTCATCGGGGTGTACAACATCATCGCGGGCCTGGTCATCGCCGCCGTGGCCGCGCAGCTCAAGTCCGGCGGGCGCATCTCCCGCCGCGTGCTGGCGGGTGTATTCGCCCTGTCGATCTTCTTCAACATCGCCGCCTTCGCCATCCAGGTGGGGGGTCTGGCGATGGTCGCCATCTGCGTCCTCCTGGGCGTGGCGGCGGTACTGGTGTTCCGCCCCGCATCCAACGACTACATGCGGCGGAAGAGCAGCGGCGACGACTAACCTGTGGGCATGGACCGCAATGATCAGGTGACCTCTGCCCTGGAGGAGGCGCGGGCGGCTGCCCGGGTACTCGGCATCGATGTCGACACCGGACCGCTGCAGGTCGACCATGACCGCCCGAAGGTCTCCTACGCCTTTGAACTGCAGGGCGGTTTCGACGCCCCGGATGTCGCCGCCATCGAGGATGCCCTCGAGGAGATCAGCGGGGTCCGCGCCCGCATCGTCGTGCCCGCCGACAGCGGCGCCACCGCCTGGATCACCGCCCCCGACACCCTCGACCCGGATGCCCTCGCGCAGGTCATCGGCGGTTTCGGGGTGCGGGCCGTCCTCAGTGACTCCTCCCTGCGCCGGCGCCTTTTGCGCCCCGACCCCGTCGACCGCACCCGCCCCGCCGTCCGCGCCAGCCGCCTGCCGTGGAAGTACCGGCGGCACCTGGAGGACGAGGAACGCAGCCTGGAACGCGCGCGCCGCTCCGGGTTCCTTGGCGGGCAGGAGGACCGCGCCCGCCTGGCGGAGAACGCCCAGCCCAAGGACCTGCTGTTCACCGCCCGTGATCTGCTCACCCCGCTGCGGCTCATCATCTGCCTCATCCTGGCCGTGCCGATCATGCTCCTGTCCTACCTCCACGAGCTGCAGTTCGACGGCTGGCAGTGGCTCACCCTCGCCCTCGCGCTACCGGTCGTGACGTGGGGCGCGTGGCCCTTCCACCGGGCGATGGTGGGCGGCGCCCGGCGCGGGCTGACGGCGCTCGACGCCGCCAGCTCGGTGGCGATCCTGGCCGCCACGGTGTGGTCGATCGTCATGCTCCTGTTCACCCCGGCAGGGGAGATGGGGTGGCAGTCCACCCCGCACTGGTTCGCCTTCCAGCAGCAGCGCATCGTCGACGGGGAACTCTTCCTCGACGTGGCGTGCGGCATGACCGTCCTGCTGCTGGCCGGGCGCCTGCTCACCATGCGCACGCGCGTCAGCCTGCTCGAGGAGATGGACGCCCGGCGCCCGGATGCGCAGCAGCTGGTGCGGCTGGCCCCGAAGTCCCGGCTGCCGGGCGCGCCCGCCCGGGAGGAGGAGCGCATCCCCCTGCAGGAGCTCAACGTCGGCGACGACATCATCGTCCAGGCGGGGGAGATCATCCCGGTCGACGGCACCGTCGTCGGTGGCTCGTGCACCATCGACCGCGGGCTCATCAGCACCGGGGGTCGGGAGACCGAGCAGGTCAAGGTCAACTCCTACGTCCACGCCGGGTCGAAGAACCTCGACGGCCGACTCAAGGTGCGCGTCGTCCACACCGGTCACCGCACCCGTTCCGCCGCGATCCACCGCTGGGTCAACGACGCCAACATCCAGCAGTACCAGTCCACGCTCCTGTCGACGCGGACGGCGGCCATGCTCATCCCGGCGGCCCTCGGCCTGGCGCTGCTCGACTTCATCCTGTGGGTGCTCATCGCCGGTAACTTCAACGCCGCCTTCGCCACCGCCCTGGCGGTGCTCGCCTCGGTGGCGCCGGTGGCGCTGGCGCTGTCCCCGGCCCTGGCCATCCGCCACGGCATCGAGGCCGCCGCCCGCCACGGCATCCTCATCCGCGACGGCGCCACGGTGCGCCGGACGGAGATGATCGACACGGTCATCTTCAACCGGGTGGGCACCCTGGCGGAGAACGACATGCACGTCGAGTCCGTCACCGCCGCGCACGGGGAGAACCCGGAGCTGGTCCTGCGGGTGGCGGGCGCCCTCGCCCTCGAATCGGACCACCCCGTCTCCCGGGCCCTGGTCAAGGCTGCGCGCGAGGCGCGCGACACCGGCGCCGGTGGCGAGGACGTCCCGCACTGGATCGACGTCTCCCACGCCGAGGACGACGGCGAGGGCCGCTTCCGCGGCCTCGTGGACCTGCCCCTCCGGGCGCGGGACGGCACCGTCACCGTCACCCAGGTGGAGGCCGTCCTGTGGCGCCCGCGCACCATGTCGCAGCTGCGCGGCCGCCTCGCCGCGGCGGTGGTCTCGGGAGGTACCCCGCTCGTCGTGCGCTGGAAGGGGAAGGACCGCGGCGTCATCTCCCTGCACGACAACGTCAAGCCCGACGCCGAGGACGCCGTCGAGCAGCTGGAACAGCTGGGCATTGAGACGGTGATGCTGTCGCGGGACACGTACCCGGTGGCGCGTCGATACGCGGACCGCATCGGCATCTCCCAGGTCCTGGCCGGTATCGCCCCGGGGCGCAAGCCCCACACCGTGCGCGCCGTGCACACCCAGGGGGCGACGGTGGGCATGGTCGGCGACGTGTCCGTGCTGTCCTCCCTGCGGGTGGCGGATGTCGGAATCCTCATGGGCGACAGTGACACCCGGGACGAGGTCGACCACATCGCCCATTCGGGCCACCCGGATGTCGACATCATCGTCCTGCGCCGGGACGTCTCCGCGATCCCGGACCTCATCGCGCAGTCGCGCCGGGTGTGCCGGATCATCGACACGAACATCATCTTCGCGTGGACCTACAACGGCATCGCCCTGCTGGCCTCGGTGGCGGGTGTCCTGCACCCCATGGCGGCGACGGTGCTCATGCTCGGGTCCTCGCTTCTCATCGAGGCCCGCTCCAACAGCGCCCGCACTTTCCGCCGCTGATTACCCCCGACTCCAACTTTTGGACCACAATGGTGGGCATGACTCGTCGTGATATCCCTGATGCCCCGCTCCTCGCCGCCGCCGCCGGCCGTACCCCCTCCCGCACGCCCGTGTGGTTCATGCGCCAGGCCGGCCGCTCGCTGCCCGAGTACCTCAAGGTGCGCGAGGGCATCTCCATGCTCGACTCCTGCTTCATGCCGGAGCTGCTCGCCGAGATCACGATGCAGCCGGTGCGTCGCCACGATGTCGACGCCGCCATCCTCTTCTCCGACATCGTCGTCCCCCTGCGCGCGGCGGGCGTCGGGGTGGAGATCGTCGCCGGCCGCGGCCCCGTCATGGACAAGGCCATCACCACCCGCGCGGACATCGACGCCCTCCCCATCCTCGAGGAGGACGTCACCGAGGTGCAGGACGGCATCCGCATCATCCTCGACGAGCTCACCGACACCCAGACCCTCATCGGTTTCGTCGGGGCCCCCTTCACGCTGGCCAGCTACCTCGTCGAGGGCGGGCCCAGCAAGAACCACGAGAAGACGAAGTCCATGATCCACGGTGATCCGGATTCCTGGCACGCGCTCATGCAGCGCCTCACCCCGACGATAATCGCCTTCCTGCGCCAGCAGATCGACGCCGGCATCGACGCCATGCAGCTCTTCGACTCCTGGGCCGGTTTCCTCACCGAGCGGGACTACCGCGAGCACGTCCTGCCGTACTCCGTGGAGATCCTCCGCGAGATCGAGGGCGAGATCCCCCGCATCCACTTCGGCGTGGGCACCGGAGAGATCCTCGGCGCCATGTCCGAGGCCGGCTCCGAGGTCATGGGCGTCGACTGGCGCGTGCCGCTCGACGCCGCCGCCGAGCGCATCCACGCCGCCTCCGGGCCGAAGGTGCTGCAGGGCAACCTCGACCCGGCGATCCTCTTCGCCGGCCGCGACGCCGTGGTCTCCGAGGTCGCCCGCATCAAGGGCGAGGCCGCGCGCGCCATCGACGCCGGGCATGCCACCGGGCACATCTTCAACCTGGGTCACGGCGTCCTGCCGAACACCCGGGCCGAGGACATCACCGAGGCCGTCGCCATCATCCACGAGGAGAACTGAGCGTGACCAGGTACGCCATCATCGGCGCCGGCCTCGCGGGGCTCACCGCGGCGTGGGAGATCCGCCAGTCCGACCCGGACGCGCTTATCGACGTCTTCGAGGCGGAGGACCGCATCGGCGGCAAGCTGCACACCGTGCCCTTCGACTCCGGCCCCACGGACATGGGTGCCGAGGCCTACCTGGCCCTGCGCTCCGACGCCACGGACTTCTTCACCGGCCTCGGCCTCGGCGATGACCTCGTCAGTCCCTCCGGGGCGCGCTCCCTCGTCTACTCCGGTGGCGAGCTCCACCCGCTGCCCGGCGGCGGCGTCATGGGCATCCCGGCCAGCTCCGCCCCCGTGCGCGACCTCGTCTCCGCCGAGACGGCCGCGCGTATCGACGCCGAGGGCGAGGCCCCGGCCATCGACTGGGAGGTGGGGCAGGACGCGAGCGTCGGCACGCTGGTGACGGAGCGCTACGGCGCGGAGGTCACCGACCACCTGGTGTCCGCCCTGCTCGGCGGGGTGTATTCGTGCGCCGCCGAGGACCTGGGGATCCGGGCCACCGTCCCGCAGCTGGCTGCGGCGCTCGACGAGCTGGCGGAGAGCGGACAGAAGGTCACGCTCTCGGCGGCGGTGCAGCTGTGCGAGTCCCGACGGACCCCGCGCGACCCGGGCTCCACCCCGACGCCGGTGTTCGCGGCCTTCCGCCACGGTTACGCCCAGGTCTACGAGGCGCTGGCGGAGCAGGCGCAGGCGGACATCCACCTCGACGCCTTCGTCGCCGGGATCGCCCGTGACCTGCGCGGATACCACCTCAAGGGCCCGGGGGTCTCCCCGGAGGCCCCCTACGACCGGCTCCTGGTGACCACCCCGGCCCCCACCACCGCGGTCCTGCTGCGGGAGGTCGCCCCGGAGGCGTCCGCCGCGCTGCGGGCCGTCCAGCTGGCCTCCTCCGTGGTCGTCGGCATGAAATTCGACTCCGCCGCGGGACTGCCGGACAACTCCGGCATCCTCGTCGCCGTCGATGAGCCGGGCGTGCGGGCGAAGGCCTTCACGTTCTCGTCGAAGAAGTGGCCGCACCTCGGCGCCCGCGGCGGGGCCCTGGTCCGCGCCAGCTTCGGCCGCTTCGGCGATGACGCCCTGGTGCGCGCCGAGGAGGACGTGCTCGTCGACGCCGCCCTCGACGATCTCGAGCACATCACCGGTTTCGACGGCCGCGCCGCCGGCCTCTCCGAGATCTACGTCCAGCGGTGGTTCGGCGGGCTGCCGCGCTACGACGAGACGCACCTGGCCACCGTCGCCGCCGTCCGGGAGGGCGTGGCCGGGGTGCCGAGCCTCGAGGTCGCCGGCGCCTGGGCCGGGGGAGTGGGCGTGCCGGCGGTCATCGACGACGCCCGCGCCGCCGCCGCCCGGCTCATGCAGGTAGGATAGGCCCTCGACATCAGCCCGGGCCTCCCGGGCCCGGACGAGGGAGCCGTACCCGGTGTTGCGACAAGACGGCCAGAAGAGGTCGTCTCATGTCCTGGATCATTCTCGTGCTCTCTGGCGCCTTTGAGGCGGTGTGGGCCATCGCCCTCGACCGCTCCGTCGGATTCACCCGACTGTGGCCCTCGGTGGTCTTCTTCGCCGCCCTCATCGTCTCGATGGGCGGCCTGGCCATCGCCCTCAAGCAGCTGCCGGTGGGCACCGCCTATGCCGTGTGGGTCGGCATCGGCGCGTCGCTGGCCATCATCTGGTCCTTTGCCACGGGGCAGGAGATGTTCTCGCTGGCGAAGGGCTTCTTCCTGGTCATGATCATCGGCGGCATCATCGGACTGAAGGTGGTCAACTGAACGGGGGGAAAGTTTAACCCCGGTTGACCCCGGTCGTATGATGGTGGCCATGACTGTGACGCCCCTGACCTCCGCACGCACCCAGCAGTCCGCGCAGCTGCACGACCGGGCCCGGGCCGTCATCCCCGGCGGGGTGAACTCCCCGGTGCGCGCCTTCGGTTCCGTCGGCGGGCAGGCCCGCTTCATCGAGTCGGCCCACGGCTCCACGCTCATCGACGTCGACGGCAACGAGTACGTCGACCTCGTCTGCTCCTGGGGGCCCATGCTCAACGGCAACGCCCACCCGGAGATCACCCGCGCCGTCGTCGACGCCACCGCCCACGGCCTGTCCTTCGGGGCGCCGACGGAGGCCGAGATCGACCTGGCCCAGATGATCATCGACCGCACCTCCGTGGAGAAGGTCCGACTGGTCAACTCGGGCACGGAGGCCACCATGTCCGCCGTGCGCCTGGCCCGCGGCTTCACGGGTCGTTCCAAGATCATCAAGTTCGAGGGCTGCTACCACGGGCACGTCGACGCGCTGCTGGCCGCCGCCGGCTCCGGGGTGGCCACCTTCGCGCTGCCGGATTCCCCGGGCGTCACCGGCGCCTCGGCCGCCGACACCATCGTCGTGCCCTACAACGACGTCGCCGCCGTCCGGCAGGCCTTCGCGGAGCACCCCGGGGAGATCGCCGCGATCATCACCGAGGCCGCCGCCGGCAACATGGGCACCGTCGCCCCCCGGGAGGGTTTCAACGCCACGCTCAAGGAGATCGCCCACGCGGACGGCGCCCTGCTCATCATGGATGAAGTGATGACCGGCTTCCGTACCTCCTACTCCGGGTGGTACGGCGTCGACGGCGTGGCGGGAGATCTCACCACCTTCGGCAAGGTCATCTCGGGTGGCCTGCCGGCCGCGGCCTTCGGCGGGCGCGCCGACATCATGGAACACCTCGCTCCCGCGGGCCCCGTCTATCAGGCGGGCACCCTCTCCGGGAACCCGGTCGCGGTGGCGGCCGGCCGGGCCTCGCTGCGCCTGGCTTCCGAGGACATCTATCCGACACTCCATGCCCACGCCGACCGCCTCAGCGGGCTCATCTCGGAGGCGCTCAGCCGCGAGGGCGTGGCCCACCACATCCAGCGCGCCGCGACGATGTTCTCCGTGCGTTTCGCCGAGGGGGAGGGCCACAACTTCGCCGACATGCAGGCCGCGGACACCTTCCGCTTCCCGCCCTTCTTCCACGCGCTGCTCGACCACGGCGTCTACGCCCCGCCGAGCGTGTTCGAGACCTGGTTTGTGTCGACCGCCCTGAGCGACGATGATTTCACCCGTATCGAGGACGCCCTCGTCCCCGCCGCCCGCGCCGCCGCAGCTGCAGCCACCGCCTGAAGGAACAGACATGTCGCACACGATCGTCCATCTCATCCGCCACGGTGAGGTCCACAACCCGGGGCGCATCCTCTACGGCACCATCCCCGGCTACCACCTCTCCTCCCGGGGGCGTTCCCAGGCCGCGCGCGTGGCACGCACCTTCGAGGACCACGACGTCACCTACCTCGGCGCCTCGCCCCTGCAGCGCGCCCAGGAGACGGCGGAGCCCTTCGCGGAGACCCTGCTTCTCGACGTCGACACCGTCGCCCCCATCGTCGAGGCCGGCAACCGCTTCGAGGGCCTGCGCACCAAGGGTTGGCGCTCGCAGCTGTGGAACCCGGTGCGCTGGCCGCTCATGCGTAACCCGCTGCAACCGAGCTGGGGCGAGGCCTACGCGGACATCGCCGCCCGCATGATGGCCGCCGTCGAGGACACCCGGCGCCGCGCCGAGGGCCACGAGGCGATCCTCATCAGCCACCAGCTGCCCATCGTCATGGTGCAGCGCCACGTCATGGGCCTGCCCCTGGCGCACGCCAGCCGTCAGTGCGAGCTGGCCTCGGTGACCTCGCTCGTCTTCGACGGCGCGGACATCACCGACATCTTCTACACCACCCCCGCGAAGGACATCTGACATGCGCCTGCGTCTCGTCGCGGCGCTGCTCGCCGCCACGTCGCTGACACTGGGGGCCTGCAGCCAGGACTCGGACTCCGCGAAGAACGCCGTCGCCGTCGGCGGCACCTTCCAGTTCCACTCGCCGGGCGGGCAGACCGAGATCTTCTACGAGGAATCCGAGCGCGCCCCGCTGCCCGACTTCTCCGGCGACTCCCTCATGGAGGAGGGAAAGCAGATCTCCCTCTCCGATTACGCGGGTGAGGTGGTCATCCTCAACGCCTGGGGTCAGTGGTGCGCGCCGTGCCGCTCCGAGGCCGATGACCTGCAGCGGGTCCAGGAGGAGATCGCACCGCACGGCGCCACCATCCTGGGCATCAATGTCAAGGACTACAACCGCACCATCGCGCAGGACTTTGTCACCGACAACGGCCTGAGCTACCCCTCGATCTACGATCCGCCCTTCCGCTCCGCGGCCGTCCTCGGCGGCGTGCCCTCCTCGGTCATCCCGACGACGATCATCCTCGACCGCCAGCACCGCCCGGCCGCGGTGTTCCTCAAGGAGGTCACGGACCAGGAGCTTCTCGACGCCGCCCGGCCCCTCATCGAGGCCACCGAGTGACCGATCTCGGGCAGCTCTTCGCCGACGCCGCCGCCTCCGGGCCCCTGCTCCTGGGCCTGCTGGCCGCGGCGGCCGCCGGTCTGGTCAGCTTCGCCTCCCCGTGCGTGGTGCCCCTCGTGCCCGGCTACATGTCCTACCTGGCGGGCATTGTCGGCGGCGAGGTGCGTCACGACGCCGAGCACGGCGCCGTCGTGACGAAGAAGCGGCAGTGGGCCGTCGCCGGGGCGGCACTGCTGTTCATCCTCGGGTTCACGGTCGTGTTCGTGCTGGCCACGGTGACTGTGTTCGGGGCGATCAGCATGCTCACCCTCAACGCGGAGACGCTCATGCGCGTCGGCGGTGTCATCACCATCCTCATGGGCGTGGTGTTCATGGGCATGATCCCGGCGCTGCAGCGCGACACCCGCATGGCCCCGAAACGGTGGAGCACGTGGGTGGGGGCGCCGCTGCTCGGCGGCGTCTTCGCCCTCGGCTGGACCCCCTGCCTCGGGCCGACGCTGGCGGCGATCATCTCCGTATCCGCGGGCACCGCGGGCATGACCGCCGCCCGCGGCGTCGCCCTCATCATCGCGTACTGCCTGGGGCTGGGCCTGCCCTTCCTGCTCATCGCGCTGGGTTCCGCCCGGGCCATGCGCACGATCGGCTGGCTGCGCCGGCACTCCCGCCGGGTGCAGATCCTCGGTGGCGTCCTCATGATCCTCGTGGGGATCGCCCTGCTCACCGGCGTGTGGGCGGACTTCATCAACTTTGTTCGTCAGTGGACCGTCGAGTACGGCGCCACCATCATCTAGGAAGTCGTCGTGACGTATCTCAAGAAGGCCTGGAACTGGCTGACCAGCATGCGCACCGCCCTGGCGCTGCTGTTCCTGCTGGCGGTCGCCGCCATCCCCGGGGCCCTGCTGCCGCAGCGCTCCCTCAACGAGACCAACGTCAACGAGTACATCGAGAACAACGGCCGCCTCGCCGAGGTCTACGACCGCCTGCAGCTTTTCGACGTCTTCGAGTCCACCTGGTTCCTCGCCATCCTCGTCCTGCTCACCCTCTCCCTCGTCGGCTGCATCCTGCCGCGCTCCTGGGACCACTACGTGGCGTGGAAGACCCCGCCCACCCGGGCGCCGAAGAACCTGGCCCGCCTGCCGCTGCACGCCGCAGGGGGCGTCGATAAGCCGCTCGACGAGGTCACCGAGCACGCCCGCACCCTGCTGAAGCGCTGGCGGACTGCGGAGTACACGCCGGAGGAGGACCGCGCCGGGAAGATCTCCCTGGCCGCCGAGCGCGGCTACGCCCGCGAGCTGGCGAACCTGCTCTTCCACCTGGGTCTGGTGGGCATGATCGTCACCGTGGCGCTGGGCCGGATGGTCTACTACGAGGGGCAGGTGATCGTGGTCACCGAGTCCGGCAACTACGAAACCCCGCCCATCGACCAGAACACCGAGTTCTGCAACACCTCCACCGCCAACTTCGACTCCTTCCGCGCCGGCCCGCTGTTCGACGGCACCGGCCTGACCACCTTCTGCTTCGACGCCCACAACTTCTCCGCGGACTACCTGCCCAACGGCCAGGCCGAGATGTTCACCTCCGACGTCTCCTACGCCGTCGGCGCGGACATCACCCGCCCGAAGTCCGAGTGGCAGGACTACCAGCTCAAGGTCAACCACCCGCTGCGCATCGAGGGCGACCGCGTCTACCTGCAGGGCCACGGCTTCGCCCCGACCTTCACCGTCACCTGGCCGGGCGGCGAGACCCGCACCCAGACCGTCCAGTGGCGCCCGGACGACCTCACCTTCTTCCTCTCCTCCGGCGTCATGCGCTTCGACCCGCCCGCCGGACTGCACCCGGAGCTCTTCGAGCGCCGCCAGAATCAGCTGGCCATCCAGGGGCTCTTCGCCCCGACTGCCCAGTGGGACGGCGAGAACAACGAGCTGCTGACCTCCCGTTTCCCCGCGATGACCGACCCGGCCGTGGCCATCGACATCTATCGCGGCGACGCCGGCCTGGACACCGGGCGCGCCCAGTCCATCTTCGACCTCGACCCCACCCTGCTCCACTCCGGGCAGCTGCAGAAGATCGAGCGCGTCAACCTCACCCGCGGCGAATCCGTCACCCTCGACGACGGCACCGAGGTCACCTTCGACGGCGCCAGCGAATTCGCCAATTTCCAGATCTCCCGCGACCCCTTCCAGCCCTGGGTGCTGGTGACCACCATGATCATGCTCGCGGCGCTGGTCGGCTCGCTGCTCATCAAGCGCCGCCGCATCTGGATCCGCCTCAGCCCCCTGGAGAACGGCGGCACGCACGTCGAGCTCGGCGGCCTGGCCCGCACCGACCGCGCCGGCTGGGGCGAGGAGTTCGAGCGCATCCACCGCGAGCTGCTGGGACTGCCCGATCCCGACGAGACCGACGAGGATCTCCTCGTCCCTGAGGACGCCCGACTGATCTCCAACTAAAGTTGGACTGACCTGGTCCGGTGGGGTAGCGTCACTGGGGAAAATCGTCGGCCCAACCTCGAGGGTGTCCCCCATGCCTGTCAATCAGACTCTCTCCAACTTCTCGGACGTGGCGTTCCAGTCCGCCTTCATCATCTACGTGCTGGCGCTGGTGCTCTCGCTCATCTACTACGGCCGCATGCAGGGCGTCATCGACGCCCGCCGTGCTCTCGCCCGCGCGGAGAAGAAGGAGCTCGTCGCCGTGGGTGACGGCGGCTCCACCGTCGTCGACGACGTCCCCGAGCTCGCGGAGGTCGAGCGCCTCGAGGCCCGCGCCAACAAGTTCGGCGGCATGACCCAGTCCCTCGTCTGGCTGGGCATCATCGTCCACGCGGTGTCCGTGGTGCTCCGCGGCCTGGCGACCAATCGCTTCCCCTTCGGCAACCTCTACGAGTACGTGCTGGTCACCACCGCCTTCATGATGATCGGCGCCGCCGTGGTCATCCAGCGCAAGGAATGGCGCATCGTCTGGCCCTGGCTGCTCGTGCCCATCCTCGCGCTGCTCTTCTTCGGTGGCACCAAGCTCTACGCCGACTCCGCGCCCGTCGTCCCGGCGCTGCAGTCCAACTGGCTGCCCATCCACGTCTCCATTGTCTCCACCGGCGCCTCCATCGGCATGCTCTCCGGCATCGCCTCCCTGCTCTACCTGCTGCGTATCTGGCAGCCGCAGGGCCAGGAGCGTGGCTTCTTCGGGACCATCGCCAAGCCGCTGCCCAGCGCCAAGAAGCTTGACGCCATGGCCTACCGCACCGCCATCCTCACCCTGCCCGTCTTCGGACTGGGCATCGTCCTCGGTGCCATCTGGGCAGAGGCCGCGTGGGGACGTTTCTGGGGCTGGGACCCCAAGGAGACGGTCTCGCTCATCTCCTGGGTGCTCTACGCCGCCTACCTCCACGCCCGCGCCACCGCCGGCTGGCGTAACTGGAAGGCCGCCTGGATCAACATCGCCGCTCTGGCCACGACCATCTTCAATGTCTTCTTCATCAACATGGTCGTCTCGGGCCTGCACTCCTACGCCGGGCTGAACTAGAGCACCCCGTCGAAGGCGGTGCCCCGCAGCGCATTCCGGTACTCCTCCCGCCCGCGTGAATTCGAGGAGGCGGGCGGACTGATCTAGACGTTTCGCGCTAGACTGTGGCCCTAACACCGTCCGCGTGAGGAGTGAGAGCAGTGACAGGAACCTCTGCACCCAGAAAGAAGACGGGCAAGCCGGCAGGCGATGATCCGGTGCTGCTCGAACTCGGCGCTCAACTGGCCCAACGCCGCCGTGACATCGGGGCGCTGCAGGCCGATATCGCCGAGAAGGCCGGCGTCTCCCGGTCCACGCTCCACACCATCGAACACGGTGGGACGGGGGTCCGGTGGGAGAAGGTCGCCGCCGTCGCCCACGCGCTGGGGCTGACGATGAACTTCGAGGCCACCGCTAGCGCAGGCGAGGCATAAGGAATTTCTCCACGCCCCGCACGATCCACCCCAGCGGGCGGGCCGCTCCCGAGGCCCCGCGCGCGACGGGCCGCAGCACTCCCCGGGCGGCCAGTTCCGGCCCGATGCGCCCGAGCAGCAGGACTGCCGCAGGCATGGGGCGGATGAACAGGGTGATCTCGGAGATGAGGCCCGCCTCGTCGAGACGCAGCCACTGAATCTCCTCGAGGTTCTGCGCGCCGAGGCGGTTGCGCCCATGGAGCACCCAATCGCGGTCGGCTCCGGTGACGCGGTGGATGACGATGTCGTCGAGAAGCACGAACGCCGCCTCGAAGACGGCGATGACCTCGTCCGGCCCCCGGAACGAGAAGCCGTCCGTGAGCGGGGAGATGAGGTGGACGTCCGGTGCCAGGCAGGCCCGCATGGCGGCGAGGTCGCCGGAGCGGTCGGCGTCAGTCCACCGGCTGATCGTCGTCGGGTTCACGATAACGCTCCTCCGCCCGCTTGCGACGCTCCTCCTCCTCGCGCTGCGCGGCTTCGCGCGCGCGGCGCTCCTTGAAGCGGTCCTTCTCGATCTTCCACAGGAACTCTTCGTCGTCGTCCGGCCCCTTGACGGCGCGCGGTGGCGGGGCCGCCTGGTTGCGCTTCCAGGTCTTCGGTCCGAAGGCCTTCCACACGAGCACAATGGCGACGACAATCAGCAGAATCAGTAAGACGCGTCCCATGCTGCCCACTGTACGGGCCGAAGTAGACTGCAGGTGTGACTGCACCTGAAAATCCCCGGCACCCGTCCGACGCGCCCCCGGAACTCGATCCGCGGGTCCGCCGCCAGGCCAACCTGGCGCTGCTCAAGTACGGCGGTGCCCGCCTGGGGTTGTTCGTGGTGCTCACCATCATCATTCAGCTCTTCGCCGTGCTTATCGACGCCCCCGTCCCCCTCGTCATGTCCGCCCTCCTCGCTCTGCTGGTGGCGTTCCCGCTGTCCATGCTCGTGTTCAAGGGCATGCGCGTGGAGGCGAACCGTTCCGTGGGGGCGTGGAACGCGCAGCGCCGGGCCCGCAAGGAGTGGGTGAAGCGGGAGCTGGAGTCCCGCTGACCACTGCCCGCCCGCCGGGCGGCGTCAGCGGCCGAAGAGCAGCGCGATCGCCAGCATCACCGGCAGGGAGCCGAACGTGGTGAGGAAGACCGTGTCACGCGCGATGATCATGCCGCGCTGATGCGAGGCGGCGAAGTTGTACACGTTCTGCGCGGCGGGCAGGGCCGCGAGGATGACGGAGGCGTAGAGCTCGTTGCCCTCCAGCCCCAGCGCCCGGGCGATGCCCCACGCGATGAGCGGCATACCGACCAGCTTGAGGGCCGTCGCGGCGATGGTGCCCGGGCGATCCGCCGGGGTGGTCAACGGGGCCGTGTTGCGCAGCGAGGCGCCGAAACTGATGAGGATCATGGGGATGGACGCCCCACCGAGGATCTCCAGCGGGCGCATGACCGGATCTGGGATGTGCAGGCCGACCAGAGCCACGACCAGGCCGAGCACCGAGCCGATGACCACGGGGGAGAACACCGCGGTGCGCACCGGACCCCAGATCCGAGCCAGGCGGGAGCGCCCACCCGCCTCCTCAGCGACCAGTCCGGCGAGGATGAAGGGCGTGAACACCACCATCTGCAGCACCAGCACGGGCACCACGTAGGTGGCCTCGCCGAGGACGTAGATGCTCACCGGCAGGCCGATGTTGACGGAGTTGAAGTAGCAGGACGAGGCCGCGCCCATCGTCGTGGTGGGGATGTCCTGCCGGAACAGCAGCACCGAGGCGAGAATGTACAGCGCCGCCGTGGCCACCGTGGCGCAGAAGATCACCAGGATGACCGGTGAGAACAGCGTCTGGGCGTCCGACTTCGCCACCGAAGTGAACAGCAGCGCCGGTGAGGCGGCGTAGAAGGCCACGCGGTTGAGCACGAGGCGTTCGCGGTCATCACCGATGACCCCCGTGCGCGAGAGGATCACGCCGACCGCGATGACCGCCAGGATGATGGCGAAGCCGGTGATGACGCCGGTCATCTACACCCCCGGGGCGTTGAGGAAGAGCACCACCGCAGTGATGACCGCCCACAGCAGCATCGCCTGCCCGGTGGACTTGATCAGCGGGATGAGAGCGGGGCCCGTCGCTCCGCGCAGCGCGAGCAGGATGCCGCCGACGGCCAGCGGCAGTGCCAGCAGGCCGAGCAGCAACGGAAGCAGCGTGAACGCCAGGACGAGGGACACCGCGAAGGGGGTCAGCGCAAGGGCGGTGTAGACGCGGCGGGTGGCGTGGTCGCCGAGGCGCACCGCGAGGGTGACCTTCCCCGCGGCGGTGTCCGAGGGGATGTCGCGCAGGTTGTTGGCCAGGTTCACCGACGAGGAGATGGCACCGATGGCCACCGCCCCGCCGAGACCGATCCAGGACACGGCCCCCGCCTGCGTGTACTCGGTGCCCAGCACGGCGACGAGCCCGAAGAAGAGGAACACCGCCACCTCGCCCAGGCCCCGGTAGCCGTAGGGGTTGCTGCCGCCGGTGTAGAACCAGGCGCCGAGAATCGCCAGGGCGCCGACGAGGATGAACCACCAGGCGCTCGACAGGGACAACGCGATGCCGGCCACCGCGGCGACGCCGAAGGCGAGGAAGGCGGCGAGCTTGACGTGCGCGGGTTTCGCCAGGCGGCCGCCGGTGAGGCGCGCCGGGCCGGTGCGGTCCTCGTCGGTGCCGCGGATGCCGTCGGAGTAGTCGTTGGCGTAGTTGACGCCCACGATGAGCGCCCACGCCACCACCAGGGCCAGCAGTGCCCGCCACCAGGAGAAACCACCCGCGTAGGCGGCGGCGCCCGAGCCGACGATGACGGGGGAGAAGGCGTTGGGCCAGGTGTGCGGGCGGGCGGCCTGCCACCAGTCCCGGGCCGTGGCCGGATAGGGGTGTTGATCAACGGACATGGGGCCATTGTGGCCCATCGCCGTGGTCACGCAATGTTGAGGGTCCCGCCAAGCGGAGGGCGGCGGGCGAAAGTAAGGTGGTGCAGGCTATGTGGATCTCATATGTGCTCGGCCAGGCGGTCAGCTTCTTCTTCACTCTGTTCCGGATGATTCCGCTGGCGTGGAACAACCGCTTCTCCCGGCGGCGTTTCCCGCAGGCAGGCGAGGTGATCATCTCGCTGACCTCGCACGGCGAGCGACTCAGCCGTGTCCACTACACCCTCGAGTCCATCGTGCGCGGGCACGTCAAGGCGCCGGTGGTGCTGTGGCTGGACCGGAAGGATTTCGACGCCGAGTGGCCGAAGACCCTCCGCCGCCTGGTCAAGCGCGGCCTCCAGGTGCGCTGCTCCGACGGGCTCTACGGGCCGCACACCAAGTACTGGGGGCAGTTCCGTGAGGTGGCGGGCACGGCGACGCGGGTGGCCACCATCGACGACGACATGATCTACCCCGAGTGGTTCCTCGAGCGCCTGCTGTTCATCGGTGATCTGCGCAATGACGTGGTCATCGCCTACCGCGCGCACCGCATCGAGCTGCGCGACGAGGAATTGCTGCCCTACGTCAAGTGGACCGCCGCCGACACCTGCCGGGCCAGTTTCCTGCACTTCGCCACCGGGGTGTCCGGGGTGCTCTACCCGCCGAGCTTCATCGACTTCGTCGTGGAGCAGGGCGATGTGTTTCAGCAGCTCACCCCGCGTGCCGACGACGTCTGGCTCCACGCCTGCGCCCTGCGTTCCGGGCATCGCGTCCGGCAGGTCTATTCGCACCCGCGCAACTTCGCGGTGGTGCCCTCGACGCAGGCGGGTGCGCTGGTCATCGGCAACACGCTCATGGGCGGCAACGATGAGCAGATCGACCGTGTGTATTCCGCGGAGGATGTGGCCAAGCTCGTCGCGGCCAGCCGCTCCGAGGATTAGAAGAGCTTCTCGACGCCCCGCCGGTCCACCTTCCCCGGCCCCGTCAGCGGCAGGGCCTCCAGGCGGCGCAGCTCCTTGGGCAGCTGCCAGCGGGGGAGGTGGTCGAGCCCCTCAATGACCTCGCCCGGGGTGGCGGTCCCGGTGTAGGCGGCGACGATGGCCTGCCCGAGCCGCGGGTGCGGAACCCCGACGACACAGGCCCCGGTCACCCCGCGCACCCCCAGCAGCGCCTGCTCCAGCACTTCGGGGTGCAGCTTGAGGCCGCCGGAATCGATGACCGCGTCGAGGCGGCCGGTGACGTGGAGGCGGCCATCCGCGATGTGCCCGGCATCCGTGGTGGCGAACCAGCCCTCCTCCGCGAAGGCCGCGTGACCGGGCGCGTTGCGGTAGCCGAGGGCGATCATCGGCCCGCCGAGGTGGATACGTTCCCCCTCGACCCGGACGCGCGCGCCGGGCAGCGGGCGGCCGTCGTAGACGCAGCCGCCGGCGGTCTCCGAGGAGCCGTAGGTGGTGACCACCGTGATCTGCATGTCCGCCGCCGCGCGGGCGAGCTGGGGGTTGAGGGCGGCGCCGCCGACGAGGACGGCGTCGAAAAGCCGGAGCGCCTCGATGCCCTGCAGTGTATCCATGAGTTTGGCCAGCTGCATTGGGGTGAGGGAGGTGTAGCAGCGGTCGCGGGTGGCGTGGAGCTCGGCGGCGGCGCGGGCGAAGCGGGGGGTGTGGAAGCCGGTGCTCAGGTCGAGCGCCAGCGGGTCGACCCCCGCGACCAGCGAGCGGATGAGCACCTGCAGCCCGGCGATGTGGTGGGCCGGCATGGCCAGCAGCCACTGGCCCGCGCCACCGAGGTGCCGGTGGGTGGCGTCGGCGCTGGAGACCAGGTTCGCCGGGGTGAGCTGGGCGCCCTTCGGCGTGCCCGTGGAGCCGGAGGTGGCCACCACCAGGGCGATCGACGGGTCGATGGGTCGGCCCGCCTCCTGCGAATCCTGCAGCAGCGCGGCCCGGGCCGGGTCGTCGGCGGGCACCGGCAACAGGGTGCGCTGCCCGGCGATGGCCTCCTCCAGCGACGGCAGGAGCGCGAGGGGATCGCGCGGATCGACGACGAGGGGCTCCAGGAGGCGGGTCACGTGCGTTGATCCTAGCGTCCGGCCTGCGGCGGGGTGCTGATCACACCACCAGGTCCGCCCGCTCCCACGGCCGGTGCCGGTCGAGGAACGGGATCTCCGCGGCCATCCACTCGTCCCAGAATGTCTCCGCCTCCGCGCGGGTGCCGTTGACGCCGCTGGCCACATCACGCGCCAGGCCGCGTTCGCGGGCCACGGCGAGGTCCACGTCGACCCAGATGAGGGCGTCGACATAGGGGGCGGCCTCGAGACGCCCCGCGCCGGTGCCCTCGACGATGAGGAGGTCGGTGTCGGCCGGTACCTCGATGGCTCCCGGCCGGCCCATCCGCACCCAGCCCGGCGGGCGGTAGGACACGGCCGTGCCGGCGCGGTAGGGGAGGAGGATGGCGTCGATAAGCAGCTCGGCCCAGTCGAAGAAGGAGTGGTGCCAGGCGAGATCGTCGGTACCCACCACGCACGCCGCGCCGTGCTCGGCGGCCAGGCGCCGGGCGAGGGTGGTCTTGCCGCTGGCGCCGTGGCCGTCGATCGCCAGGACGGCGCGGGGCGGGAGAGCGAGGTGGGAGAGCATCAGTAGTAGTAGGGGAACTGATCCCAGTCGGGGTCGCGCTTCTCCAGGAAGGAGTCGCGGCCTTCGACGGCCTCGTCGGTCATGTAGGCCAGGCGGGTGGCCTCGCCGGCGAAGACCTGCTGGCCCATGAGGCCGTCGTCGGTGAGGTTGAACGCGAACTTGAGCATGCGCTGGGCGGTGGGGGACTTGCCGTTGATCTCGCGCGCGACCTGGATGGCCTCCTCCTCGAGCCGGCCGTGGTCGGCGACGATGTTGACCGCACCCATGCGCTGCATCTCCTCGGCGGAGTAGGCGCGGCCGAGGAAGAAGATCTCGCGGGCGTACTTCTGGCCGACCTGCTTGGCCAGGTAGGCGGATCCGTAACCGGCGTCGAAGGAGCCGACATCGGCGTCGGTCTGCTTGAAGCGGGCCTCCTGGCGGGAGGCGATGGTGAGGTCGCAGATGACGTGGAGCGAGTGCCCGCCGCCGGCGGCCCAGCCGTTGACCACCGCGATGACCACCTTCGGCATGGTGCGGATCAGCCGCTGCACCTCGAGGATGTGCAGACGCCCGCCCTCCACCTTGGTGCGGGCCTCGTCGACGGTGTCGGCGGTCTCGCCGGAGGCGTAACGGTAGCCGCTGCGGCCGCGGATGCGCTGGTCACCACCGGAGCAGAAGGCCCAGCCGCCGTCCTTCTCCGCAGGTCCGTTGCCGGTGAGCAGGACGGTGCCCACATCCGGGGTGCGGCGCGCGTGGTCGAGGGCCCGGTAGAGCTCGTCGACGGTGTGCGGGCGAAAGGCGTTGCGCACCTCGGGGCGGTCAAAGGCGATGCGGACGATGCCGTCCCGGCGCTGCGTGCCCACGTGGCGGTGGTAGGTGATGTCGCTGAGGTCCTCGAAACCCTCGACCGCCCGCCACTGGGTGGCGTCGAAGGGGTTGTCTGTGCTGTAGGTCATGGACTTCAGCTTAGGGTGAGGCCCTCCGCATGGTCGGTGATCACCCGGGCGAGGCGGATGTCGCGGGCGGTCACTCCGCCGACGTCGTGGCTGGACAGCGCGACGTCGACCTGCCCGTACGTGAGGGTGAGGTCGGGGTGGTGGTCGGCCTCCTCGGCGGAGGCGCCGATGAGGTTGACCAGGCGGAGTCCGGTGGCGAAATCGCCGGTGTCGAAGGTGGCCGTGAGGTGGTCGCCCTGGTTCTCCCAGCCGGAGAGCTCGGCGTCGGCGATCTGGGCGGCGGTGAGGATCTGCTTCGGATCGGTCATGGGGGCCATTGTGCGGAAGAAGCTACGCTGGCGCCATGAAGCTGCTGCTGACCTCGTTTCTGCACGATCGTCTCGCCGAGCACGTCTCCGGAACCGTCGCCTACATCTCCGACGCCGCCCGCTCCTTCGGCGACGCCCCCTGGGTGAACACCGAGCGTGACGGCCTGCGGGCGCACGGCCTGCAGCTGGTGGAGCTGCCGCTCGCGGACACGCCGCCGGCGGAGGTGGACCGGATCCTCGGCGAGGTCGACGCCGTGTACGTCGCCGGCGGGGAGACCTTCGATCTGCTCCACGTGCTGCGCAGCACCGGGACCGACGAGATCCTCACCCGCCGGGTGCGCGCGGGCCTCACCTACGTCGGGTGTTCGGCCGGGTCAGTCATCGCGGGCCCCGACATTGAGCCGTGCCGCCTGCTCGATTCCCCGGACATCGCCCCTGACCTGCGCGATTACGCAGGCCTCGGCCTCACGGACCTGGTCGTCATCCCGCACGCGCAAGGCAGCGAGGTGTTCCCCATCGACCTCTACGCCGAGACGGTGCGCCAGTTCGGGGAGCGCTGGCCGCTCGTCCTGCTCCGCGACGGCCAGGCCCTGCTCATCGAGGACGAGGAGGTCCGCCTACTGTGAATCCCATGCACATCGACGACATCCTCGACCGCGCCCACGTCGTGTCCCTGCCCATGGCGGTGCGCTTCCGCGGCGTCGACACGCGGGAGGCCCTGCTTATCGACGGCCCCGCCGGCTGGGGAGAATTCGCCCCCTTCCTCGACTACGACGAGGTCGAGTCCGCCGCCTGGTTGCGCGCCGGGCTCGAGGCCGCCTTCACGGGCTTCCCGGCCCCCCGTCGCACCCTCGTCGAGGTCAATGCCACCGTGCCCGCCGTCTCCCCCGACGAGGTTCCGGCGGTGCTGGACCGCTACCCGGGATGCCGGGTGGTGAAGGTGAAGGTGGCGGAGAAGGGCCAGACCCTGGCGGACGATGTCGCGCGCGTCCGGGCGGTGCGCGAGGTGCTGCCGGGGGCGCTCGTGCGTGTCGACGCCAACCAGGCCTGGACCGTCCCCGAGGCCCTGGAGGCCGCCCGCGCCCTCGGCCCCCTCGACTACCTGGAGCAGCCCTGCCGTTCGGTGGAGGAGCTGGCGCAGCTGCGCGGCGAGCTCATGCGCGCCGGGATGTTCGTGCGCGTCGCTGCGGACGAGTCGATCCGCCGCGCGGCCGACCCCCACCGCGTCGCCGAGCTGCGCGCCGCCGACGTGGCGGTGCTCAAGGTCGCGCCGCTCGGGGGTGTGCAGCGCGTGCTCGAACTCACCGACCACCTGCGCGCCCGACACATGGACGTCACCCTCGCCTCCGCGCTGGACACGGCCGTCGGCATGAACGCCGGCCTGGCGGCACTGGCCGCCCTGCCGGTCCTCGAGGATGACGACGGCCTCGACGTTCCCCCCGCCGCCGCGGGCCTGGCCACCGGGTCGCTCTTCCTCGCGGACGTCGCCGCGCCGCGCGAGCTTGTCGACGGCCACCTCTCCGTCGCCCCCGTCGACCCCGACCCCGCGCGCCTCGCCGCCCTGGCGGCCCCCGCGCAGCGCCGCGACTGGTGGTTCTCCCGCCTTCGCCGGACCTGGCCGCACGTGTAGGTTGAGCCCCATGAACGATGACGACACCCGCTACCTCGGCCCCACCGGCGGCGACCGCCCCCGGCAGTACTTCCCCGGCGAGGGCGACCCCGTCTACCAGGAGCCTGCGTACCAGGAGCCCGTGTACCAGGAACCCGCCTACCAGCAGCCGGCGGCGAAGTCCTCCGGCGGTGGTGCGCTGCCCATGGTCCTGGGCATTCTCTTCGGACTCACCCTGCTGGCCGCCGCGCTGTTCTTCTTCCTCTGGCGCGGCGCCGCCGCGGAGGCCAACAAGCCGGTCGAGCCGGTGACGGTCACCCAGACGACGTCGCTGACCGTCACCCAGACGACCACCGAGCGGGCCCTGCCCACGGAGCTGCCGTCGGAACTGCCCTCCGAGCTGCCCTCGGAGCTGCCGGAGGTCGACCTCGAGGGCTGGCTCAATGATCTGCTGGGTTCCCAGCCGACGCAGTAGGTGCAGGCGCGCTCAGTAGACTCGTCCCCATGGATATCGAGTCGATGGACCTGGCGCAGCGCGTCGTCGCCCAGCTTTCCCGCCACGTCAGTGATGTGGTGCTGTGCCCGGGTTCGCGCAATTCCCCGTTGAGCCTGGCCCTGCTCGCGCGCCCGGACATCAAGGTCCACGTGCGTCACGATGAGCGCAGCGCCGCCTTCCTCGCCCTCGGCCTGGCACGGGTGCAGAAGCGCCACGTGGCGGTGGTGATGACCTCCGGCACCGCCGTCGCCAACACCCTCCCCGCCCTGGTGGAGGCCCATTATGCGCACGTTCCGCTGGCGGTGGTCAGCGCCGACCGTCCGCGCCGCATGCAGGACACGGGCGCCAGCCAGACCATCGACCAGGTGGGGATCTTCGGGCGCTACGCCACGACGACCGAGGTGAGCGGCAGCCAGGACATCCCGTTCCTGGCGGAGGCCTTCACCACGCAGCTGCAGGTGCATATCAATGTGGAGTTGGATGCCCCGCTCGTCGGCAAGCACCTGCCGGAGGCACCCGGCGACCGGACGCTGGGGCGCGCGCCCCTGCCGCGGCCGCACCGGCACGGCGAGGTCGCCGTGGATCTCAGCCGTCCGACCCTCGTCATCGCCGGGGACGAGGCCTGGACGGTGGAGGGGCTGGAGGACGTGCCGACCATCGCCGAGCCGACGGCGCCGGCGCCGTATCATCCGGTGCATCCGCTGGCCGCGGCGTTGTTCCGCAAGCCGCAGATCAGCGCGAACGACTACGTGGTGGACACGAAGCCGGAGCAGGTCATCGTCGTCGGGCACCCGACGCTGCACCGGGATGTGCTGGCCCTGATCAGTGACCCGGACATTGAGCTGATCACCCTGTCCCGCACCGCCGACTTCACCGACCCCCGCCCGGATTCCCGCCGCGGCAGCGCCGTCACGGTCACCGGCGAGCCCTCGCAGCAGTGGATGCGGATCTGCCAGGCGGCCTCGGATCTGGCGGCCGACACCGTGCGCCTGGTCATCGCCGACCCGGCCCACGGTTTCACGGGGCTGCACGTCGCGGCGGCGATCTCCGACACCCTGGGCACCGGCGACACCCTCGTGCTGGGGGCCTCCAACCCGGTGCGCGACGCCAGTTTCGTCGGCCTGCCGTATGACGGGGTGGACACGTATTCGCCCCGGGGGGCCGCGGGTATCGACGGCACCGTCTCCCAGGCCGTCGGCATCGCCCTGGCCACCCAGGCCGCCCACCCGGATGAGCCGCGCGCGCCGCGGACCGTCGCGCTGCTCGGCGACGTCACCTTCCTCCACGACATCGGCGGTCTGCTCATCGGGCCGGCGGAGACGCATCCGGAGAACCTCGTCATCGTGGTGGCCAACGACGACGGCGGCGGCATCTTCGAGACCCTCGAGATCGGCGCGCCCGGCCTGCGCGCCAGCTTCGAGCGCGCCTTCGGGACCCCGCACGGGGCGTCGCTAAGTGACCTGTGCGCCGGCTTCGGGGTCCCGCACCGGGCGGTCACCGAGCTCACCGAGCTTCTCGACGCCCTCAGCGAGCCCCATGACGGACTCAGCGTCATCGAGGCCCGCACGACGCGGGCCACCCGCCGCGCGATGCACGAGGCACTGCGTCGATGAGGCAGAGCATCGCGCGGCGCGGCCGCCAGCTGGTGCTCCTCCTCTATGTGGCGGCGCTGCTCGGCGCGGTGTCCATGGTCATCGGCCCCGCCCTCAATGACCGGAACATCGCCGCGGATCCCGGGCGCGCCCTGGCGACCGTGACGGGCGTGAGCTGGTTGCGGACCACAATCGATTACCGCGATGAGGAGGGCATCTACCACTCCCCGCCGACCGGCCTGCTGTACCCGACCGGGCTGGGGGAGGGCCAGCGGGTGTGGGTGACGTACGCGAAGTCCGATCCCGATCTGGTCAAGGTGGAGGGCCGCGCCTGGACGCTCTCACTCATCCCGGCGTGCAGCGTCGCACTAGTGACAACGGTTATCGCTGCCGTATTGTGGTGGGCACTGGGGCGCGCGACGCGCCCGCGGGCCAGTTCACCGAAAGTTAGCCCGGAATTGAGCTGACGCTCAGGACGATGTTGCCTAGGTAGGAGATCATGTCACCCATGCGTGTTGCGATCGTCGCCGAGTCCTTCCTGCCCAACGTCAACGGTGTGACGAACTCGGTGCTCCGGGTCCTGGAACACCTCCACCGGGAGGGGCATGAGGCGATGGTCATCGCCCCGGGGGCCCGGGATTTCCAGGAGGAGATCCACGAGTACCTAGGTTTCGAGATCGTCCGCGTGCCCACCGTGCGCATGCCGCTCATTGATTCGCTGCCGATCGGCGTGCCCAACGCCACCGTCACCGATGCGCTGCGGGAGTTCCAGCCGGACATCATCCATCTCGCCAGCCCCTTCGTGCTCGGCGCGGCCGGCGCCTTCGCCGCCCGCCAGCTGCGGATTCCGGCGGTGGCGCTCTACCAGACGGATGTCGCGGGTTTCGCCACGAAGTACCACCTCGCCCCGCTGGCGGCGGCCGCCTGGGAGTGGACGCGCCACATCCACAACATCTGCCAGATGACGCTGGCGCCCTCCTCGCTCACCATCGCTGACCTCGAGGGCCACGGGATCCACAACGTCCGTCACTGGGGGCGCGGCGTCGACGCCGTCCGTTTCCACCCGGACAAGCGGGACCCGGTGCTGCGCCGCCAGTGGGACCGCTCGGGGCGCAAGAAGATCGTCGGTTTCGTCGGCCGCCTCGCCGCGGAGAAGGGCGTGCACCGCCTCGTCTCCCTCCACGAGCGCCGGGACATCCAGCTGGTCATCGTCGGAGATGGCCCCTCCCGGGCGGAGCTGGAGTCGCTCATGCCCAAGGCCGTGTTCACCGGTGCCCTCGGGGGCGAGGAGCTGGCCCGCGCCTACGCCTCCCTCGACCTGTTCGTCCATGCCGGGGAGTTCGAGACCTTCTGCCAGGCCATCCAGGAGGCCCAGGCCTCCGGTGTCCCCACCATCGGCCCCCGGGCCGGCGGCCCGGTCGACCTCATCCAGGAGCGCTACAACGGGCTGCTTCTCGACGTCGACACGTTCACCCGCGACCTGCCCACCGCCGCCGAGTGGCTCGTGCACCCCGAGCGGCACGAGGCCCTGCGCCAGAACGCGCGGACCTCGGTGCAGAACAAGACGTGGGAGGCGCTGTGCGAGCAGCTCCTCGGCTACTACGCGGAGGTCATCGAGGAGACCCGGCGGGTTCCGCTCACCTTCTTCGGGCCCCGCCCCGAGCTGCCCCTGTGGGCGGCGAAGGCGCTGGGCGCCCGCGTCGCCTGAGGAGCTGCTGACCTAGACTGAACGGGTGGCAAAGGCAGACCTGGACAAGCAACCCTTCGACGTGGCGTCGATGTTCGATGCCGTCGGCGAGAAATACGACCTCACCAACACCATCCTCTCCTTCGGGCAGGACGCCCGCTGGCGGCGCCGGACGCGCGAGCGGCTCGACCTGCAGCCGGGGGAGAAGGTGCTCGACCTGGCGGCCGGCACCGCCGTGTCCACCGTGGAGCTGGCCAAGTCCGGGGCGTGGTGCGTGGCCTGTGACTTCTCCCAGGGCATGCTCGCCGCGGGGCGCGAGCGGGCGGTGCCGAAGGTGTGCGGCGACGGCATGCAGCTGCCGTTCGCGGACGACACCTTCGACGCGGTCACCATCTCCTACGGACTGCGCAACATCCACGACCATGAGGCCGGGCTGCGGGAGATGGCCCGGGTGACCAAGCCCGGTGGGCGGCTGACGATCGCGGAGTTCTCCACCCCGGTGGTCCCCGTCTTCGGCACGGTGTACAAGGAGTACCTCACCCGCCTGCTGCCGCGCGTGGCGCGCGTGTTCTCCTCCAACCCCGAGGCCTACGAGTACCTGGCGGACTCCATCCGCGCGTGGCCCGGCCAGGAGGGCCTCGCCCGGGTGATCAATGCCAACGGCTGGGAGAACGCCGGATGGCAGAACCTCAGCCTCGGGATCGTGGCGCTGCACTCGGCGACGAAGCCGTTGTAGACCACAGGGGGGTGTCGCGACGCGCCCGGGACACCGCGCCCCCGGCCAGGCGCCAGGTGCGGGCCACGAGGTCGCGGTCCTCGTCGGTGATGAGGTTGCCCATGAGCCGCGCCGCGGCCGGCATGATGACGGCCCCGATCGGGCCGCGCAGCCCCAGCGGGCCGACGACGGGCAGGAACTTCGGGTAGGTGAGCAGGCGCGCAGCGGTGCGGGCCAGCAGGAAGGCCTCCCCGTAGGTGTCGCGCAGCAATTGCGGCCACGCCCGGGTGAGGTCGCGGTCCTGTTGCAGCAGGGCCACGGCCATCTCGGCGGATTCGAGTCCGTAGTCGATGCCCTCGCCATTGAGGGGGTTGACCAGGGCGGCGGCGTCGCCGATGAGCATCCAGTTGGGGCCGGCCACGTTGGAGACGGCGCCGCCCATGGGCAGCATCGCCGAGGCGATGTCGCGCTCCGGGCCCAACTGCCACTCCGGGCGCTTCTGGGCGGCGTAGTGGGCGAGCAGCTTCTTCGTGTTCACCTTCGCCGGGCGGGTGTCCGTGGACAGGGCGCCGGCGCCGAGGTTCACGCGCCCGCCGCCGAGCGGGAAGATCCAGCCGTAGCCGGGTTGGACGGTGCCGGTGTCGTCGAGAAGCTCGACGTCGGAGTGGATCCACGGCTCCGTCGACAAGGGGGTCTCGCAGTAGGAACGCGCGGCGATGCCGTAGACCTCCCCGCGGTGCCACTCGCGGCCCAGCAGCTTGCCGAACGTTGACCGCACGCCGTCCGCCACGAGGATCCAGCGGGCCCGCACCTGCTTCTCGACGCCCCCGTGACGCACCGTCACCTCGCCGATCCGGTCGCCCTGGAAGGTGACGCCCGTGGCGCTGGCGTCCTCCCACACGGTGGCACCCCGCGCTGCGGCGGCCCGGACCAGGAGGTGATCGAACTCGGTGCGCGGCATGGCCGAGCCCACCGTGCCGTAATGCCCCTCCGGCCAGGGGGCGGTGACGGAGCCGCCGAAGCCCCGCAGCTTGAGTCCCTCATTGCGGTAGTCCCTGGTCACCTCGTCGGCCAGGCCGAGCCGGGCGAGGCTGTGGATGGCGCGCGGAGTGAGGCCGTCGCCGCAGGTCTTGTCGCGGGGGAAGGAGGCGGCGTCGATAAGCAGGGCGTCGAGCCCGGCCTCCGCCGCATGGATCGCGGCGGCCGCTCCCGCGGGACCGGCACCGACGACGAGGACATCCACCACACTCATGCGCCCCATTGTGGCACCCTGACTACGGTGAGCGGCAATTGTGGACTACGGTTGAACCCGATCATCTTCATCCTCATACCCCGTTGCAAGGACATTCCGATATGACCCACGGCACTACCTACCAGCCCAGCCCGGCAGGGCACGTGGACCTGGGAGACGCCGAGCTCAATGAGCGCATCGCGACCGGAATGACCGAGGTCGAGGTCCTGCTGCGCGAGGAACTGGCGAAGGGCGAGGACTTCCTCGTCGACAAGGTGACCCACCTGCTCACCGCCGGGGGGAAGCGATTCCGGCCCATGATGGCCCTGCTCGCCTCCCAGTACGGCCCCCGCGCCGGGTCGCGCGACGTGGTCAAGGCCGCCGCCGCCCTGGAGACCGTCCACCTGGCCACCCTCTACCACGACGACGTCATGGATGAGGCCGAGCTGCGCCGCGGCGTGGACTCCGCGAACGCCCGCTGGGACAACGCCGTCGCCATCCTCGCCGGGGACATCCTCTTCGCCCACGCCTCCCGGCTCATGAGCGAACTGGACACCCACACCGTGGGGCACTTCGCCACCACCTTCCAGGACCTGGTCACCGGCCAGATGCGGGAGACCCTCGGCGCCGGCGACCGGGACCCCATCGAGCACTACCTCGACGTCATCGCGGAGAAGACCGGCGTGCTCATCGCCTCCTCCGGCTACCTCGGCGCCTATCACGCCGGCGCCTCCGCAGAGCACACCGATGCGCTGCGCAAGATCGGCATGTCGGTGGGCATGATCTTCCAGATTGTCGACGACATCATCGACATCTTCTCCGACCCCGAGCAGTCCGGGAAGACCCCCGGAACCGATCTGCGGGAAGGCGTGTTCACCCTGCCCGTGCTGCTCGCCCTGGCGGAGGATTCCGACGTCGGCGAGCAGCTGCGCGGCCTGCTCACCGGGCCGCTCACCGAAGATGCCGACGTCGAACGCGCCCTCGAGCTGCTGGGACGGTCCCAGGGGCGGGAACAGGCGCTGGCGCACGTCCATCGCTTCCTCGCCGAGGTGGAGACCCAGATCGCCCGCCTGCCGGAGTCCCCGGCCACCGATGCCCTGCGCCTGCTCGCCGGCTACACCGTCCGGCGCGTCGGTTAAATATCCGCTCTGACCAGGCGATTTGCCAGGTGGTCGGGGCATCATAGTAAAGTGTGTAGCGCACCACGGTGCTTGCCAGGTTGCCCGAGCGGCCAAAGGGAGCGGACTGTAAATCCGCCGGCATAGCCTTCAGAAGTTCGAATCTTCTACCTGGCACCACGTGAAACCCACCCGGATTGTCCGGGTGGGTTTCTGCGTTCCCGGGTGTGGCAGTGCCGGTGCGCCCTCGTCGAAAGCACGCGGTCGAAAGCACGCGGTCGAAAGGGCGCCCCGTGGCGGGGTTCAGGGCCCCATCTCGACGCCCTGAATTCAATGCCGTGAATTCGACGTGGAGGACCCCGCGCCAACGACTGTAAGCATGCCTCCCGCACCCCACTTTAAAGCCGCTTCCACAGCCTTTAAACGCGTCCATATAACACGCTAAATACCGCCACTGACCTGCCGATTTGTGTTAGTGCAAGGCATCGGGTTAATCTTTACAAGGCTTCAACGGAGCGGCCAAGAGAAATCAAGGCAAAAAGTTCCAGAGGCTGTGCCCCCTTAGCTCAGTCGGCAGAGCGTTTCCATGGTAAGGAAAAGGTCATCAGTTCGATTCTGATAGGGGGCTCTGTTTCTTTTCTCCCGCGGTTGCAGGCGGACCGTCGGTGGCTGGGGGAGTGTGAAGCAGTCACCTGGCGGTGTAGCTCAGTGGTAGAGCAAGCGACTCATAATCGCTGTGTCGCGGGTTCAATTCCCGCCATCGCTACCGGTTGACCGCCTGGCAGGAAGTTTCGGAAGAGGTTTCCCGTCTGGTAGGGTGAACCGTGCTGTTCGATCAGCGCACCAAGGGGCGTAGCTCAATTGGCAGAGCAACGGTCTCCAAAACCGTAGGTTGCAGGTTCAAGTCCTGTCGCCCCTGCCACTGCGGGCCGGTCCCGAGGAATTTCCTCGGGACCGGCCCGTTCTGCTTGTCCGGGGAGCCCTCTGGTAGGCTCACTGAAGTTCCATCCACGACAGATCGCGAGGAGAGCTGTGACCGATCAGCAGCCCAACCAGCCCGGTGTGGCCCGCCCGACGGGCAAGCGTCAGCTGACCGGCGCCGGCACCACCTCGACCTCCTCCTACGAGGCGAAGCGTGTCGCCACCACCGCGCCCGAGGATGAGAAGCCGGGCGGCGGCGTCGCCAGCTTCGTGCCCGAGGTCGTCTCCGAGATGCGCAAGGTCATCTGGCCGACGGCGCGTCAGATGGTCATTTACACGCTGGTGGTCTTCGCCTTCCTCATCGTCGTCACCGCGCTGGTGTCGAGCGTCGACTTCGTGGTGGGCCTCGGAGTTGAGAAGGTTCTCACTCCTTAGGTAGAGTATTCCGCAACAGCTTCCACTCCCGCCGGACCCTCAGGGTCGGCGGGATTATTCATTGGGCTCCGGGCGCTAGACTGTCCGGCAAGGCCCACCACGTCCACCGCACGTCTGGAGCAACAGCATGAACACCACGGACCACGACACCCCCATCTTCGACAACGACGACGCCGAGATCAGCGCCGCCGAGCAGATCCTCGGCGATGATCCCTCCAACGCCGACGAGACCCTGGCCACCGAGCCGCCGGTCGCGCCGACGACGGAGGAGGACTCCGTCCTCGAGGAAATCGCAGAATCCGAGGAGACCGAGGAGACCGAAGAGCCGGAGGAGCGCGACGAGCTCGCCGCCGCTGCCGCCGCCCTCGGTGACACCACGGAGGAGGATTCGGAGGCGGAGTACCGTCGCCGCCTGCGTCGTTACGTGTCCGAGCTGAAGAAGCTCCCCGGTGACTGGTACATCATCCAGTGCTACTCGGGCTACGAGAACAAGGTGAAGACGAACCTCGACATGCGTGCCCAGACCCTCGAGGTCGAGGAGTACATCTACGACGTCGTGGTCCCGATCGAGCAGGTCCTGGAGATCAAGGACGGCAAGCGCAAGCTGGTCAAGCGCAAGCTGCTGCCGGGTTACGTCCTGGTCCGCATGGAGATGAACGACAAAGCGTGGTCCGTGGTGCGCGACACCCCGGGTGTCACGAGCTTCGTGGGCAACGAGGGGAACGCGACCGTCGTGAAGCACCGCGACGTCGCGCGTTTCCTCATGCCGAAGGAGGCTTCCGTCGAGGGAGACGCCGCGGCGGTGACCGCGGACGGCGAGAAGGTCGTCGCCATGCCGGACGAGCAGGCGCGCCCGACCGTCGCCATCGATTTCGAGGTCGGCGAGGCGGTCACCATCCTCACCGGTGCACTCGCGTCGGTGTCCGCGACCATCTCCGAGATCGATCCGGTCACCGGCAAGATCCAGGCGCTGGTGTCCATCTTCGGCCGCGAGACCCCGGTCGAGCTCACCGCCGATCAGATCGAGAAGATCAACTAGCTTCTCGACGCCCCCGGGATTTGGGCCCGGTCCCGGGCGTGCCGTAGGCTTGACCCTCGCGCGCACCCGCGCGCCCGAAACATTCATCCCCGGTGGCCGGGATACGCGAAGACCCAGCTGAGGCTGGCAGCGGGGCCCGGCATCCGGACGGTGGTCGTCATCATCGTGACGGTCCACCGGTACCCAGGAACGAGGTAATTCGATGGCTCCCAAGAAGAAGAAGAAGGTCACCGGCCTGATCAAGCTGCAGATCGAGGCTGGCGCCGCTAACCCGGCTCCCCCGGTCGGCCCGGCCCTCGGTGCCCATGGTGTCAACATCATGGAGTTCTGCAAGGCCTACAACGCCGCCACCGAGTCCCAGCGCGGCAACGTGATCCCGGTTGAGATCACCGTCTACGAGGACCGTAGCTTCGACTTCATCCTCAAGACCCCGCCGGCCGCCAAGCTGCTGCTCAAGGCCGCTGGTCTGCAGAAGGGTTCGGGCGTCCCGCACACCCAGAAGGTGGGCAAGGTCACCATGGCGCAGGTCCGCGAGATCGCCGAGACCAAGCAGAAGGACCTCAACGCCCGCGACATCGACGCCGCCGCGAAGATCATCGCCGGTACCGCCCGCTCCATGGGCATCGAGGTCGAGGGTTAATCCCTTTCCATCATCACGTGGCAGGGCCAGCTCCGGCCCGCTGACCACACAATCCGCATAAGGAATTGCATCAATGAGCAAGAACTCCAAGGCATACAAGGCCGCCGCCGAGAAGATCGACAAGGGTCGCGTCTACTCCCCGATCGAGGCTGCGAAGCTCATCAAGGAGACCGCCTCCCAGAACTTCGACTCCACCGTGGACGTCGCCATCCGTCTGGGCGTTGACCCGCGCAAGGCTGACCAGCTGGTCCGCGGCACCGTCTCCCTGCCGCACGGCACCGGTAAGACCGTCCGCGTGGCTGTCTTCGCCGCCGGCGAGAAGGCCACCGAGGCCGAGGCCGCGGGCGCCGATGTGGTCGGCACCGACGAGCTGATCGAGCAGATCACCGCCGGCACCATCGACTTCGACGTCGCCATCGCCACCCCGGACCAGATGGCCAAGGTCGGCCGCGTCGCCCGCGTGCTGGGCCCGCGTGGTCTCATGCCGAACCCGAAGACCGGCACCGTCACCACCGACGTGGCCAAGGCTGTCGCCGACGTCAAGGGCGGCAAGATCTCCTTCCGCGTGGACAAGGCCTCCAACCTCCACGCCGCCATCGGCAAGGCCTCCTTCGACGCGAAGGCCCTGGCCGAGAACTACGGCGCTCTGCTGGACGAGCTGCTGCGCATCAAGCCGGCCTCCTCCAAGGGCATCTACCTGAAGAAGATCACCCTCTCCTCCACGAACGGCCCGGGCGTCCCCGTCGACTCCCACGTGCAGAAGAACTACGCCGCCGAGGCCTAAACCTCAGCGCGTATCGACGCCCCGTGTGCTCCCCGGAGCCCACGGGGCTTCGTGGTTCTTGACACCGCACCCCGGACCCTCTAGGGTCCCTGGTGGCCCACAGACTATCGACCCGCCGAAAGGAGACACCCATGTATCTGCAGCTGAATATTCAGATTCATGCGTGCCTCGTCGGCGATGCGTCCAGCCGAAACTAGTTCCGCTAGTTTCTCTCGGCTGCACCGCGGCGAGATACGTCCCGGCCCTGACCACATCAGGGCGGACACGTAGACCCCGGTGCGGCCTTTTTTCATGCGCGCCCTCCGTGCCCGCCCTGTCCCCTTCCGACAAGGACAAGGAGGGAGCACATGTCTCCCCGTAGGCGCCCCCCGGCGCCGCCCACGCGTCACCTGCACACCCGCACTCCCAAGGTGGAGTGCTTCGCCTCCCAGATTGAGCAGGACACGCTCGATCAGGCCCGCGAGCTGGCCCGCCTGCCGTTCGTCTACCCGCACGTCGCCCTCATGCCCGACGCCCACGTCGGCATGGGCTCGGCGGTGGGCACCGTGTTCGGCACCATCGACGCCGTCATCCCGGCGGCGGTCGGGGTGGACATCGGCTGCGGCATGATCGGTGTGCGCACGGGATTCACGGCCGCTGACCTGCAGGGGCGGGATCTCACCCGACTGCGCGACCGGATCGAGGAGACCATCCCGCTGTCGCCGGGCAACTACAACGACTGGGCGCTGGCCGGCACCACCGCCGACACCCGCACCCGGGAGCTGGCGGCGCAGGCCGAGCGGGACGGCGTCGATCTCTCCCACTCCCCGAAGTGGCGCCAGCAGCTCGGTTCGCTCGGCGGCGGCAACCACTTCATCGAGCTCTGCCTCGACGAGGAGGACACCGTGTGGATGTTCCTGCACTCCGGTTCCCGGGGCGTGGGCAACAAGATCGCCCGCAAGCACATCCGGGCGGCCGAGGAGCACTGCGCGAAGCACTGGATCCCGCTGCCCAACGCCGACCTGGCGTACCTCGTGGCGGGCACCCCGGAGTTCGACTCCTACCTCACGGACCTGGCGTGGGCGCAGCGCTTCGCCTGGCTCAACCGGGAGGAGATGATGGATCGCTTCCACGCGGCGCTGGCCTGGTTCCTGGAGGCGGAGGTCGTCGAGAAGCAGCGCATCAACTGCCACCACAACTACACCGTGCAGGAGCAGCACTTCGGCAAGACGGTGTGGGTGACCCGCAAGGGGGCGGTGCGTGCCGCGGAGGGCGACGCCGCCCTCATCCCCGGCTCCATGGGCACCGCGTCCTACGTGGTGGAGGGGCGCGGCTACCCGCCGGCGCTCAACTCCGCGCCGCACGGGGCGGGGCGTCGCCTCTCGCGGACGCAGGCCCGGGCGGAGTACTCCGCCGCCGACCTGGAGGCGCGGATGGAGGGCATCGTCTACCGCCCCGGCGAGGCGTGGGTGGATGAGATCCCGGACGCCTACAAGGACATCGACCAGGTGATGGTCGATGCCGAGAAGCTGGTGGACGTGCGCCACCGGCTGCGCCAGGTGCTCAACGTCAAGGGCACCTGACGCCGCCTACTTGGCCACCGGATCGCGGCGTCCGAGGCGGACCTTCTTCACGGTGCGTTCCGCCTCGACGTCGGCGTCCTTGAAGCCGAAGAACCAGGTGAGCACGAAGGCGGTGCCCAGCGCGGCGGCGGAGGCGATGAGGAAGCCCCAGAAGCTGAAGTCCAGGCCCTCCGGGTTGACGAAGGAGGTGAAGCCGATGAGCGAGCCGGTGAAGCCCCACATGTTGACGTTGAACAGGCCGGTGAGCAGGCCGCCGACGAAACCGCCGATCGACGCCATGATGAACACGCGGCCGTACTTGAGGTTGACGCCGTACATGGCGGGCTCGGTGATGCCGCAGAACGCGGAGATGGCGGCCGGCCCGGACAGGGCCTTGATCTTCTCCAGCTTCGTCTTGATGAACACCGCCAGCACCGCGCCGCCCTGGGCGACCATCGTGGCGGAGATGATGGCGTTGAGGTAGGAGTTGCCGGAGGCCGCGATGTCCTGCGCGACGAGCGGGATGACGGCCCAGTGCAGTCCGAAGATGACCAGCGACTGGTAGAAGCCGCCGATGATCGCCCCGGAGATCGTGGGCGAGAGGTCGTAGAGGCCCTGGATGACGGTGGCGATGCCGGTGGAGACGAACATGACGATCGGCCCGAGCACCAGCAGGATGATCACCGAGACGATGACGACCTCGAAGAGCGGCACGAAGATCATCCGCAGGATCGCGGGGATGACCTTCTTCAGCCACGGCTCCACAATGGAGGCGACCCAGGCGGCGACGATGATGGGGAAGATGGAGTAGCTGTAGCTGGCGACGTGGAAGGGGATGCCGAAGAAGTCGGAGTTGAGCGGCATGCCGAGGATGTTGCGGTCGGCCCCGCTCTGCGACATCTCCACCAGTGTCGGGTAGGTGAGTACGCCGCCGATGATGGCCACGATGATGGGGTCCGCGCCCAGTCTGCGCGCGGCGGTGAAGCCGACGAAGATCGGCAGGAAGAAGAACACCGCGTCGGACATGGCGTTGATGATCTGGAAGGTGTTGGAGTCGTCGGTGATGACGTCGAACGTGAGCAGCAGGGAGAGAATTCCCTTGATGATGCCCGAGGCCGCCAGCAGGCCGATGATGGGAATCATGGAGCCCGTGATCACGCCGATGAGCTCGGAGAAGCCGTATTTGACCCAGCCGACGGCCGTGGTCGGCTTCTCCCGCACCTCGGCGGGGGCGTCCGGGTCGGTGGGGCCGAGCTGCGCCTCGATGGCCTGGTAGACGTTCTCCACCTCCGGTCCGATGACCACCTGGTACTGGCCGCCGGCCTTGACCACGTCGATGACGCCGTCGAGATCCGCGATGACCGCATCGTTCGCGCGGGCCTCGTCCTTGAGATAGAAGCGCACGCGCGTGATGCAGTGGGTGACGGAGCGGACGTTGTCCGCCCCGCCGATGTTGTCGATGATGTCCCAGGCCAGCGCGTCGAATCCGGTCAGCTCCGCCGGACGTTGCGTATCGACGCCCGCCTCGCTCACCGTCGCCACCTCCTGGGTGGGTTCCTTCACCTTGGCCGTCGCGCGGGCGACCTCGTGGCCGAGTGCGGCGTCGCCGTAGTCGACGTCGAGAAGCTCGAGCTTCTTCTTCGTGTTGGTGACGATGACGACGGTGGCGGTGGACTTCCCGGCCTCCTCGATGACGGCGGTGTCCATGGTGCCGATGACCTGGCCGGCGGTGACCTCGTCGCCCTTGGCCACGGTGATGGTGAAGGGGCGGCCCTCGAGCTCGACGGTGTCGATACCCAGGTGCACGAGGTACTGCAGCCCCGAGGGGGCGGTGATGCCGACGGCGTGGCCGGTCTTGGCCACCATCATGACCTTGCCGCTCACCGGGGCGACCACGTCGCCGCCGGGGGTGTCGAGGATGCCGAAGCCCTCGCCCATGGATTTGCCCGCGAAGACGGGGTCGGGGATGTCGGTGATGTCGATGATCCGGCCGGCAACGGGTGCGACCACAACATCTACGGTGTCCGGACTGTCAGCTGTCATGACTGGTGTGCTCCTTCGGCGATGACCAGCGCCTGGTAGGGCTGGAGGGGGAGGGTCGGGGTGAGTTTGGTTCCGGGGTGGTTGTCACTGAGGACGGTGCCGTCCACGAACTCCGGCGGCAGGGTGAGGCGCTGCGGGTTGAAGGTGAGGTTGCACACCACCAGCACGCGTTCCTCAGGGTGGGTGCGCAGGAAGGCGTACACCGCCGGGTGTTCGCGGTCCCAGGCCTCGTAGCTGCCCGCGGCGATGGCGGGGTGCGCGCGGCGCAGGGCGATGAGGTGCTGGTAGTGGCGGAAGATGCGGCCGTCGGCCAGCTCGGAGGCGACGTTGATGCGCTCCTGGTTCGTCGGCCGCAGCCAGGGGACTCCGGTGGTGAAACCGGCGGTGGGGGAGTCGTCCCACTGGACGGGGGTGCGGCCGTTGTCGCGGGCCCGGGCGAGGACGACGGTGAAGGCGTCGGCGGGGGCGAGTCCGGCGTCGAGAAGCGAGTGGTAGGCATTGTGCGCCTCGACGTCGATGTAGTCGGCGAGGGAGGTGTATTCGGGATCGGTCATGCCGATCTCCTCGCCCTGGTAGATGAAGGGCGTGCCGCGCTGGGTGTGGGTGAGGGTGGCGAGCATGGTGGCGGCCTCGACGCGCAGCTCCCCGGCGTCGCCGAAGCGGCCGACGGCGCGCGGCTGATCGTGGTTGTTGAGGAAGAGCGCGTTCCAGCCGCCACCCACCTGCATGCCCTCGGCCCACTCGTTGAGCACGCGTTTGAGGTCGGCGGAATCGTAGGGCTTGAGCGCCCATTTCTCCCCGCCGGGGTAGTCCACCTTGAGGTGGTGGAAGTTGAACACCATGTCCAGCTCCCCGTTGGCGGGGTTGGAGTAGGCGACGCAGCGCTCGATGCTGGTGGAGGACATCTCGCCGACGGTCACCGTGCCGGGCACCCGGCCGAAGGAGGCGCGGCGCAGTTCCTGCAGGTAGGGGTGGACGTCCTCGCCGTCGGTGTACATGACTCGGGGATCGACACCCGGGGCGGAGCTGAGCAGCTCCTCCTTCTTGCCGATGAGGTTGATGACGTCGAAGCGGAATCCCCGCACCCCCTTGTCCAGCCAGAAGTTGACGATGTCCGCCATCTCCTGCCGCACCCGCGGGTTCCGCCAGTCGAGGTCGGCCTGGGTGATGTCGAAGAGGTGGAGGTACCATTCGCCGGTATCGCCGAAGGGGGCCCACGCGCTGCCGCCGAACTTGGATTCCCAGTTGGTCGGCGGCCCGCCGTCGGGGGCGGAGGGGCGGATGATGTAGTAGTCGCGGTAGATCGGGTCGCCGTCGAGGGCGCGCTGGAACCATTCGTGGGCGGTGGAGGTGTGGTTGAACACCATGTCGAACATGACGCCGATGCCGTGCGCGGCGAGACCCGCGATGAGCTCCTCGACGTCGACCATCGTGCCCATGACGGGGTCGATGGCGCGGTAGTCGGCGACGTCGTAGCCGTTGTCGCGTTGGGGGGAGACGAAGAAGGGGCTGAACCAGACCATGTCGGGTCCCAGTTCGGCGAGGTAGGGGATGCGGTCGATGATGCCGCGGATGTCGCCGATGCCGTCGCCCGTCGAGTCCTGGAATGACTTGGGGTAGATCTGGTAGATCACGGTGCGTCCGTCCATGGTCCCACGGTATCGAAAAGCGCCCTGCATATGACGGCCGTCACAGCTTGGGGAAGGGTGAGGGTAGCCTGTACTTGCTGGTCAGTGGCCTTTTCTTTGGCCATAATGATGTTATGACCACCTCAGTCGCACCTCCTGTCACACCGAAACCCGCGGCGTTGTTCCTCCGGTCCCGCGACGGCATCATCACCCTGGCCACCGTCGCCGCGATCCTCCTCCATCTGGTCCTCTGGTTCGGATTCGGTCTCGAGGGGTGGGCCCGGACGTGGCCGCTCGTCGCGGTGGTCGTCCTCGGCGGCCTGCCGCTCATGTGGGAGGTCCTCCGCTCGGCGATACGCACCCGGGGTGGGGCCGACACCCTGGCGGCGGTGTCCATCATCACCGCCGTCGCGCTGGGGGAGTGGCTGGTCGCGGCGATCATCGTGCTCATGCTCTCCGGCGGTGAGGCGTTGGAGGAGGCGGCGTCGAAACGCGCCTCCGGCACCCTCGACGCCCTCGCGCGCCGGGCCCCGACCACCGCGCACCGCCTGCGGGGCGAGCACATTCTCGACGGCACCGAGCAGGTCCCCGTCGCCGACATCGTCGCCGGGGACCGCATCGCCGTGCTCCCGCACGAGCTGTGCCCGGTCGACGGCGAGGTGGTCGACGGGCACGGCGCCATGGACGAGTCCTACCTCACCGGCGAGCCCTACGTGGTGAGTAAATCGAAGGGCTCGCAGGTCATGTCCGGTGCCGTCAACGGCGACAGCCCCCTGGCCATCGTGGCCACCCGCCCGGCGCAGGACTCGCGCTACGCCCAGATCGTCGGCGTCCTGCGCGAGGCCGAGGAGAACCGGCCCGCGATCCGGCGCCTCGCCGACCGGCTGGGCGCCTGGTACACCGTCATCGCGCTCGCCCTCGGCGCGCTGGGCTGGGTGATTTCGGGGGATCCGGTGCGCTTCCTCGCCGTGGTTGTCGTGGCCACCCCGTGCCCGCTGCTCATCGGCGTGCCGGTGGCCATCATCGGGGCGATCTCGCTGGCGGCGCGACGCGGGATCATCGTGAAGAACCCGGGGATGCTCGAGAACGCCTCCCAGGTGAAGACCATCATGTTCGACAAGACGGGCACGCTCACCTACGGCCGCCCCGTCATCACCGACATCGACACCGCCCCCGGCTTCGCGGAGGACGAGGTCCTGGCCCTGGCCGCCTCCGTCGAGCGTTACTCCCGCCATCCCCTCGCCGAGGCGATCCGCGCCGGCGCCGAGACACGCGGCCTGGAGCTCCCCGACGTCACCGAGGTCTCCGAGCGGCCCGGCCAGGGCCTCACCGGGCGGGTCGGCGGCCGGCACATCCGCATCACCAACCGGCGCACCGCCCACGAGATCGACCCCGCCAGCCGCGAGCTCATCCCGGAGACCTCCTCCGGCATGGAGTCCATCGTGCTCGTCGACGACGCCTACGCCGCCATGATCCGCCTGCGCGACGAACCCCGCGCCTCCGCCCACGAGTTCATCGCGCATCTGCCGCAGCACCATGACGTGGACAAACTCATGATCATCTCCGGTGACCGCGAGTCCGAGGTCCGCTACCTCGCGGAGCAGGTCGGCATCGGGGAGGTGCACGCGGGGGTCAGCCCGGAGGGGAAACTGGCGATCGTCGAGAAGCACAACCAGCGGGGTCCGACCATGTTCCTCGGCGACGGCATCAACGACGCGCCCGCCATGGCCGTCGCCACCGTCGGCGTGGCCATGGGCGCGGATTCCGACGTCACCTCCGAGGCCGCCGACGCCGTCATCCTCGACTCCTCCCTCGAGCGTCTCGACGACCTCCTCCACATCGGCGCCCGCATGAGGAGGATCGCGCTGCAATCGGTCATCGGCGGCATGACTTTGAGCATTATCGGCATGATCCTCGCGGTCTTCGGGTTGCTCACCCCGCTCATGGGGGCCATCGCACAGGAGGTCATCGACGTCCTCGCCGTCCTCAACGCGGCGCGCGTGGCCGTCGTCCGCGGCCCCTTGAGTGATTTCGACGACCGCTGAACGCGACCTAGGCTGAAGGCATGCCGAAGATCACCCGGGCGACCGTCGAGGAACACCGCGCCGCCCAGCACCGCGCGGTTCTCGACGCCGCCGAGCGCCTCATCGAGGAATCCGGAGGCCAGGTCCCGACCCTCGGGGAGGTGGCCGCCGCCGTCGGGCTCGCCCGCTCCAGCGTCTACGCCTACGCCTCCTCCCGCGTCGACCTGGTCATCCAGCTGCTTCTGGAGACCATCCCCGCCTGGACCGAGCGCGTATCCGCGGCGATCGAGGCCGCCGGCGCTGATCCGGCGGCGCGCGTCGACACCTACCTCGAGCACACCCTCGACTTCTTCGTCGACGGCACGCACGGCCCGCTCATGGCCGCCGCCCAGCAGCACCCCGAGGCCTTCACCGACGAGCGCGTCGTGGAGTCCCACGACAGGATGGCCGCCGCCCTGCGCGCCGCCATCGCCGACCTTCCCTCCGATGCGGTCCCGCTTCTCGACGCCGCCGTCCACCGCGGCGCCGAGATGATCACCCGCGACGGCGTCGCCCGCGAGCGCGTGCTCGGGATGCTGCAACGCATGGCCCGGGGACTGATCGTCCCGTGAGCATCCGGTGCACCGGTACCGCCGCCGGGGAGTTTCCCGCCGACACGGCACTGTTGCGGATTCTGGTCTCCGGGCGGAATGCCGATTCGCAGCAGGCCTACCGCACCCGACTGGAGGCCCGCGAGGTCGTCCTCCGGGTCATCGCGGCCACGACCGTTGAGCTCCGTGCGGAGAGTGTCCACGAGAACACGTGGGACGGGGTCACGCACGCCACCTGGGAGTGTGAGGTGGCGGCCACCGGCACCTTCGCAGAGCTCCAGGAGATACTGTCCCGTCTCGCGGCCGTCCCCGCTGTCGGGGTGACCGGACCTTCGTGGCGCCTGTCCGCGACCGGACGTCGGGCCGCGCGCGAGCACCTGCTCGCGGAGGCGGTGCGGAACGCGCGTCGGGAAGCGGAGATCATCATCCGTGCCCTCGACGGCCACCTCGGCCCGGTCCTGGCCGTGCGCAGCGGGCACGACAGTAGTGAGGGCCCCGAGGTGCGCCTGCTGGCGGCCGAAGCGGAGGCAGGTGAACGTCCGCCCCGCACACTCGAGATCGACTTTGTCCCCGAGATGATCCCGTTCAGTGAGTCAGTGACGGTCGAATTCGGGATCGGCTAGGGCGTGGCTCTGGGGGTGCGGAGCGGCACTCCACTTTGGCATCCCGGTGACCGGCGTGAGTTACCGCACGGGACGGGGACCCGTGCCGAGAAATATCTCTACGCCGCGCATTTTCTTGCTAAGGGTGGAAACAGTGGACGTGCACCACCAGTTCAATCAGGCCAGGCTATTGGGGGTGGTAGCGGGAATCAAGATGGAGACCTCAAATCGATACCAAAGTATCGCTAATGAGAGATTCGCTTCTAGTGGCGTGTAGGGCAGAGATAATGGGGGCGTCCATCTTGTGGAAACTTGAAAGGAAGGAAATGCACGCTCTATTTTGGAAGAGGCTCAGCCGCACTCATGATAGGTGCACTTTCGCTAGTTGGAGCACCTGTCGCTGAGGCGAAACAAGTCATTTCCCGGCCGATAGCTGCAGCGCCCGCCGTCGTCGCAGGTGACAATGGTATTGCTTCGCAGGGGCAGGTGAAGGGCGTGCCTGGGGTGCGGGTAAGCCAAGAGCTGATCTTGACGTCTGGCGAATCTCTCACAATCTCCGTCGACTGGGCGAGCGATCTGGTCACTGTACAGGGAGGTGGCGATGAAGTAAGTTCAGTCTCGCTGAGCGAGCTGCAAGCCCTTGCTGCCCGAGTAGGTTCGGATCAGCCGCAAGAATACGCCGGCATGACTGCCAATCCAGAGGACATAAATTGGGGCTCGATGTGCCAGTGGTTGGCAGGGCTCACGGGCTTGGGTCACGCCGCCATCTGGTCTTTGGTGAGTCCGTGGATGGGCATTCCTTATGGCGTCTTTTGGGTCTGGGTGGGGCTGCAGTGCAAGTAGGGGGCGGAATATGACGGACAGTAACACTTTGCAGGTTTCCAATCTCGTCCCACTGCTCGTTGTGATCACTGCCGCATTCGTCTGTGCCATCCTTATTCCGGTGCCGCAGCTTGTCGTTCCGAGTGCGGTCTTTCTCTCCGGGTTGTGCGCAGTGATATCTTGCATCGTCCTGCACGGGAAGCTGCGCAGTAGCGCCGGGATGAAGCTGGCATTAGGTGGCATCAATTTCGTATTGACTACAGCTCTCACCTTCCTCGTGCTCAAAGCCGTGGCGCAGGCAATCCTCTGACTCTGCGGACCCATCCCTTTATGTCCACCGCGCTGTCGATGCGCCCGTTTCCTCTCAGCGTCGAGTGAATCGGTTCCCCATTCACTAGCGAGCGAGCTCCAGCCACCGCTCGAAGAGCCAGGTGCCCCGGCCGGACTCGAACATCGCCACCCAGCTGCCCTGTCGGTGTTCCTCCTCGCGGGCCAGACCAGAGAGCAACAGGAGGGTCGTCTCCTGGTCGAGGGTGGACACCCGCTCGGGCGTGAGTGTGGCGTAGAGCTCCGCGCCTGTCTCCCAGGTGGGCCAGTCGGCAGGGCCGGGTCCGTGCTCCTCCAGGAAGGTCAGGGCGCGGGCGGCGGGCACCTCCCAGGGGCCGGCATGCTGGCGTAGGTCGTCGATAAGCGAGGCGAGGTCATCACGCATCATGTCCCCAGCCTCCCACGGAATTTGGAGTTGCGGGAGGGTGCGCGCTAACATCATGCACCGAAGTTTGAATCGGCTCCCTGTTAGGGGATCCGCGCTCAAGTTTCACCGCAGACCGTCGGTCATCCTCTCGCAGGATCGAAGGTCCCCAGGAATGGGGCGGCCCACGCAGGAGACACTTTCGAGCCACCACTCCTTCCCGGAGATGTGCGCCCTGTGCTCTTGCACGGGGCTCTTTTCATTGCAGATCAGAGCTCCGGCGGACCAACACGACACGTAATTGGAAGGAGGCGAAGTAATGGCAAACGCGAAGAACACCGCCGAGCTCGCAGAGCTCAAGGCAAAGTTCGAGGAGGCGACCTCCGTCGTCCTCACCGAGTACCGCGGCCTGACCGTTGCGCAGATCTCTGAGCTGCGTAGCGCTCTCGGCTTCGACGTCCAGTACTCCGTCGCCAAGAACACCCTTATCAAGATCGCTGCCCAGGAACAGGGCATCGAGGGTCTTGACGAGCACCTCACCGGCCCGACCGCCGTCGCCTTCATCAAGGGCGAGGCAGTCGATGCCGCCAAGGTGATGAAGAAGTTCGCCGATGATAACAAGGCGTTCATCGTCAAGGGTGGCTACATGGACGGCAACGCTCTGTCTGCCGACCAGGTCAAGGCCATCGCCGAGCTGGACAACCGCGAGACCACTCTCGCGAAGCTGGCCGGTGCCATGAAGGGCAATCTGGCAAAGGCCGCAGGCCTGTTCAACGCCCCCGCTTCCCAGGTCGCACGCCTCGCCGTTGCGCTCCAGGAGAAGAAGGACGCTTAAAGTCGCCATCCGGCGCACCACACCCCCTAACATTCAGAGCCTGCGGGCTCATAAAGAAAGGATGCCACCATGGCTAAGCTCACCAAGGACGAGCTCATTGAGGCCTTCAAGGAGATGACCCTGATCGAGCTCTCTGAGTTCGTCAAGGAGTTCGAAGAGGTCTTCGAGGTCACCGCTGCTGCTCCGGTCGCCGTTGCTGCTGCAGGTGCCGCCGACGCCGGCGCTGCCGCTGCTGAGGAGAAGGACGAGTTCGACGTCGTCCTCGAGGATGCCGGCGCCAAGAAGATCGGCGTGATCAAGGCTGTCCGCGAGCTCGTCTCCGGCCTGGGTCTCAAGGAGGCCAAGGAGCTCGTCGAGGGTGCCCCGAAGGCCATCCTCGAGGGTGCCAACAAGGAGGACGCTGAGGCTGCCAAGGCTAAGCTCGAAGAGGCCGGCGCCAAGGTCTCCCTCAAGTAAGCTCTCGCTTCTCGACGCCCCCGTGATCCGTTTCGACGGACACGGGGGCGTCGTCGATTCCGGGGTCAACGTGTAGCACTGAATGACCCGGGCCGCAGTCTGGAGAACAATATCGATACTCTCGTATCACCCTTGTCGAATGCCTGCGATCTCCCCAATCTGCGCGGTTAGGCTCGGGGGTGAGCTGGTACTCAGAGGAGTCACCAAGAGGAAACCGGAGAGGGACGTGGAAACAATGATCAGAAAGAAGCTCCTGATCGCGTGTGTCGCTACTGCGATGGTCTTGTCACGTCCGCAAGCTATGGCTACAGAATCGGTAACTGATTCACTTGTGCAGGTGCCCATTCACGATGAAATTGGACATGGGGTTACAGTTATTGATCTTCGTCAAGAGGGGGAACCAAGGCCGGGAGAAGCTACCCCCAAGAACGAACCGATCCGTGACTACTACATAACGAAGTACCCGGGAGCGGGCCAAGAATGGGGCTATGGAAAAGTGACTGGGCACTTTGTCTCAAACTATCTACATCCTTCGGCTTGTCACGGCTCCACCGTGAAAAGGGGCGCGAGGCAAGATCGCGCCACGGATATCATCGGGGGGAAGTGGTCTCGAGCGCGGATTTCGGAGCTTTTCACCTGGGGGACTGCATCGTACTATTACCACACTTGTTAATGCCGAAATTCGACAATCCTCATCGGTGGTAGTGGAAGGCGGTATCACGGCGTGCTGACATGGACACACAGTCCCATCGCGGTGATGGCGTTGGTACTGGGCCTGGCGGTTACCGTCGCAGGGTTGGGTGCAGCCTTCCTGCTGGACGCCCGTTCTCCGCTGGCTATTGATGCAACAGAAACCGTCACGTTGGCTGCGGGGAGCCCGGGTGATGGGCGATCTTTTGACGTCGCAGCACGGGCGGCGATCCTGGAGAACGTCACCGTGTTGAAGTGGAGTCCGGAACTCAACATGGAGGACGCTGACGCGCTCGTCGATATTGCCGGTACGTGGTCGGGGCCGGATACAATCACCCGGCTGCTGGGCAACCCCGTTCGGATAATGGATGAAGCAGTTCTCGACAACGTCCTTTTCGACGGTGACTTCATCCTCATCGGGGAGGCAGCAGACATTGAGGCGTGGCGGGCGCACCTCGCGCGGGAAGGTATCGCATCCATTCGATCCGTGCAGACTGAAACGTCGTTGCTGTTCTTGGACGTCTACCGATTCTTCCCGATGCTCGTGGTGATCGTTCTTTTCGTCGTGATGCTCGCTGCGCTGATACCACTGCTCTGGCTCGGACTGAACTCGCGGACCCTGGCTCTCCTGACGATCAACGGTGCGAACGCGTACGAGAGGGCCACGTTCATGGTGGGTTCTATCGCTCTCCCGGTCATCGGTGTGTGGCTGTTTCTCGGCGTGGTCGTATCCGCATCCCTGATCGTGTTCGGGAAGACGCAGCTGTGGGGGCCTGTCGTGGGGATTACAGGGTGGTACGTTCTGCTCGCCTGCTGTGTCCTGAGCCTCTCGTTGTTCGTCCTCACCGTTACTGGACACAAGTCGGCCGCAGTGTTGACGGAGCGTCGCAACGCCACTCGTGGTCAGCTTCGTCTTCTGGAGGGTGCCTACCTGACGACGCTCTTGCTGGTCGTCGTCGCAGCTGTCCCCTTCTCCGTGGTTCTCCACAGGGGAGGAGAGGCAGAGGCCAAAGTGGGCGCTCTGGAGGCCCTCCCTGACTCCTCGGTGAGCCTCGGTCTCTTTACCTTCCCCGGGGATCCGCTCGGATCCGATCCTGACCATGACGCATTCCTCGCCGCGCCTCTTCGAGAATTCATCGACATGAACGCCCTCAGCCTGGCCAACATCTGGATGGATGGTGCCGGGTCAGACGGTCGCGGCTCGTTGGTTGTCGTCGATCAATCATATGTGGACAGCGTGGGGACCGCAGGTTTGCGAGGGCCGTTGGTGCCGATGGATCCGAACGTACGGGAATGGCAAATGGTATCGATTCACCTCGGGAGGAGTGCGTCGGCGCAACGACAGATCATCCACGATTCACACATCTACGAGGTCAAGGAGGGATCTCTTGTGGCGGCCCCGCGCTCCCAGTTCTTTGAGTACGCGCCGGCCGGGTCGGTGGTGGCGGTGCTTCCGAGCCTTGATCTGCTCAATGATGGGGCTCTGGTTGCCTTCGGATCCAATGGGTCGCTGCTCGTCAGCGACCTCGACCTGGCGGAGTCGGTCCTCCATAAATATCGCGCCCATACCCGCTGGACTCCATTTCTCCTTTCTGATGCAGGTGACAGCGCACGTGACCACCGACTTTTCAACAGAGTCGCCGGGTTGTCCACGTTGCTGGGTTCGGTGATGGCATCCGCAGCAGTGTTGCTGATGATCACTTGGCTGCGTTCGACTATGCGTCGCGAGGAATTCCGCATGCTGATCCTCCATGGGCGGTCGATTCCTTCGCTTCTGTGGTCTGCCGGGGTTCGGGAACTGATGCTGGCCGGAGTATTTGGTGTGGGTGGGGTTATCGTTGCCGGCGTGGCGTATCCAGTTGCCATTTCTGCCGTCGCTGCTGTCACAGCGGGGTTGCTGATCATGTCACTGCTCACCTGGTACTTCACGCTGACCATGCTGCGTCGCAGAATTGGGGATCGTTGATGTCTCACATCGAAGCTCGGGAATTCGGAGTAAGGGTCGGCGGCGACGAGCTCTTGTCTGCGTTGAACTTTCTGTGTCGCGCTGGAGCGGTGACCGCTATCGTCGGCCCCAGCGGTTGCGGAAAGACCTCCCTCCTCAACGCGATGTCCGGCCTCTATCCTCACACCAGCGGTGCATTGCTCATCGACGGCGACGACTCGGTGGGGTGGTCGGCCGCCCGGTGGCGGCGGTTCTGGCGGGACCGTGCCTCATTCGTCCACCAGAACTACGGTGTCATTCCGGACCGGAATGTCGGGTTCAACATCTCGTTGACTACCAGTGGTGACAGGAGTCGGATGTGCCAGGCTCTGGAGGCAGTGTCGTTGGAGGTTCCCCTCACAGCCCGGGCGGGAATACTCAGTGGTGGTGAACAACAACGGGTGGGAATCGCGCGGGCCATCTACAAGAGTTCACAGTTCGTCTTCGCCGACGAACCCACGGCCTCGCTGGACCGTGTCAACCGTGAACACGTCATCTCCTTGTTGCGGACGCTCGCTCGAGAGGGACGTACAGTGGTCACGGCGACGCATGATGAGGACCTCATGAAGGCCGCCGACCAGGTCATCTCTCTGTGACGAGGGGAAGGGAGAGAAATGCAGCATCTGCAGAGTCGTCGCGTCACTCAGTTGGGATTCATCCTGTACGGGGTGTTCTTTCTCTTCGCGCACCTGGTTTTGAGTGACGACCAGCCAAGTGTCGCAGCCCTAACTCTTCATGTGCTGCAGATCCTCCTGCTGCCTGCCGGAATACTCTGGCCCCGTGCGTCAGCATTGCTTTTCGCATGCGCACAGGTGGGCTTGGCAGGGTGGGATCTCGGCGTGGGGTACACGGCCTTCGTGGGGCTGGCCTTCGTTGCTGTTCTCGGGGCGAAGAGGCAGGTGGTGGCGTCCATTCTGGTGGCGGCGTGCATTATCGTGACGTTGTTTTTCGACCCCGGCCAGGGGATACGGGAGGTCCCTGTTACGGCGGTGCTGTTGAATATTGTGATCTATGTGATCGCGATCGGTTCCGGGATATGGATCGGAAAGTCCATTGAAGAGCGAGGGAAACTCCGCGCGGCGGCGACAGCCCGCCGTGCGGAGTTACAGGAAGTGCTCCATGAGTCGGTCGCCGCCGGATTGAGCGGAGTGGTCGCGCGATTGCAGGTACTGGCCTTGCGTGCCGGGAAATCTCGTCCTGACCTGCGCGATGAGCTCGACGACATCGCCGACATGGTACGTGGAGTCACCGCGAATGTCCGGTTGCTCCTGGAGGCCGAGACGCAGGAAGCCGCACGATCAAGTGGGTCTCAGGTGGTCTCCGCGCCTGTTGCGCTGTCGTTGATGAAGACCCAATTGGAACAGTGCGGTTTCACTGTGGACTACGCCACGAACCTGGCTCCTGTCGTCGGCAGCACGCCCCGTTCCGCAGAGATCGGCAGAATTGTTCGGGAGATGACGACCAACGTGACCAAGTACGGTGATCGCGAGGTGCCCGTCAGAATACAGGCGGTGGAGACAAACTGCGATATCCAGATCGAGGTCGTCAACGGCATCCTCGCGGGAAGAAGAGGCGCCGATTCGACCGGGCTTGGATTGCAGTCCGTGACACAGCTGGCAGAAAAAGTAGGCGGCGAGTTCGAGTTCTCCCGCACAGGGAATCACTACAGATCGGCACTTTCGGTGCCAAAGGAGGAAGCGGAGTGAATCACATGACAGTGGCATCGTTTTTCATGTCGTTCGGGCTGGCCCACCCACCGGTGGAGCCGATGCTGTTCAACTGCCGGAAGTACCCCTACCTTCCGTGGTGCCTGACATGAGGTCGCTCCTCATCGTCGACGACGAGGAAGTGATCAGGCAATCACTCCCCGCCTACTTCGAGAAGGTGGATGAGATCGACGTCGTGGGAACCGCCGCCAACGGGGCCGAGGCCCTGCGCTATCTCCGCGCTCAGCGCTGTGATGCCGTGCTGTCGGATATCCGGATGCCGGACATGAACGGGGTCGAACTGCTGGAGGCTCTCCGAGACCTGCCACAGCCCCCGGTATTCATCGCCATGACCGGACTCGACTTTGATGATGTGATGATGGACCTGCTAGCCAGAGGGGCCGCCGGGTTTGTGGGTAAGACAGAGAGCGCTGCTGACGTGGTCGCGGCAGTCACTGATGCGCTCGGTGGAGGGACCGGCCTGTCTCCCCGACGCGTGAGCCGTCTGGTGGAGATAACCCTGGGGAAGCGACAGCTCCTGCGCCGACGCAGGAGCATTGCGATAGGAGTGACGGAAGAAGAGGAGGCGATACTCGATCTTCTCCTCGAAGGCTCCACGAACGCCACCATCGCGGAGCACCTGCATTATGCGGAAAGTACCATCAAGCGAAAGGTCTCTGTGTTGTTGAGAAAGTTTGGCGTGGTGAATCGAGCCGAACTGATCGCTAAATCTGCCTTCTTTCGCTAGCCGGTTCCTCGCAGAAGGTTTCTGTGGCGCCGGATCTGATGCCAGGTTTAGTCATTCCGGTTGCCGAAAAGGCCGAAGATGGTGAAAGTGGTAGCCAGGAGAAGTGAGGGATGGATGATGCTCTCGCGCATGCTGAGATACATGGACGGGATCCACAGCAGCAAACCGATTATCAAGAGAATGCGGATCGTCAGTCGGTACCACGGGGGAGATGTGGTCAGCCGTTGCTCAGGGGAGGGCTGGGCCATGCTTCGGGCCAGAAAATAGAGCGGTATGAGCTCCAGTAAAAGCACGAGCGCTGCTGCCAGAGGGTGTCCCGTCAGTGCGAGCCACGCGGCGATCGCTCCGATAGCGATGAACGCCGTCGTAGGCGCGACCCCCGGGGGAAAGTTCATGATGTGGTCGGTGTCCTTCCGCGTTATGCCCGGCATTGCTTAGTCAATCAAGCCGCTAAGAGAGCCGCGGGATTGATGGTCTGGTCATGCGTGATGCTATTCGTCCCGACGATTGTGGGCAGGGTTCTCGCCAGAGTTGATGCTTTGGTATTGCATGACCCCAGCATGCTTGCCGCCCCCACCAGTGGGTGCTATCCGGGCCTGTAGACTTACCGGCATGCTGCCTACGTCCCGCCTGCTCTCCTTCCTTCTGCTCGGCGTCGGGGTCGCCCTGCTGGTGGCGGGACTGGTCGCACCTCGTTTCCTTCCTGAAGATGCGCGTCTGCCGCTTGATCTGGGGGCCACGACGTACTCGCTCACCGACGCGGAGGCGCAGACCCGCCTTCCCGACGGGCGGGTCGTGACATCCCCGGTGACGCACCAGCTGCACATGGAGATCCAGAATCCGGCGGATGAGCATTCGGCGACCGTGCGGGTCGGCGAGACTCTCATGCGGGACAGTCAGCAGCAGGACCTGGACCGGCTCCTCAGCGCGGAGGTGTGGTCTTTCGGAGTGGACCGGCGCACCGGGGAGTTCACCACCCCGGCGACGTTGAGCAACCAGCTGGCCAGCCCGGTGAGCACCGTCGAGGTCGAGGGCGTGTGGCTGAAGTTCCCCACGGACGCGCAGCAGGGCACCTACGAGGTCTTCGATCCCACGCTGCGGGCGACCCGGCCGGCGGAGTTCGCGGAGGAGTTGGAGATGAACGGCCGCACAGTGCACCGTTACCGCCAGGAGATCGCGCCCACCGACCTGGCCGGCCTTTATGAATCTCCCTTCCACCTCATGGAGTTCGAGGACGGAGTGAGCGGTCACCGTCACTATGCGGCGACGCGGGATCTGCTCGTCGATAAGCAGTCGGGTCTGGTGGTGGAGATCCGCGAGGACGTCGACTCCTACTACGCGACCCCGGAGGGGGAGAAGCGGGAGCAGAACCTCCTCTTTGCGGGGCGCATGTCCCAGGAGCAGATCGACGCCCACCTGGCCGATGCCTCCGACATCCGGGACCCCGGCACGGCCGACATGATCCGCTGGGTCGTCGTCGCGGCCGGTGGTCTGCTGGCCCTGCTCGGCCTGGCCGGTGCGTTCGGCGCGTTCGGGCGGCGTCGATAAGCGGGGTCGTGGTAGAGTCCCCGCCTGAATCCGGCGGAAGCCCACCCAGCACCGGGGCTTTACAAAAGGTGGCTCGTGATATAGGCTACTTCGTTGCGCTGGAATTCGTCTCTGGTCGGCACCGTAACCTTGTTTCAAGGCAACTTGACAAGGTGATTTTGTGCTACCTGGGGACGGTCATTCCACAGCAGACCGAATGCTAAATCTACCAGCGGATTCGGTGGTTGCATCCCAGAGCAGCCACCGTCCCGCGTGAGGTGCTGGAAGGACCCATCTTGGCAGTCTCCCGCCAGACCAAGTCAGTGGCCGATATCCCTGGAACCCCCAAGCGTTACTCGTTCTCGAAGAACGAGGAGCCGATCGAGGTTCCGGGTCTCCTTGACCTGCAGCGTGAATCCTTTGCCTGGCTGATCGGTACGCCCGAGTGGCGCGCCCGCCAGCAGGAGGAGCGTGGGCCGGAGGCCCGCGTCACCAGTGGTCTCGAGGACATTCTCGACGAGCTCAGCCCGATTCAGGACTACTCCGAGAACATGTCGCTGTCCCTGTCCGCCCCCCGATTCGAGGATGTCAAGTACACCGTCGATGAGTGCAAGGACAAGGACATCAACTACTCCGCCCCGCTTTACGTGACGGCCGAGTTCATCAACAACGAAACACAGGAGATCAAGTCCCAGACGGTCTTCATCGGCGACTTCCCGATGATGACCGACAAGGGCACGTTCATCGTCAACGGCACCGAGCGTGTCGTGGTCTCCCAGCTGGTCCGCTCCCCGGGCGTCTACTTCGACCAGACCATCGACAAGTCGACGGAGCGCCCGCTGCACTCCGTCAAGGTCATCCCGTCCCGCGGCGCATGGCTCGAGTTCGACGTGGACAAGCGCGACACCGTCGGCGTGCGCATCGACCGCAAGCGTCGCCAGCCGGTCACCGTCCTGCTCAAGGCCCTCGGTTGGACCACCGAGCAGATCCAGGATCGTTTCGGCTTCTCCGAGATCATGATGTCCACCCTCGAGTCCGACGGTGTGGCCAACGTGGACGAGGCCCTGCTGGAGATCTACCGCAAGCAGCGTCCCGGCGAGCAGCCGACCCGCGATCTCGCACGTTCCCTGCTCGACAACGCCTTCTTCCGCCCGAAGCGCTACGACCTGGCCAAGGTCGGCCGTTACAAGGTCAACCGCAAGCTCGGCCTCGGCGGCGACCACGAGGGTCTGATGACCCTGACCGAAGAGGACATCGCCACCACCCTCGAGTACCTCGTCCGCCTGCACACCGGCGAGCGCACCATGACCTCCCCGACCGGCGAGATCATCCCGGTGAACACCGACGACATCGACCACTTCGGTAACCGTCGTCTGCGTACCGTGGGTGAGCTCATCCAGAACCAGGTCCGTGTCGGTCTGTCCCGCATGGAGCGTGTCGTGCGTGAGCGCATGACCACGCAGGACGCCGAGTCGATCACCCCGACCTCGCTGATCAACGTCCGCCCGGTCTCGGCCGCGATCCGTGAGTTCTTCGGCACCTCCCAGCTGTCCCAGTTCATGGACCAGAACAACTCGCTGTCGGGCCTGACCCACAAGCGTCGTCTCTCCGCGCTCGGCCCGGGTGGTCTGTCCCGTGAGCGCGCCGGCATCGAGGTCCGCGACGTGCACCCGTCCCACTACGGACGCATGTGCCCGATCGAGACCCCTGAGGGCCCGAACATCGGTCTGATCGGTTCCCTCTCCTCCTACGCCCGCGTCAACGCCTTCGGTTTCATCGAGACCCCGTACCTGCGCGTTGTCGACGGCCGCGTCACCGACGAGGTCCACTACCTCACCGCCGACGAGGAGGACCGCTACGCCATCGGCCAGGCGTCCACCGAGCGTGACGCCGAGGGTTACATCACCACCGACCGCGTCGAGGTCCGCCTCAAGGACGGCGACATCGGTGTGCGGGACGCCAAGGGCGTCGACTTCATCGACGTCTCCGCACGTCAGATGGTGTCCGTGGCCACCGCCATGATTCCCTTCCTCGAGCACGATGACGCCAACCGTGCCCTCATGGGTGCGAACATGCAGCGTCAGGCCGTGCCGCTGGTCCGCGCCGAGGCCCCCTTCGTGGGCACCGGCATGGAGAAGCGCGCCGCCTACGACGCCGGTGACATGGTCATCGCGCCGAAGTCCGGCGTCGTCGAGAACGTCTCCGCCGACCTCATCACCATCATGGACGACGAGGGCATCCGCGACACCTTCCTGCTGCGCAAGTTCGAGCGCACCAACCAGGGCACCTGCTACAACCAGACCCCGCTGGTGAACATCGGCGACCGCGTCGAGGCCGGCCAGGTCATCGCCGACGGTCCGGGCACGCACAACGGTGAGATGTCGCTGGGCCGCAACCTGCTCGTCGCCTTCATGCCGTGGGAGGGCCACAACTACGAGGATGCGATCATCCTCAACCAGCGCGTCGTGGAGGAGGACATCCTCACCTCGATCCACATCGAGGAGCACGAGATCGACGCCCGCGACACCAAGCTGGGCGCCGAGGAGATCACCCGGGAGATCCCGAACGTCTCCGAGGACGTCCTCCGCGACCTCGATGAGCGCGGCATCGTCCGCATCGGTGCCGACGTCCGCGCCGGCGACATCCTCGTCGGCAAGGTCACCCCGAAGGGCGAGACCGAGCTGACCCCGGAGGAGCGCCTGCTGCGCGCCATCTTCGGTGAGAAGGCCCGCGAGGTCCGTGACACCTCCATGAAGGTGCCGCACGGTGAGAACGGCAAGGTCATCGGCGTGCGTCGCTTCGCCCGCGAGGACGACGACGATCTGGCGCCGGGCGTCAACGAGATGATCCGCGTCTATGTCGCCCAGAAGCGCAAGATCCAGGACGGCGACAAGCTCGCCGGCCGCCACGGCAACAAGGGTGTCGTGGGCAAGATCCTGCCGCCCGAGGACATGCCCTTCATGCCCGACGGCACCCCGGTGGACATCATCCTGAACACCCACGGTGTCCCGCGTCGTATGAACATCGGCCAGGTCCTGGAGATCCACCTCGGCTGGCTGGCCGCCGCCGGCTGGTCCGTCGACCCCTCCAACCCGGAGAACGCCGAGCTCCTGGAGACCCTCCCCGAGGATCTCTACGACGTCCCGGCCCAGTCCCTGACCGCCACCCCGGTCTTCGACGGTGCCTCCAACGAGGAACTCGCCGGCCTGCTGCGCAACTCCCGCCCCAACCGTGACGGCGACGTCATGGTCAACGCGGACGGCAAGGCCGTGCTTTTCGACGGCCGCTCCGGTGAGCCCTTCCCGTACCCGGTTTCCGTGGGCTACATGTACCTGCTCAAGCTCCACCACCTGGTGGACGAGAAGATCCACGCCCGCTCCACCGGCCCGTACTCCATGATCACCCAGCAGCCGCTCGGCGGTAAGGCCCAGTTCGGTGGCCAGCGCTTCGGTGAGATGGAGGTGTGGGCGATGCAGGCTTATGGCGCCGCCTACACCCTGCAGGAGCTGCTGACGATCAAGTCCGATGACGTCGTCGGCCGTGTCAAGGTCTACGAGGCCATCGTCAAGGGCGAGAACATCCCCGACCCGGGTATCCCGGAGTCCTTCAAGGTTCTCCTCAAGGAGCTGCAGTCCCTGTGCCTTAACGTGGAGGTCCTCTCCGCCGACGGCACGCCGATGGAACTGTCCGGCACCGACGACGACGACCTCGACTCGGCCGGTTCCTCGCTGGGCATCAACCTGTCCCGCGATGAGCACTCCGACGTCGACGCCTCCTAACCTCTAACCCGATATTCGCCATTCAATCCCTCCCCGCCGGGAGGGGAAAGGGAGTTACGTGTTCGACGTAAACCTCTTCGAAGAGCTCCGCATCGGCCTGGCCACTGCCGACGACATTCGCCGCTGGTCCAAGGGCGAGGTCAAGAAGCCGGAGACCATCAACTACCGCACCCTCAAGCCGGAGAAGGACGGTCTCTTCTGCGAGCGCATTTTCGGCCCCACCCGGGACTGGGAGTGTGCCTGCGGCAAGTACAAGCGGGTCCGCTATAAGGGCATCATCTGTGAGCGCTGTGGCGTCGAGGTGACCAAGTCCAAGGTCCGTCGTGAGCGCATGGGCCACATCGAGCTGGCCGCCCCGGTCACGCACATCTGGTACTTCAAGGGTGTGCCGTCCCGCCTGGGCTACCTGCTGGACCTCGCTCCGAAGGATCTCGAGCGGATCATCTACTTCGCCGCGAACATCATCACCTCCGTCGACGACGAGGCACGTCACAACGACCTGTCCACCCTCGAGGCAGACATGCTGCTCGAGAAGAAGGACGTCGAGGCCGACGCCGAGTCCGAGATCGCCGAGCGTGCCGCCAAGCTCGAGGAGGACCTCGCCGAGCTGGAGGCCGCCGGCGCCAAGGCCGACGCCCGCCGCAAGGTGCAGACCGCCGCCGACAAGGAGATGCAGCACATCCGCGAGCGCGCGGAGCGTGAGATCGACCGTCTCGAGGAGATCTGGCAGACCTTCGTCAAGCTGGCTCCGAAGCAGATGATCATCGACGAGACCGTCTACGAGGAGCTCCTCGACCGCTACGAGGAGTACTTCACCGGCGGCATGGGCGCCGAGGCGATCCAGACCCTCATCCGCAACTTCGACCTCGACGCCGAGGCCGAGGAGCTGCACACCATCATCAACGAGGGCAAGGGCCAGCGTAAGATGCGCGCGCTCAAGCGCCTCAAGGTTGTCGCCGCGTTCCAGCGTTCCGGCAACGACCCGGCCGGCATGGTCCTCGACTGCATCCCGGTGATCCCGCCGGAGCTGCGCCCGATGGTCCAGCTCGACGGTGGCCGTTTCGCCACCTCCGACCTCAACGACCTCTACCGTCGCGTGATCAACCGCAACAACCGCCTCAAGCGCATGATCGATCTCGGCGCGCCCGAGATCATCGTGAACAACGAGAAGCGCATGCTGCAGGAGTCCGTCGACGCCCTCTTCGACAACGGTCGTCGCGGCCGTCCGGTCACCGGACCGGGCAACCGTCCGCTGAAGTCCCTGTCCGATCTGCTCAAGGGCAAGCAGGGTCGTTTCCGTCAGAACCTGCTGGGTAAGCGCGTCGACTACTCCGGCCGTTCCGTCATCATCGTCGGCCCGCAGCTCAAGCTCCACGAGTGTGGTCTGCCGAAGCTCATGGCGCTGGAGCTGTTCAAGCCCTTCGTCATGAAGCGTCTGGTGGAGAACGACTACGCGCAGAACATCAAGTCCGCCAAGCGCATGGTCGAGCGTCAGCGTCCCGAGGTGTGGGACGTGCTCGAGGAGGCCATCTCCGAGCACCCCGTCATGCTCAACCGTGCCCCCACCCTGCACCGCCTGGGCATCCAGGCCTTCGAGCCCAAACTCGTCGAGGGTAAGGCCATCCAGCTGCACCCGCTGGCCTGTGAGGCCTTCAACGCCGACTTCGATGGTGACCAGATGGCCGTTCACCTGCCGCTGTCCGCGGAGGCGCAGGCCGAGGCGCGCGTGCTCATGCTCGCCTCGAACAACATCCTCTCCCCGGCGTCGGGTAAGCCGCTGGCCATGCCGCGTCTGGACATGGTCACCGGTCTGTACTTCCTGACCATGGACAAGAAGGCCGACGAGATCGGCGGCCAGGGCGGTTACCGTCCGGCCGATTCCGAGGGCCCGGAGCGGGGCGTCTACTCGTCCTTCGCCGAGGCCATCATGGCCCGTGACCTGGGTGTCCTGGGTCTGCAGGCGCCGATCCGCGTCCGCATCTCGCACCTGCGTCCGCCGGCCGACATCGAGGCCGAGCAGTTCCCCGACGGCTGGGAGCAGGGCCAGGTCTGGACCGCCGAGACCACCCTGGGTCGCGTCATGTTCAACGAGCTGCTGCCGTGGAACTACCCGTACCTCGAGGGCGTCATGGTCCGTAAGGGCGGCGGCACGGGCTTCATCATGCTCGGCGACGTGATCAACGATCTCGCCGCCAAGTACCCGATGATCACCGTGTCCCAGACCATGGACAAGATGAAGGACGCCGGCTTCTACTGGGCGACCCGTTCCGGCGTCACCATCGCCATGTCCGACGTTCTGGTCCTCCCCAACAAGGAGGAGATCCTCGAGCGTTACGAGGCCGAGGCCCGCGAGATCGAGCGCAAGTTCTGGGTCATGGGCGCGCTGCGTGAGCGCGACCGCTACGACCGTCTCGTCGAGCTGTGGCAGGACGCCACGAACAAGGTCGGTAAGGCCGTCGAGGAGCTCTACCCCGACGACAACCCGATCCCGATGATCGTGAAGTCCGGCGCCGCCGGCAACATGCGTCAGATCTGGACCCTGGCCGGCATGAAGGGCATGGTCGTGAACTCCAAGGGTGACTACATCACCCGCCCGATCAAGACCTCCTTCCGTGAGGGCCTGTCGGTTCTGGAGTACTTCAACAACTCCCACGGTTCCCGTAAGGGCCTGGCAGATACCGCCCTGCGTACCGCCGACTCCGGTTACCTCACCCGTCGTCTTGTCGACGTCGCCCAGGACGTCATCGTCCGCGAGGACGACTGCGGCACCCGCCAGGGTGTCCGCGTCCCGGTCGCCGTGCCCGTCAAGGACGCCGACGGCAACGTCTCCGGCTACCGCGAGCACCCGCTGGTGGAGACCTCCGTCTCCGGACGAGTCTTCGCCACCGAGGTCACCGACGAGTCCGGTGCCGTCCTCTTCGAGGCCGGTTCCGACCTCACCGATGAGGCCGTCGATAAGCTTGTTGAGCTCGGCATCGCCGAGGTCAAGGTGCGCTCCGTGCTCACCTGCCAGACCCACACCGGTGTCTGCGCCAAGTGCTACGGCAAGTCCATGGCCTCCGGCCAGCTGGTCGACATCGGCGAGGCCGTCGGCATCGTCGCCGCCCAGTCGATCGGTGAGCCCGGTACCCAGCTGACCATGCGTACCTTCCACCAGGGTGGTGTCGGTGGCGACATCACCGGCGGTCTTCCGCGTGTCCAGGAGCTGTTCGAGGCCCGCGTGCCGAAGAACGCCTCCCCGATCGCGGAGTTCTCCGGCACCGTCGCTCTCGAGGATGACGGCAACTTCTACAAGCTCATCCTCACCTCCGACGACGGCAACGAGGAGAAGATCTACGAGAAGCTGTCCAAGCGACAGGGTCTCGCCCAGGTCAAGGTCCCCATGGACAACAACCCCGCCGTGTTCATCGAGCGCACCCTGCGCGACGGTGACCACGTCGAGCTGGGCGACCGCCTGCTCCGCGGCCCCGCCGACCCGCATGACGTCCTGCGCGTCCTGCGTCGTCGCGGTGTCGAGAAGCACCTCATCGACGAAGTGCAGGCCGTGTACCGCACCCAGGGTGTGGCCATCCACGACAAGCACATCGAGATCATCATCCGCCAGATGCTGCGCCGCGGTACCGTCATCGACGCCGGTTCCACCGAGTTCCTCCCCGGAACCCTCGTCGACCTCACCGAGGCCCGCCGCATCAACGCGGCGGTCCGCGCCGAGGGCGGCCAGCCGGCCGAGCTGCGCGACCAGATCATGGGCATCACCAAGGCCTCGCTGGCCACGGAGTCCTGGCTGTCCGCCGCGTCGTTCCAGGAGACCACGCGTGTCCTTACCGACGCCGCGATCAACAAGCGCTCCGACCAGCTCATCGGTCTCAAGGAGAACGTGATCATCGGTAAGCTGATCCCGGCCGGTACCGGTATCTCCCGCTACCGCAACATCCAGGTCAAGCCGACCGAGGCGGCCCGCAACGCGGCCTACTCGATCCCGACCTACGGTGACTCCATCTACGGTGACGACGGCTACGCCGAGTTCACCGGCGCCTCCGTCCCGCTGGACGAGGACTTCCAGATGTAGTTCCGCACGACCGAAACCCCCGACCTGGTGTCGGGGGTTTCGCATTGGTGCCACCTTGCGTTGGCACGTGAACTTCTGGGCCCTACGCCATAACCCCAGGTCGCGGGGTGGGGTGGGTGTGGTTCACGTGCCAACCCAAGGGGGAGGGGGGCCACCTTGCGTTGGCACGTGAGGTAATGGTCCCTGCGCCATAACCCCAGGTCGCGGGGTGGGGTGGGTGTGGTTCACGTGCCAACCCAAGGGGGGAGGGGGTCACCAGGTGGTGTCGCCCCGGAAAATAGCGTCAACACCGCCGTCGATGAAGATGACCTGACCGCAGAGGTGGGTGTTGGCAGGGGAGGAAAGCCAGGAGAGGAGTTCTGCCGCGGACTCCGCTGGCATCCACCCGTTGAGGGGCATGGGGACCTGCTCCTCGAGTTGGGCGCGGCCCTCCGGGGAATTCACCAGCGGCTCCGTCATGGGGGAGAGGACCACTCCCGGGGCGATCGCGTTGAGGGGGATGCCGGCCCCGGCCCATTCCGGGGTGGGGGCGTTCTTTCTCACCCAGCGGGCGATGGCCTGCTTGGAGGTGGAGTAGTTGAGGTAGCCGACCTCGGGCCCGGCGTCCGCGAGGGCCTGGCCGCGGGTGATGGCGGCCTCCTCGTTGGCGTCGATAAGCGCGGCGAGCAGCTCCTCGTCGGCCGGTTGGAGGGAGGCCATGGAGGCGGTGACGACGGCGCGCGGGGCATCGGAGGCGAGCAGCAGCGGCCGGAGCCCTTCCAGGGTGGCGAGGGCGCCGAAGTAGTTGACCTGCACGGTCGCGGGGATGGGGGCGGAGATGCCGGCGTTGGCGATGACGGCGTCGAGACGCCCCTGCGAGAGCTCGCGTGCCGCGTCGATCATGTGCTGGCGGCCTTCCCCGGTGGAAAGGTCGGCGGTGATGTCGGCGTCGCGGAGGTCGACGCCGATGACCTGATGCCCCTGGGCGGTGAGGAGCTCGGAAGTGGCGGCGCCGATGCCGCTGGCGGAACCGGTGACGAGGTAGGTACGGGACATGGGGATTGCCTTTCTATCGGGCGCCGCGCGCCTTGCGGGTGACACCCACGCCACCCATGAGTGCCAGGCCGCGGAAGCGGATGACGGGGGCGTCGGCGGGGACGTCCTCGCGGCGGAGGGTGACGCTCTTGTCGTCGGTGACCCCGAAGCCGCCCATGATGCCGACGCCGTCGCTGATGATGTGGACGTCCTCGGGGACGATGATCTCGATTCCACCCATGACGGCGATGGCGTTGATGACCGTCTCCCGGGAGCCGAGGCGGGCCTGCCGCAGATCGATGCCGGTGCCACCCATGATCGCCAGGGAGGTGTGGGTCGGCGCGCAGAGCCAGTCGCCGGCGCGCTCGGAGCCACCCATGATGGCGAGGCTGAAGGCGTCGCCGCCGGGCTCCCCGGTCACCTGCGTGACCTGCGGTGTGTGGTCGGGGCGCACGGCCGGCACGCGCTGCTGGAGGACGGCGGCGGGATCCGGGAAGAGATCGGCCAGCGGGAGCGCCAGCTCGTCGAGGTACTTCGTGGCCCAGACCGTCTGGGAACGCTCCTCGAACTCGCGGTAGTCGAGCTGGCCCTGGGAGAAGGCCGCGCTGAGGGCGTTGGCGGCGCGCTGCCGGTCGTCGTCGCTGGCTCGGATACGGTGCGGATCGGGGGTGTTCATGAACCCGATGGTACGGCGTGCCAGCGCTCGAGGCTGGCCAGCAGAAGCCGGTCGGACTCCTCCTTCGCGTGCCGGTTGGCCTCGGGCGTGCCGCCGAGCATGGTCTCCCAGCTATTGCCGTACTCGGTGATATCGGTGGAGAAGAGATGGCCGGCCGCGGGGAAGATGTGGGGTTCCAGGCGGGGATTCTGCGCGGCCAACGCCCGCGCGGCGACATCCCCCTGCCACATGGCGTCGGCGTCCCCGGCGAAGAGGAGGCCGTCCCCGGCGAAGGAGGAGATGTCGATGCGGGCCTGCTCCAGGGCCTCCCGCGCGGCCTCCTCATAGTTCGCGCGATAGGAGACGGGCAGGCCGATGATGGTCCGGGCGACCATGCCCGGGTCGAAGGGGAACTGCGCGAAAGGCACCGGCTGCCCCTGCCAGGTGAAGCTGCTGGTCTGCTCCTGGGACTCGAACTGCAGGCCCGCGTAGGTGTACTCGGCGGGTGTGTAGAGCACGATGTGGTCGATCTCCGGGTAGCGGGCCGCGAGGTTGGCGGTCAGCTCCGCACCCTTGGAGGTGCCGATGACCGTCAGCGGCCCGGGGTGGGCCTGGTGCTGTTCCACCCAGTCGAGGGCCTCCCGGAAGAACTCCAGTGGTACCTCGGAGAGGTACTCCTGCTGGCCGGACTGCCCGAAGAAGTAGAGGGCGAGCACCTCGTGGCCGTGCTCGGCGAGCTGGCGGGCCTGGGCGTCGCCGGCGCTGCCCTCGGAGCCGCCGAAGACGATGACCGTGCCCGGGCGCGCGACGTCAGGGGTGGTGGGGGAGTAGTGGATACCCCGCAGGTACTCGCCGTCGACAGCCGCGCCGCCGTGGCTGAGCGCCTGGGTGCGGTCGGTGACGTCGGGGCCGGGGAAGGCGTAGTGGTTGATGTTGTAGGTGCGCACGCCCCAGACCGTCAGGAGAAGAAGAACGAGCACGGCCACCAGCGCCGCGATCACCTTGAGGAACGTTCTCATGGATGCACTCCTTAAAATGTGTTTGCCTCCCAAAGTACGGGAATCGCGGTCGAGTACAGAGGGATTTGGGAACCGCAGGGGGATTCCGGTACAGTTCTCCCCAGTCCCACGTCTTCATGGTGGGAGCCTTACTTCCTCCCGGTAGGCCAGCGAGAGCGGCTGACTGGGTTGCCCACGTTTAAAAGCACGTGCGGATCATGGGCGTCAAGGCGAAGAATCTTCCGAAATCTCTCGGTCGGCCTATCCGGCCGGATATGCCGATCAACACAGAAAGACGGTTATGCCCACTATTCAGCAGCTGATCCGCAAGGGTCGCCACGACAAGACCGCGAAGGTCAACTCCGCGGCACTGAAGGGTTCCCCGCAGCGTCGCGGCGTGTGCACCCGTGTCTACACCACCACCCCGAAGAAGCCGAACTCCGCTCTGCGTAAGGTCGCCCGCGTGCGCCTGACCACCGGCGTCGAGGTCTCCGCCTACATCCCGGGTGAGGGCCACAACCTGCAGGAGCACTCCATGGTGCTCGTCCGCGGCGGTCGCGTGAAGGACCTCCCGGGTGTCCGCTACAAGATCGTGCGCGGCACCCTCGACACCCAGGGTGTCAAGGACCGCAAGCAGGCCCGCTCCCGCTACGGCGCCAAGAAGGGACAGTAAACAATGCGTAAGAACCGTGCTCCCGAGCGTCCGGTCGTCAAGGACCCGGTCTACAGCTCTGAGGTTGTGACCCAGCTCGTCAACAAGGTGCTGCTCGACGGCAAGAAGTCCACCGCTGAGCGTATCGTCTACGGCGCCCTCGAGGCCTGCCGTGAGAAGACCGGCACCGATCCGGTCGGCACCCTCGAGAAGGCTCTGGGCAACATCCGCCCGGACCTCGAGGTCCGCTCCCGCCGCGTCGGTGGCGCCACCTACCAGGTGCCGGTGGAGGTCCGTCCGGGCCGCGCCAACACCCTGGCTCTCCGGTGGCTGGTCACCTTCACCCGTCAGCGTCGTGAGAACACCATGATCGACCGTCTCGCCAACGAGATCCTGGATGCGTCCAACGGTCTCGGTGCCTCCGTGAAGCGCCGCGAGGACGTCCACAAGATGGCCGAGGCCAACCGCGCCTTCGCCCACTACCGCTGGTAGTACAGGGATACACCTCGATGGCCCAATCGACAGTTGCTTTCCGCCGTCCCGGACGGCCCTGAAGCGACTGATCGTTGGGCCTTCGGTGTCTCCGAGGGAATTCACCCTCCACGATGAGCTGCTGGTGCCGTAAACTGGTGTGTCGGCGACAGATGCCAGTACGGCCATTCAATGGCAGTATTGAACGAGAACTATCCACATGACGGCGTCCGCCCGGGCGTCGGAGATCTACAAGTTGGGGTAAGACTGTGGCACAAGAAGTGCTTAAGGATCTGAACAAGGTCCGCAACATCGGCATCATGGCCCACATCGATGCCGGTAAGACCACCACGACCGAGCGCATTCTCTTCTACACCGGTATCAACCGTAAGGTCGGCGAGACCCACGACGGTGGCGCCACCACGGACTGGATGGAGCAGGAGAAGGAGCGCGGTATCACCATCACCTCCGCTGCGGTCACCTGTTTCTGGGACAACAACCAGATCAACATCATCGACACCCCGGGTCACGTCGACTTCACCGTCGAGGTGGAGCGTTCCCTGCGTGTTCTCGATGGCGCCATCGCCGTCTTCGACGGCAAGGAGGGCGTGGAGCCGCAGTCCGAGCAGGTCTGGCGTCAGGCCACCAAGTACGACGTCCCGCGTATCTGCTTCGTCAACAAGATGGACAAGCTGGGCGCTGACTTCTACTACACCGTCGGCACCATCGTCGACCGCCTGGGCGCCAAGCCGCTGGTCATGCAGCTGCCGATCGGCGCTGAGGATGACTTCGACGGCGTCGTCGACCTCGTTGACATGAAGGCGCTGACCTGGCGCGGCAAGACCGAGATCGGCACCGAGGCCACCGTCGAGGAGATCCCGGCTGACCTGCAGGAGCGCGCCGAGGAGTACCGCGAGAAGCTGCTCGAGACCGTCGCTGAGTCCGACGAGGCCCTCATGGAGAAGTACTTCGGCGGCGAGGAGCTGACCAAGGAAGAGATCCAGGGCGCCATCCGCAAGATGGTCGTCAACTCGGAGATCTACCCGGTCTTCTGTGGCACCGCCTACCGCAACAAGGGTGTCCAGCCGCTGCTCGACGCCGCTGTTGCCTACCTCCCCAGCCCGCTGGACGTCGGCGAGGTCATCGGCTCCGCCGTCAACGACCCGGAAGAGAAGATCGCCCGTAAGCCCTCCGTCGACGAGCCCTTCTCGGCGCTGGCCTTCAAGATCGCTGCTCACCCGTTCTTCGGCAAGCTGACCTTCGTGCGCGTCTACTCCGGCCGCGTGGAGCCGGGCGATCAGGTCCAGAACTCCACCAAGGGCAAGCGCGAGCGCATCGGCAAGCTCTTCCAGATGCACGCCAACAAGGAGAACCCGGTCGAGGAGGCCCTCGCCGGCAACATCTACGCGTTCATCGGCCTGAAGGACACCACCACCGGTGACACCCTCTGCGCCTCTGACGCTCAGATCATCCTCGAGTCCATGGACTTCCCGGACCCGGTCATCAAGGTCTCCATCGAGCCGAAGACCAAGGCCGACCAGGAGAAGCTCGGCGTCGCCATCGGCAAGCTCGCCGAAGAGGACCCGACCTTCACCGTCGAGCTCGACGAGGAGTCCGGCCAGACCGTCATCGGCGGCATGGGCGAGCTGCACCTCGACGTCCTCGTCGACCGCATGAAGCGCGAGTTCAAGGTCGAGGCCAACGTGGGTGCCCCGCAGGTCGCGTACCGCGAGACCATCCGCAAGCCCGTCGAGAAGCTCGAGTACACCCACAAGAAGCAGACCGGTGGTTCGGGTCAGTTCGCGAAGGTCATCATCGGCATCGAGCCCTACGCTCCGGGCGAGGATGAGCTCGAGGAGGGCCAGTCCCCGCTGTACTTCTTCAACAACGCCGTCACCGGTGGTCGTATCCCGAAGGAGTACATCCCCTCGGTCGACGCCGGCATCCAGGACGCGATGCAGTACGGCTACCTCGCCGGCTACCCGCTGGTGAACATCAAGGCCACCCTCATCGACGGTCAGTACCACGACGTCGACTCCTCGGAGATGGCGTTCAAGATCGCCGGTTCCCAGGCGCTGAAGGAGGCCGTCGCCAAGGCGAAGCCGGTTCTCCTCGAGCCGCTCATGGCCGTCGAGGTCATCACCCCGGAGGAGTACATGGGTGATGTCATCGGTGACATCAACTCCCGCCGTGGCCAGGTCAATGCCATGGAGGACCGCACCGGCGCCAAGGTCGTCAAGGCCAAGGTTCCGCTGTCCGAGATGTTCGGTTACGTCGGTGACCTGCGTTCCAAGACCCAGGGCCGCGCGAACTACTCCATGGTGTTCGACTCCTACGCGGAGGTCCCCTCCAGCGTCTCCGAGGCGATCATCTCCGAGCGCACCGGCGCTTAAGGGCTCTGCCCGGTTGCTTATCGACGCCCCGTGCCGGCGTCAATAAGCAGGCTGGGTAGCGGTCGCGCTGAGCAGGCACCGATGAGGTGTCGGCTGAGCCGGCCGTTACCCACCGTGTGATCTAGTCGGCCGCGGTTTGAAAAAACGGCGGTGGAAATCTAGGATCGTGTAACTGGCACAATGTGAAACGCCACCGGCTTGTTCCGGCATGGCGAAAGTCAACCACGTGGCTGCGAAGGTCGTAGCCACCATGAAGTCCAGGAGGACATACAGTGGCAAAGGCGAAGTTCGAGCGTACGAAGCCCCACGTCAACATCGGCACCATCGGTCACGTCGACCACGGCAAGACCACCACCACTGCCGCCATCACCAAGGTTCTGGCCGACAAGTACCCGGACCTCAACGAGTCCTTCGCCTACGACGCCATCGATAAGGCGCCGGAGGAGAAGGAGCGTGGCATCACGATCAACATCTCCCACGTGGAGTACCAGACCGAGAAGCGTCACTACGCTCACGTCGATGCCCCGGGTCACGCCGACTACATCAAGAACATGATCACCGGCGCAGCCCAGATGGACGGTGCCATCCTCGTGGTCGCCGCTACCGACGGCCCGATGCCGCAGACCCGCGAGCACGTGCTGCTGGCTCGCCAGGTCGGCGTCCCCTACATCCTCGTGGCACTGAACAAGTGCGACATGGTCGACGATGAGGAGATCATCGAGCTCGTCGAGATGGAGGTCCGCGAGCTGCTGGCTGAGCAGGACTACGACGAGGATGCCCCGATCATCCACATCTCCGCTCTCGGCGCCCTCAACGGCGAAGAGAAGTGGGTCGACTCCGTCCTCGAGCTCATGCAGGCCTGCGATGACTCCATCCCGGACCCGGAGCGCGAGACCGACAAGCCGTTCCTGATGCCGGTCGAGGACATCTTCACCATCACCGGTCGCGGCACCGTCGTCACCGGCCGCGTCGAGCGCGGTCAGCTCAACGTGAACGAGGATGTCGAGATCATCGGCATCAAGGAGAAGTCCACCACCACCACCGTCACCGGTATCGAGATGTTCCGTAAGCTTCTCGACTACACCGAGGCCGGCGACAACTGTGGTCTGCTGCTCCGCGGCATCAAGCGCGAGGACGTCGAGCGCGGCCAGGTCATCATCAAGCCGGGCGCTTACTCCCCGCACACCGAGTTCGAGGGTTCCGTCTACGTCCTGTCCAAGGACGAGGGCGGCCGCCACACCCCGTTCTTCGACAACTACCGCCCGCAGTTCTACTTCCGCACCACCGACGTCACCGGTGTCGTGAAGCTGCCGGAGGGCACCGAGATGGTCATGCCGGGCGACAACGTCGACATGACTGTCACCCTGATCCAGCCGGTCGCCATGGACGAGGGCCTGCGCTTCGCTATCCGCGAGGGCTCCCGCACCGTCGGCGCTGGCCGTGTCACCAAGATCCTGAAGTAAGTCACCTTACTGATCTGACCTGAAGGGCCCGGTGGAATTGTTTCCACCGGCCCCTTTCAGATTCCTGCATACATGGGGTATCTTCTTTCCCATGCTCAGAACGATTCTCGGCGCCAAGATCCACCGCGCCACCGTCACGCAGGCCGACCTCAATTACGTCGGCTCCGTCACGGTGGACGCTGACCTGCTCGCCGCGGCCGGCCTCATCGAGGGGGAGAAGGTCGCCATCGTCGACGTCACCAACGGGGCCCGCCTGGAGACCTACGTCATCACCGGCCGTCCCGGCACGGGCGAGATCTGCATCAACGGTGCCGCCGCGCACCTCATTCACCCGGGTGACATCGTCATCCTCATCTCCTACCTGCAGGCCACCCTCGAGGAGGCCCTGGAGTACGAGCCGCGCATCGTCCACGTCGACGCGGACAACCGCATCGTCGCCCTGGGCAATGACCTCGCCGAGGCCGTCCCGGGTTCGGACACCGTCTCCGCCCGTTTCTGATGCACGATCCGCGGGTGCTCGACGCGGTGCGCCGGGCCTGGGAAGGGCAGGCGGACGTGTCACTGGCGACGCTGTTCGCCATGCTGGCCAACCGCGGCATCGGTTGGGGCTCCAGCGATGAGGACCTGCTCTGCGAACTCGCCGAGCTCGAGCGGCAGCACCCCGGGGAGCTGCCGCTTATCGACGCCCGCGTCACCGCCCGCTACCTCCTCCAGACCGAAGAGCCCGCCCACCGGGTGACGGTCGACCCTTGGCGGATCATCGCCCGGCGCCCCGGCGTCACCACCCAGCCGGGCGTGTGGGACTACGCCACGGTGCGCACCGCCGTCGTCGGCGGTCCCCTCGTGCTCACCTCCGCGGACGGCATCGAGCACCGACTCGGCGTGCTCAGCCGCATCACGCTTCTCGACGCCACCCCCACCGCCTCCGTGACCTCCCTCGACGGCCTTCGCCGGCGCGCGATGGGCGACGCGGTGTACCTCATTGTCCTGGAGGATGATTCCCAGGTTCTGCTCTCGGGGGCGCTCGAGCACTTCGCGGCGGGGCGGCGGGAGCTGCGCCAGGAGTCCCGCTCCTGGGAGCAGCTGCTGCGCTGCACTCCCGGGGAGGCGTTCACCGTGCAACCGGGAGGGGTGGACTACGCCGCGGTGCGGCAGATCCTGGTGGTCGAGGCCTAAGCGTCCGGCGGCAGCAGGTGGAGCCGGTAGACGGTGTCCACGTCGATGCCGGGGATGGCCGCCCGGACGTCCCGCTCGGCGGCCTCGAGGGTCTCGCGCAGCGCGAGGATGTCCGCCCCGGGGCGCGCGCGGACGGTGATGGTCATCGTCGGGCGGTTCCAGTACTCGGTCACGCTGTGCAGCACCGAGTCCACGCGCGGATGCTCCTCCAGCTCCTTGGCCACGGCCCCGGCGAGCGTGGCCAGGTTGAGGGTGATCGTGCCGGATGCGTCCGAGGTCGGGGAGGTGATGCGGCTGAGGCGGTAGCGCCGGACATTGAGGGCGATGAGCCAGCCGCCGAGGAGGGCGCTGACCACCATGAGCCCCGCCAGCGCCCAGTCGAACCAGGGCTGGTCCGGGGCGGCCCGCCAGGCGGGGAAGTTGATGATGTCGGTCAGTCGCTGCGCGAGCGGTACGTCGAGGTAGAGCCCCACGGCCCACGCCCCGCCGGCGAGGATGAGCAGACCGACGAGCAGCACCACGATGCGGTCGAAGTAGTTGATCCGGCGGTTCACTCGGCGGCCTCCACCTGACGCACCCGCACCGTGAGGCCCAGCCCCAGGGCGGTCGTGGTGTGGGAGAGTGCGTTGTCGACCAGCGGGGCCAGGTCGCCCTCATGGCCGGTGACCGTGACGTGCGCCGTGCTGCCCGACAGATGCGTCCGGGCGGTGGCGACACCGGGCACGCGGCGCGCGGTGGCGCTGAGCAGCCGGGAGATGTCCACGGGGCGAATCCACAGTGACGCCTCCGAACGGACCGCGCGGTGGGTGAGGCTCCGGGGACGCACGGCCACCCACACCAGGAAGAGCCCGAGGAGCACCGCGGCGGCGCCGGCGGGCAGCATCCAGGGCTGGAAGGTGGCGTTGCCGATGGTCATGGTGACCGGCTCGACCCACGTGTCCCAGTCGATCGAGGTGGAGTTGCGCAGCCAGATCTCGCGCCCGCACACCACGGCGACCCCGCACAGGGCCACCCCGATGAGAATGGCGACATGGCGCGCCCAGGGATTCGCGCGGGGAGCTCTACCGGACACGGTGGCTCCTCACCGTGATGGGCCGCAGCCGGGGCGGCGGGGGAGTGCTCACCGGGCGCAGGCGGGGGCGCGTGGGATGCGCCGCCACGGCCGAGGCGGTGACCGGCACATCCGGCACCACCGGCCCGACGACGACGTTGACCTGCGTGACCGTCAGCCCCGTCATGTCGGTGACCCAGTCGGCGATGGTGCGGCGCACGGTCGTCGCCACCGCGGTCAGGGGCGCGGGCCACACGACGGCGATGAAGGCCTCGACGGAGCAGGTCCCGCTGAGGTCGTCGACGATGACGTCGTAACGCGGATACGTGCGCCCGGCCAGGCTGCGTCCCAGCGTGGTGGTGCCGGGGACGGAATCGGCGGCGGCGGCGACGATCCGGCTGACCGCCCGCTCGGATATGCGCACGGCCATCTACTCACGCCCCCGGAGCAGGGCGCGCAGGTCGAGGCGGCCGTCGAGATGCGCCCCGAGCGCGGCGCCGAGCCCGCCGAAGAGCAGCGCCCAGAACAGGCCCGCCCAACCGCCGAGGATCACCGCGAAGGCCAGCGCCAGCCCGAGGATGAGACCCGTCCGCGTGTGGTTCATGCCGCCGGCTCCCGGGCGTCGGCGAAGCAGAGGGTGACGGGGGCGTCGATAAGCGGGGCGATGACGGCGCGGACCTCCGCGTCGATGTCCGCCAGCGGACGCGGGGCGGCGAGATCGACGACGACGTAGACCTCGAGGGCCTGCGCGGTCCGACGGAGCCCGGATACGCGCTGGCGGGGATAGAGCATGGCGACCTCGCCGTAGCGGCCCGCATGGAGGTCGGCCACCCCGGGCACGGCCCGGACCGCCGCGGCGATGCGCGCGGCGAGCGGGGCGCTAACGGACATCAGGTTCCTCCTCTGGGCCGAGGTCCAGGTGGACGTCATGGACCGTGACGTTGACCTCGGTCACCTGCAGACCCGTCATGCGCTCGACGGCGGTGATGATGTTGCCGCGGACCGCCTCGGCGAGGTCATGGATGGCGACCCCGTACTCCGCGACGATGGCCACGTCCACGGCGGCCTGCCGCTCGCCGACCTCCACGTGGACCCCCGACTGCTGGCCACCGACGGTGCGGGAGCCGGCGCCCCCCAGGGCGTGGACCCCCGAGACCTCCCGGGCGGCGAGGCCGGCGATCTTGGACACCACGACATCCTCAATGAGGGTGACGCCCCGACCGGAGTCGGCGGGCAGGGTGGGGTTGAGCTCCGACATGATGTGACTCCTGCAACATTATCGACGTGTGCGTGATCCCCATAGTAGTTCTGCCCGGGCGGATTGTGTTTCCGGCGCGTGACGTGCTTTAATACATGGGTTGCTTTAACACGACATGTGCCCGGGCGCAGCCTGGGAGACATCGTCGCTGGTGAGGCGAACATGACACCTTCGTCAGGCAGTCCGTCAGGGCAGGCTGGGAAGGCTCCGCGTATCGGGTCAAGGTCACCGTCAAGGTTCGACACACCCGAGAGTGGAGACCGGAGAAGGGGCATGGCAAATAAACAGCGGCAGTACACGAGGGCCCACGCTTATCGCGAGATATACGTTCCCTTCCTACTTGACTAACGGGTCTTGTACCCCGTCAGGAGCACTCCCGGTGATGTTGTTTGTCTCACCCCGGAACCTCCCGGCCAGTCATGGCAGTCAGTAACTGGCGTTGCGCCCAGGCCCCATAGCCCGGACAACGTTATAGAGAAATCGAGAAGCGAATTCCCACCGCTCCATCAAGGATGTGGGACAAGCGAGGAAGAGGATAAGCGTGGCCGGACAGAAAATCCGCATTCGGCTTAAGGCCTACGACCACGAGGCGATCGACGCATCCGCTAAGAAGATCGTCGAGACCGTCACCCGTACGGGTGCCCGCGTCGTTGGCCCGGTGCCGTTGCCCACCGAAAAGAACGTGTACGCCGTTATTCGTTCTCCCCACAAGTACAAGGATTCTCGCGAGCACTTCGAGATGCGCACCCACAAGCGCCTGATCGACATCCTCGACCCGACGCCGAAGACGGTTGATGCCCTCATGCGCATCGACCTTCCGGCCAGCGTCGACGTGAACATTCAGTGATCGACGAGAAACTTGGCGGAGAATAAATAATGAGTGAAAACGAGATCAAGGGCATTCTGGGCACCAAGCTCGGCATGACCCAGATCTTCGACGAGGAGAACCGGGTCATCCCGGTCACCGTCGTCGAGGCTGGGCCGTGCGTTGTGACCCAGATTCGCACCACGGAAACCGATGGCTACAACGCCATCCAGATCGCCTACGGCGAGATCGACCCGCGCAAGGCCAACAAGCCTGCCGCCGGTCACTACAAGAAGGCCGGCGTCACCCCGCGTCGCCACGTGACGGAAATCCGCATGGACGACGTCTCCGGCTACGAGCTCGGACAGGACATCACCGTCGAGATCTTCGACGGCGTCAAGTTCGTCGACGTCACCGGCACCTCCAAGGGTAAGGGCTTCGCCGGCGGCATGAAGCGCCACGGCTTCGCCGGTCAGGGTGCCTCCCACGGTAACCAGGCCGCCCACCGCCGCCCCGGCGGTATCGGTGCTGCCGCGACCCCGGGTCGCATCTTCAAGGGCAAGCGCATGGCCGGCCGCATGGGTACTGACCGCGTCACCACCCAGAACCTCAAGGTTCAGAAGGTTGACGCCGATGCCAACCTGCTGCTCATCAAGGGCGCAATCCCGGGCAACCGGGGCGGCATCGTGACCGTTAAGACCGCAGTGAAGGGCGGTGCTCACGCATGACCAATCTGAAGCTCGACGTCCACACCGCTGACGGTAAGACCGACGGCCAGGTTGAGCTGCCGGCCGAGATCTTCGACCGTGAGGTGTCCATCGCTCTGATGCACCAGGTCGTCAACGCCCAGCTCGCCGGCGCCCGCCAGGGCACCCACTCCACCAAGACCCGTGCTGAGGTCCGTGGTGGTGGCCGCAAGCCGTACCGCCAGAAGGGAACCGGCCGCGCCCGTCAGGGCTCGATCCGCGCACCGCACTACACCGGCGGCGGCATCTCGCACGGCCCGAAGCCGCGCGACTACAGCCAGCGCACCCCCAAGAAGATGAAGGCCGCCGCACTCGCAGGCGCCCTGACCGACCGCGCACGGAACGCACGTATCCACGTGATCACCGAGCTCGTCCCCGGCCAGGCTCCGTCGACCAAGTCGGCACGCACCTTCATCGAGCGCCTGACCGACCGCAAGTCGGTTCTGCTGGTTGTCGGCCGCGAGGACCTCAACGCCCGCCGCAGCGCCAACAACCTGCCCGGCGTCCACATCCTGGATGCCGGCCAGCTCAACACCTACGACGTCCTCAAGTCGGACGACGTCGTGTTCTCCGTTGAGGCGCTGCACGCCTTCATCAACCGCAACGCTGTTGCGGACCAGGAGGAGAACTAAATGGCTAAGATCGCCAACCCGCGCGACATCATCATCGCGCCGGTCGTCTCGGAGAAGTCCTACGGTCTGATGGAGCAGAACGTCTACACGTTCCTCGTCGACCCGGCCTCCAACAAGACCCAGATCAAGATTGCCGTGGAGCAGATCTTCGGCGTGAAGGTGGATTCCGTCAACACCGCCAACCGTGAGGGCAAGCGCAAGCGCACCCGCACCGGTTTCGGTCAGCGCAAGGCCACCAAGCGCGCCTACGTGACTCTCCGTGAGGGCAGCGACTCCATCGACATCTTCGGCGGCTCCGCCTCCTAAGGGTCGAGAGAAAAGGACACATTATGGCTATTCGTAAGTACAAGCCGACAACCCCGGGTCGCCGCCAGAGCTCCGTCTCCATGTTCGACGAGATCACTCGTTCGACCCCGGAGAAGTCTCTGCTGCGCCCGATCCACAAGACCGGTGGCCGCAACGTGCACGGCCACATCACCACCCGTCACAAGGGTGGCGGACACAAGCGTCGCTACCGCGTCATCGACTTCCGTCGTAACGACAAGGACGGCGTGCTGGCCAAGGTCGCTCACATCGAGTACGACCCGAACCGCACCGCCAACATCGCGCTGCTGCACTACTTCGACGGCGAGAAGCGCTACATCCTGGCCCCCAAGGGCCTGAAGCAGGGCACCGTCATCGAGTCCGGCGCCAACGCCGACATCAAGGTGGGCAACAACCTGCCGCTGCGCAACATCCCGACCGGTACCACCATCCACAACGTCGAGCTGAAGCCGGGCGCCGGCGCCAAGCTCGCACGTTCCGCTGGTGCGTCCATCCAGCTGCTGGGTAAGGAGGGCACCTACGCGGTTCTGCGTATGCCGTCCACCGAGATCCGCCGCGTCGACATCCGCTGCCGTGCCACGGTCGGCGAGGTCGGCAACGCCGAGCAGATCAACATCCGCTGGGGCAAGGCTGGCCGTATGCGCTGGAAGGGCGTTCGCCCGTCCGTCCGTGGTGTCGTCATGAACCCGGTCGACCACCCGCACGGTGGTGGCGAGGGCAAGACCTCGGGTGGCCGCCACCCGGTGTCGCCGTGGGGCCAGAAGGAAGGCCGCACCCGCAACCCGAACCGCTACTCCAACAACATGATCGTGCGTCGTCGCCGGTCCAACAAGAAGCGCTAAGAGGAGGTAAACGATATGCCACGCAGCCTTAAGAAGGGCCCGTTCGTCGATGAGCACCTCCTCAACAAGGTGGATGCTCAGAACGAGGCCGGCACCAAGCAGGTCATCAAGACCTGGTCCCGCCGCTCCACGATTCTCCCGGACTTCATCGGCCACACTTTCGCCGTCCACGACGGCCGCAAGCACGTGCCGGTGTTCGTGGACGACTCCATGGTCGGCCACAAGCTGGGCGAGTTCGCACCCACCAAGACCTTCAAGGGTCACATCAAGGACGACAAGAAGGGACGTCGATAGCGATGAGTGACACCATCACCTCCGCACGCGCGACGGCCAAGTACGTCCGCACCTCCTCGATGAAGGCCGGTCGCGTCCTGGACCTCGTCCGCGGCAAGTCCGTCTCCGAGGCACTCGCGATCCTCAAGTACGCTCCGCAGGACGCAGCCAAGGCAGTCGCCAAGGTTGTCGCCTCCGCAGCCGCCAACGCCGAGAACAACTTCGGCCTGGACCCGCGCACCCTGGTCATCTCCGAGGCTTACGCCAACGAGGGACCGACCATGCGTCGTTTCCAGCCGCGCGCTCAGGGCCGTGCTTTCCAGATCCGCAAGCGCAGCAGCCACATCACCGTTGTGGTTGAGAGCCAGAAGGAAGGGGCCAAGTAGTGGGCCAGAAGATTCATCCTCACGGCCTCCGGCTGGGCATCACTTCCGACTGGAAGTCCCACTGGTTCGCCGAGAAGAGCTACGCAGATTACGTCGCCGAGGACATCAAGATCCGCGACTTCCTGTCCAAGGGACTGGAGCGCGCCGGTATCGCCGATGTCGTCATCGAGCGCACCCGTGACCGCGTCCGCGTCGACATTCACACCGCCCGCCCGGGCATCGTGATCGGTCGTCGCGGTGCTGAGGCCGACCGCATCCGCCGTGAGCTGGAGAAGCTCACCGGCAAGATGGTCGCCCTCAACATCCTCGAGGTCAAGAACATCGACGCCAACGCCGCACTGGTCGCCCAGTCCGTCGCTGAGCAGCTGGTCAACCGTGTCGCGTTCCGTCGCGCCATGCGTAAGGCCATCCAGTCCGCCATGCGCCAGCCGCAGGTCAAGGGCATCAAGGTCGTGTGCGCCGGCCGTCTCGGCGGTGCCGAGATGGGTCGCGTCGAGCGCTACCACGAGGGTCGCGTCCCGCTGCACACCCTGCGTGCCGAGATCGACTACGGCACCGCAGAGGCCCACACCACCTTCGGCCGTATCGGCGTCAAGGTGTGGATCTACAAGGGTGACGTCGTCGGCGGCCGTCGCGAGTCCGAGATCAACGCCCCGGCCGAGCGCCGTGGCCGCGGTGACCGCAACGCACGCCCGCGTCGTGGCGGCCAGCGTCGCCAGCGCGCCGAGCAGAAGCAGGAGGGTTAAGAATGCTTATCCCCAAGCGCGTGAAGTTCCGTCGCCAGCACCGTCCGCACCGTTCGGGCGTGTCCAAGGGCGGCAACAGGATCACCTTCGGTGACTACGGCATCCAGGCTCTCGAGCCGGCCTACGTCACCAACCGTCAGATCGAGTCCGCACGTATCGCCATCAACCGCCACGTCAAGCGTGGTGGCAAGGTGTGGATCAACATCTTCCCGGACCGTCCGCTGACCCAGAAGGCACTCGGTGTGCGTATGGGTTCCGGTAAGGGCGCCGTCGAGAAGTGGGTCGCCAACGTCAAGCCGGGTCGCATCCTCTTCGAGATGTCCTACCCGGACGAGGCCACCGCCCTCGAGGCTCTGCGCCGCGCCGGCCAGAAGCTGCCCTGCAAGGTCCGCATCATCAAGAAGGAGGACCAGTTCTAATGGCAACCGGTACCCCTGCTTTCGAGTTCCGCGAGCTTGACGCCGCTGAGCTGGAGACCCGCCTGAACGAGGCCAAGGAAGAGCTGTTCAACCTGCGCTTCCAGCTGGCCACCGGTCAGCTGACCAACAACCGTCGCCTTCGCACGGTCAAGCGCGACATCGCCCGCATCTACACCGTTATCCGCGAGCGTGAGCTGGGCCTGTCCGTCGTTCCGGGAGCTGAGGCTTAAATCATGAGTGAGGCAAACGTGAACGAGAACAAGAAGGAGAAGGGCGCTCGCAAGATCCGCACCGGCTACGTGGTTTCTGACAAGATGCAGAAGACCATCGTCGTCGAGCTCGAGGATCGCAAGCAGCACGCTCTCTACGGCAAGATCCTGCGCACCAACTCCAAGGTGAAGGCGCACGATGAGGACGAGATCGCCGGCATCGGTGACCGCGTCCGCATCCAGGAGACCCGCCCGCTGTCCAAGGACAAGCACTTCCGTCTCATCGAGATCGTCGAGAAGGCCAAGTAGCCCTTCGCTTATCGACGCCGAGACTGTCGAAACCCCGCACTTCGGTGCGGGGTTTCTGCGTTGATAATACAAATCATGGGCAGAATAGATGCCGACCTTGTAATATGACGCGAGTCACAAGAGTGTGCGGGATTCCCGCGCTCCCTTCTAGTCTCGACAATGACGAGGTACTTCATGTCCTTCATGTCCCGGAGCGCCATCATTGCTCCCACGGAATTCAACCGCTGGCTGATCCCGCCAGCGGCCCTGGCCATCCACCTGTCGATCGGACAGGTCTACGCCTTCAGTGTTTTCAAGCTGCCCCTCATGGACTTCTTCGCGGTCCGGGAGGTCGCGGTCGGCTGGATCTTCTCCCTGGCGATCGGCATGCTCGGCCTGTCCTCTGCCATCGCCGGCACCTGGGTCGAGCGCGTCGGACCCCGCGTCTCCATGGCGGTGTCCGGCGCATTCTGGGTGGTGGGCTTCTTTGTGGCCACCCTCGGCATCTACTCCGGCCAACTGTGGCTGGTCTATCTCGGCTACGGCTTCATCGGCGGTATCGGGCTGGGCATCGGGTACATCTCACCGGTGTCGACCCTGATGAAGTGGTTCCCCGACCGCCCGGGCCTGGCCACCGGCCTGGCCATCATGGGCTTCGGCGGCGGTGCGCTCATCGCCAGCCCGGCGTCGAACTCGCTCATGGCCTTCTTCGGCGGCGGGACCGAGACCTCGCAGCTGGCGAATGGTCTCCCGCAGACCTTCCTCACGCTGGCCGTGCTCTACCTCATCGTCATCGCCCTCGGCGCCTACGCCATCCGCCTCCCGCACCCCGACTGGCGTCCCAAGGGCTATGACTCCTCCACCGCGCAGGCCAAGCCGATGCAGACCGCGGGCAGCGTCGCCGCCAACACGGCGATCCGCACCCCGCAGTTCTGGCTGCTGTGGGTCGTGCTCTTCACCAACGTCACCGCCGGTATCGGCATCCTGGAGAACGCCGCCCCCATGATCGGCGACTACTTCCCGCACATCGCCGCCGGCGCGGCCGCGGGCTTCGTCGGGCTGCTGTCCCTGACCAACATGGGTGGCCGCTTCGTGTGGTCGTCGGTGTCGGACTGGATCGGCCGCCGCAACATCTACATGGTCTACCTCGGCGTCGGCCTGCTCATGTACCTGCTCATCGCCACCCTCGGGGCGTCGTCCATGGCGCTGTTCGTCATCGCGGCGCTGGTCATCCTGTCCTTCTACGGCGGCGGCTTCGCGACGATCCCCGCCTACCTGCGCGACATGTTCGGCGTCTACCAGGTCGGTGCCATCCACGGGCGTCTGCTCACCGCCTGGTCGGCGGCCGGCATCGCGGGTCCGCTCATCGTCAACATGGTCGTCGAGAACCAGGCCGCCCGGGGGCTGTCGGGCCAGGACCTCTACCAGCTCAGCCTGTACATCATGGCCGGTGTCCTGGCCGTGGGCTTCATCGCCAACTTCCTCATCCGTCCGGTGTCGGAGAAGCACTTCGTCGATCCCGAAATCGTCGAGGCCAAGATCGAGGCCGACCGCCAGGCCGTCCTCCAGGTCGAGGCCGAGGCCAAGGAAGCGGGGCGCACGGGCGGTAACGCCGGCGCCGTCCACTCGCTCGTGTCCCTGGTGCTGGCGCTGTTCATCGGTGCCAGCCTCGCCTTCGGTCTCTTCCAGACCGCGGTGAAGGCGGCCGGCCTGTTCATGTAGAGACAGGTGCGTGGGCCTGAGTCCGATTCCGGTGGTGATAGCGTATGTATAACTTTGTCGCCTATCGAGGGGGATTGTATTCATGTCAAGCGAATCCGGGTCGCAGGCCCGCTCCGTGGTGGGCTACGTCCCGGGTGGTTTCGACATGCTGCACGTCGGGCACATCAACATCCTCATCGCGGCGCGCGACCTGTGCACCCACCTCGTGGTGGGCGTGGCCACCGACGATTCGCTGCAGCGCATGAAGGGCCGGCTTCCGGTCATCCCCTGCGAGGAGCGCAAGCAGATCGTCCGCAGCCTGCGCTTCGTCGACGAGGTCGTCGAGGACCGGGACCAGGACAAGCGCCTGGCCTGGCAGCGCCGTCCCTTCGACGTCCTCTTCAAGGGCGACGACTGGAAGGGCACGGACAAGGGCGCCCGGCTCGAGCGCGAGCTCGCAGAGGTGGGCGCCGAAGTGGTCTACCTGCCCTACACCCCGACGACCTCCTCCTCGGTGCTCCGCGAGTTTCTGCTCAAGGACCTGGCCGAAGGCGGGAGGCCCGGCGGTGAGTAGCTGGGGCGAGCGCTACCGCTGGGCGAAGGAATCCCTCGACGGGGCGCAGAAGACAGGCGAGGGTGTTCCCGCCTACACGCGCTGGGTCAACCGCCGGGGCGCCCGCGTGGTGGCCGCCGTCGGCTACGCCTCGCACTGGACCCCCAACATGGTCACCGCCATGTCGGCGGCGCTGTCGGTGACGGGGATGATCCTCCTGCTGGCGTTCCCCCCGTCCCCGATGCTCGGCCTGCCCGTCGCCGCGCTCCTGGCAGCCGGCTACCTCTTCGACTCCGCCGACGGGCAGCTGGCGCGGCTGTCCGGCACGGCGTCGCGCACCGGCGAGTGGATCGACCACGTCGTCGACGCCTTCCGCTCCCCGGCGCTGCACGTGGCGACCGCCGTGGCGCTCATGCTCCATCGTCCCGAACACTGGTGGCTGGCGCTTGTCGCCCTGGCCTATTCCCTGGTCACCAGCGGTCAGTTCCTCAGCCAGATCCTCGCGGAGGCCTTCGTACGCAAGGCCGGGCGGCGCCAGACCCGCGGGGGAGACCTCCGCTCCTGGGTCCTCCTGCCCACCGACCCCGGCACCCTCACCTGGTCCTTCGTGTTGTGGGGCTGGGTCCCGCTCTTCGCGGCGGTCTACACCCTCCTGGCGCTCACGGCCCTGGCGCATTCGGCGATCTCCCTGCGCCGCCGCCACCGGGATCTGCTGGCCCTGGATACCTCCGGCGGGCAGGAATGAGACCATGCCCCACCTGACGGTGCTTCTCCCGGCGCGCAACGCCGCCGCCACCATCGCGACGGCCGTCTCCTCCACCCTGCGCGCCCTGCCCGCCGACGCCGTGCTGCACGTGCTCGATGACGGCTCGACGGATGCCACGGCCGAGCGGGCGCTGGCCGCAGGCACGCGGAAAGGGGTGGTCGATCCCCGGCTGCGGGTGGACTCCCGCCCCGGGGCGGGGGGCCTCGCTCACGCGCTCAACGGCATGCTCGCGGAGACCGACTCGGCAGTGGTCGCCCGGATGGACGCCGATGACATCACCCTGCCCTGGCGCTTCGCCACGTCCCTGCCGGCCCTGCGGCGCGGGACGGATGTGGTGTTCACCCAGATCATGCGCTCCACCGGGCGCACCCTGGTCCCGGGGGCCCCGCTCGGCATCGGCCCGCAGGCGTTTCCCCTCCATCTGCTGCTGACCAACCCGGTGTCGCATCCGACGATGGTGGGGCGTCGAGAAGCTCTTGAGCGCGTGGGGAACTACCGTGCCGTGCCCGCGGAGGACTACGACCTGTGGCTGCGGCTGGCCGCGGCCGGCGTCGGCCTACGGCGCCTGCCCCTGAGCGCGCTCATCTACCGGCACCACCCGCAGCAGATCACGGCGGACCCGGAGTGGGCGCGGCGCTCGTGGCACGATCCGCTCCAGGCAGAGGCCTTCGCGGACCTCAGCGAGCAGCTCACCGGGGCGCGCCTGCCGCGCCTGGTGACGCTCGCCCACCTCGCCCCCGAGGAGCGGGAGAGCGCCCTGCAGACCTTCCGGGAGCGCCTGCTCACCGCCATCGACAACGCCCCGCCCACCGCCCGACCCCTCCTGCGGCACCGCCTGCGGGAGAGAAGCGCCTGGGTCCGTGGGTACCGGCCAGCGAACATTCACGGACAAGGACACGGACAAGGAGCGGCACAGAAATGACTGTCACACATGCGGGACCCGAGTTCAGCGACAACTCCCTGGACGGCTCCCTCTTCGCGACGATCCTCCGGCGCCGCCGGAAGTGGATCCTGCTGGGCACGGTCCTCGGACTGGTGCTCAGCGTGGCCTATCTCCTCCTCACACCGCCGACCTATACCGCGACCGCGCGGGTGAACATCACGGCCCTGGGCAGCGAACCCGTGCCCGAGGGGCGGGCGGTGTCCAGCCTCGTGGACATTCCCACCGAACGGCAGCTCGCCGCCTCCGCGCTGACCACCGAGGGCGCGGCGCGCGATCTCGGCGCGGGCTGGCGCGCCTCGGACATCGGCTCCGGCCTCTCGGTCTCCGGAGATCCCTCGAGCTCCGTCCTCGGGGTGTCCTACGCGGCGAGCGACCGCGAGCGGGCGATCCTCGGCGCCGACGCCGTGGCGCGCGCGTACCTGGAGGTGCGCGGCACTCTCGTCAGCGAGCGGGCGGAAGCCATGGTGGAGAGCATCGACGAGCGGATCGCGCAGTACGAGCAGGAGCGGCGGGAACTGGTGCGTTCCTCGCCCGCCGGGGATGTCGCCACCGCCGTGCGCATCGACACGATCGACGCCGGTGTCCTGGCCCTGCAGCAGCGCCGGGCGACGTGGAGCGATGTGAGCACCCGCGCCGGGGAGATCATCACCCCCGCCTCCAGCGCCGAGGTGTCCACCTCCCCCGTCCTGTGGCGCGTCATCGCGCTCGGGCTTCTCGGCGGCCTGTTCGCCGGTGTCGTCATGGCGGCGGTCCGGCACCGCGTGGACCGGGTCGCCTCCCACGCCGATGACGTCCGCGACCTGCTCGGGGTCGACCTGCTGCGGCCCCAGGGCCCTTATGGAGACACGCGCCGCTGGGACGCCGCCGCGACCATCGCCCAGCACGGCACCGTCGCGGGGGCACCGCTGCTCGTGCTTGTCGACGACCGCAACTACGACGCCCGCGCCGCCGCCGACGCCCTCGCTGCCGCCGGCCCCACCCGGCGGATCGACCTGAACCAGGCGCGCGCGGAGGTGCTGCGGGACCTGGCGGGCCTGAGCCGGGGAGTCCTCGTGGTGCCCCCGACCTGGCCCAAGGCGGAGCTGCGCGGCCTGGCCGAGGACCTCCGCGGGATGGGGGCCACGCTGGTGGGCGCCGTCGTCGCCGACGCCCGCGCCGCCGTGCCCACTGGGCTCGAAAGCTAGGTCCGGCGTGGACAGGACGCAGGCGCTCCTCCGCGATCTTCCCGCCCCGGAGGATCCTGACCCGCAGCGCAGCCTGGTGGCGGTGGTGGACAGGGACACCGGGGAAGTGACGGTGCTCTCCGGCGACGAGGACGCGGCCCGGGCCGAGGTGCTCGTCCGCGGCCGGGGCAGGACGCTCGCGCACGTCCCACTCGACGGCGCCCGGGGCTTCGCCGAACGGGCCGTGGCCGAGACTCCCCCCGGTCTGCCGTCCCGCGGGTGGCGCCTCGACGGCGGAAGGGACCTGCCGGCCACGATCGTGCTGTGCACCCTGGGCAAGAACCCGCTGTTGCCGCTGGCCGTGCGGGCAGTGCTCGGGCAGAGCCATCCACACCTCGAGCTCATCGTGGTGGACAACAATCCCTCCTCCGGCGACGTGCCCCGGCTGCTGGCCGGGTACCGGGATCCCCGCCTGCGCATCATTCCGGAACCCCGCCCGGGCCTGTCCCGCGCCCGCAACCGGGGGCTGCAGGAAGCCACCGGTGAGGTCGTGGCCTTCACCGACGATGACGCCCTGCCGGACCCCCGGTGGCTCGGCTCCCTCCTCGACGTCTTCGCCGCGGCGCCGGCAGGGGAGATCGGCGCGGTCACCGGCCCGGCGTTCGCGGCTGAGCTGCTCAGCCGCCCCCAACGCTTCTTCGAGTCCCGGGGCGGGTTCCCCCGGGGCCTCACCCCGGTGGTGTGGTCGCTCACCCCGCCCGGCGCTCGGATCGCCGAGCTGGGCGAGCCCGGGGAGGGCGGGCCGTTGTTCCCCTTCGCCACGGCCCGGGTCGGCGCCGGGGTGTCCATGGCCTTCAGTCGGGCGGGGGTGGCGGCCCTGGGACACTTCGACGAATCCCTGGGGGCCGGCACCCGGACCCGCGGCGGGGAGGATCTCGACGCCTTCGCCCGGGTCCTGCGCGCCGGCCTGCCGATCGTGTACACCCCGGACGCCGTCGTCCACCACGTGCACCGGCGGGACATGGCGGGGCTGCAGGCGCAGATTCACGGCAACGGCACGGGCATGGCGGCGCTGCTTCTCACGGCGGTGCTCCGGCACCCGGGTGAGCTCCCGCGCCTGCTGCGCCGCATCCCCGCTGTGCTGGCACGTGTCGCGCCGGGAACCGAACGCATGCAGGGCCGCGACGAGGACGTGCCCGCCGCTCTCAGCCGGGCGGAAATCCGGGGCTTTCTGCAGGGGCCCTTCCTGTACCTGCGGGAGCGTCTGCGCCGACCGGCGGGGGACGGGCGATGACGGCCCGGCTCGCCGCACCGGTGCTGCTGCCCTTCGCGGCCTATGTGCTGTGGTGGGTCCTCGGGATCGGCGACTTCGTGTGGATCATCGCGGGAGCAGTTATCCTCGCGATGTGGGTGGGAGCCCGGGGAGTGCGGATTCCCCCGGTGTTCCTGTGGTGGTTCCTCTTCGTCGCGTGGGTGGCGGTGACCCTGGTGATGAATGATTCCGCCGGGCGCTTCATCGGCGCCGTCTACCGCCTCCTGCTCTACATCTCCGCTGGCCTGCTGGCACTGCACACCTACCACGCGCGACACTCCCTGACCGTATGGAACGTCACCCGGGCGATGGTGTGGTTCCTCGCGGGGATGAGCGCGGTGGGCTACCTGGCGCTGGCCTTCCCGCAGGCGGTCATCCGCACCCCGGCGTCGTGGGTCATGCCGGCCTCCCTGGCGCGCAACGAGCTCGTCGAGCAGATGATCATCCGCCGGATGACGCACTGGAACCCCGCGGCGTGGATCGATCAGGCGGTCCGGCCCGTCGCGCCCTTCCTCTACGCCAACACGTGGGGCAACGTCTACTCCCTCGTGCTGCCGCTCGTCCTTCTGCACCTGTGGTTGGCGTGGCACACGCGGGCGCGGTGGCCGGTGGTTTTCGTCGTCCTCGCCAGCGTCTACCCGGCGTTGAGCACCCTCAACCGAGGGATGTTCATCGGCCTGGGCGTCGTCCTCCTCTGGGTGGCGCTGCAGGCGGTGCGGCGGGGGAGGGTGCTCACGGCCCTCGGCGGGCTCGCCGTGGCGGCCGGGGCGGCGACCGCGTGGCTGCTCTCCCCGTTGGGGTCCTTATTGCTGGCCCGGGTGGACACCACCTACTCCACCGTCGACCGGCTCGCCCTCTACCGGGCCACGGTGGAGGCCGTCTGGCACTCACCCGTCGTCGGCTACGGCTCGCCCCGCCCGGCGGAGGAGCCTTGGTTGCCGTCCCTGGGCACCCAGGGGCAGCTGTGGACCGTGCTCTACTCCCATGGCGTGGTCGGGGCGGCGCTGTTTCTGGGATTCCTCCTCGGGGCCTTCCTCCTCATGGTGCAGCGCCGCGACGTGGTGGGGTCGGTGCTCGGGGGGATCGTCCTGGCCACCGTGGTGGAGACGATCTTCTACGGCATGATGACCGGGATCATGGTCTCTTTCGTCGTCATCGCCCTGGGCCTGCGCCCGGATACCGCGCTCAGCAGCGGGGATCGTCCGGGAACTGGCGCTCGGCGAGCTTCCACCGGCCCTCGACCAATGAGAAGGTGGCCAGCATGAGCGAGCGCTGTTCCTCCGGCGGGATGTCGGAGTTGACCGTGGCACCGTTCTCGTCCTTGACCTCGACGCCCGCGGAATCCACGCAGACGCGGGCCAGAACGACGGCCGGATCCGCGGTGTGCTCGATCTCCGTGGAGACGATCCGCGCCATGCCCTCCTGGTGCCACTCGTTGATGATCCATTCCTGGCGCTGGTTCTGCACGTCCTCGAGGGCGGTGCCGGTGAGGACGGGGCTCAAGTCCAGTTCCGCCCCGGGATCGCCCAGGCTCGCCCACGTGGTCTGCAGGATATTCTCGACGACCGACGCGTCCGGGCCCGCCGGGGAGTCGGGTGTCGGAGCTTCCACCGTGGAGGTCACCGCGGTGGAGGTCGGGGTCACCTCCGGGGCAGGCGCCGTGCTCGTCGCGGTAGGCGCCGAGGTCGCCGAGGTCGAGGCGGGAGGGGCGGAGGACCCGGAACTGCCGTCGCAGGCCCCCAGAAAGAAGACTGCGGTGACGGTGACCAGGGCGGCGGCGCGGTGTCGCAACATGGGGACTCCCGGGGAACTGGCGGGTGCTCGGATGCCCACATCCTATCGCGGGAGCGGCATCATCCTGCGGAATCGACGAAGGCCATGACTGCAGAGACACCCGGAGGATCCCTCCCGCAGGAACACGAGCAGGAGCGGCGTTCGCTGGTCCGCGGCGGCGGACTCGGCTTTCTCGGATCCGCCAGCAGCGCGGCGCTGGGCTTCCTGCTCACGGTGGTGATCACGCGCCTGCTCGGCGCGGAGGGCACCGGGGTGGTGTTCCAGGCGACGGGCGTGTTCGCCGTCGTCCTCGCCTTCGCCAAGGTGGGACTGGACTCCACCGCCATCTACCTGCTCCCGCGGGTCCGGCTCGATGACGTCCAGCGGATCCGCTCGACCGTCATGGCCTTCGTCCTCCTGGCGGGCGTGGTCAGTTCCGCGCTGGCGGTGGGCCTCCAGTTCGCGGCGCCGCTGTTGTGGCCGGGGGAGGGGAATCCGGTGTCGGCCTCGGTGCGGGCGCTCGCGGTGTTCCTTCCGGTGGGCGCGCTGGTCATCATCGCCGCCGCGATCCTGCGGGCGTTGGGGTCGGTGAAGGAGTACGTGCTGGTGAGCAACATCGCCATCCCGGCGCTGCGACCCCCGGCGGTGGCGGTGGCGGCCGTGGCGACCGGCTCCGCGGTGGTGGTGTCGGTGGCGTGGGCCCTGCCGCTGGCCATCATGGGTCTGGTGGCGGCCCTGCTCGTTGCGGGTCATGTCCGCCGCGCAGAGGGGGGAGTCGGCGGACGGGTACTGCCCACGCGGGCGCAGCTGCGGGACATCCTCTCCTTCGCTGCTCCCCGCACGGCCTCCGCCGGGCTGGAACAGGCCATCATCTGGGTGGACGTCCTCCTCATCGGCTGGCTGCTCAGCGACGAGGCCGCGGGCATCTACGGCGGCGCCGCCCGCTTCATCCAGGCGGGGCTCGTTGTCGATGCCGCGCTGCGGGTCGTCGTCTCGCCGCGTTTCTCCTCGTTGCTGCATCAGCGGCGTGACGACGCAGCGCGCGACCTCTACGTGACCGCGACGATCTGGCTGGTGCTCGTCGCCTCGCCCGTCTACGTGCTGCTGGCGGTGTTCTCGCCGGTGTTCCTGGAACTGCTGGGGCCGGAGTTCCGCGCGGGCTCCCTCGCCCTGAGCATCCTGGCGGTGGGAATGATGGTGACATTTCTGGCGGGCAACATCCATTCCCTCCTCATCATGAGCGGTCGCAGCGGGTGGGCGGCGTTCAACAAGCTGGTGGTGCTGGCGATCAACGTGGCAGGCAACCTGCTGGTCGTGCCGGTGTGGGGCATCGAGGGGGCGGCGGCGGTGTGGGCCCTGAGCATGCTTGTCGACGCCGCCCTCGCCCTCTGGGAGGTCCACCACTTCCTCGGCATCCGGGCGCCCCTGTGGACGGTGCTCCGGCCCCTCCTCATTGTGCTGCTCACCTGCGCGTTTCCGGCGTTGCTCAGCGTCTGGGCAGGGGGGATGTCCCTGTGGACCCTCCTGCTGGCCGCCGGAATCGGGGCGGTGTTCTTCCTCGGCGCCTGCTGGGTCGCACGCGACGCGCTGCGCCTCGCCGGGCTGCGCGAGATGCTGCTTTCCCGGCGCTCCCGGAGCTGAGGGAGCGCCGCGGGGGTACGGGCCGAGAAATTGTGCGGACAAGTAGCGGAAAGTGCGGGCGAATGTGCGAGAATCCCTGCAATCGGCCCCTCCGGCTCACAGGCCGCAGCCCGCAGCCCGCGGCTGGAGGATGCCATCGTTTGACGTGAGGTGACCCCGCTGCCCATGAACGCTGTCCTGACCTACCGCATGCTCCGCGTCCTCGGCACGTGCGTTCTCCTGTTCGCCCTGGTGGCCGCTGTCCTCGCGCCGGCCCGCGCGCAGCCCCAGACGCCGGTGCGCAACGGCCAGAGCCCCGCCACCGCGGCCGGGTCCTGCTGGGATCTCAAGCAGAACTTCCCCGAGCTGCCCAGCGGGCCCTACTGGCTGCTCACCCCGACGATGCCCGCGCCCCAGGAGTTCTTCTGCGATCAGGAGATGGACGGCGGCGGGTGGGTCCTCATCGGCCAGGGCCGGGAGGGCTGGGAGCGGTTCCCGGACGGACGCGGTGACGTGAGCAGGCTGCTGAGCCGCGGGCGCAGCCCCGCCGATTTCCCGCCCGCCCAGCTGCCCGCCCGGACTATCGACGGCCTTCTCGACGGGAAGCCGGTCTCCGGGCTGGCCGAGGGCATGCGGGTGGTCCGCGCCCGGGACAGCGCCGGCACCCGCTGGCAGACGGTGGATATGCGCCCCACCCGCATGACTGGCTGGAGCTGGGCGCTGCCCACCGAGGACATAGTCGCCGGCTACCGCTTCGACAACGGCCCCTGGCTCACGGGGGCCCGCTTCGAGGTGAGCTTCGGCACCGATGCGGCCTGGAATCGCGTTGACCTCTCCCTGCCCGCGTCCCGCGACTACCACCTGGGTTTCGGCTACGGCACGAGCGTTCCGGGCGGCACCACCAGCCCCGGGAACTACCTGTGGTCCCGCAACGGTATCTCGCCCCTGCCTTATTCAGAGCTCTACCTGCGACCGCAGATCAGTTCCGGGGACAACTTCGCGCGTATCCCGGACGAGGGCACGGCGGCCACGGCGCAACGGGCGATGGCCTCCAACTTCGCCTCGCCGACCTCCTGGGGTGTCACCGGCAACCTCAACGGCCGCACGGCCGAGGGCAACGCCCCGGTGCAGGCCTTCGCGGAGATCGGGGGGACGGTGTTCGTGGGCGGCAACTTCACCCACGCCGAGCAGCGGCCCTCCCGACGGATGGAGCCGCGCAGCGCGCTGGCGGCCTTTGACGCCGCCACCGGCGAGCTGCGGGAGGGCTTCCGGGTGGAGTTCGACAACCAGGTCAAGGCCCTGCTCGCGCTTCCCGACGGCCGCCTGCTCGTCGGCGGCGACTTCAAGAACGTCAACGGGCAACGCCACGTGGCCACGGTGGTGCTCGACCCGGTCACCGGGGAGATCGACCCGAGCTGGACCCTCGACATCACCAGCCGCCTCAGTTCCGGCATCGTCAGCGTCACCTCGCTCGCGCTGGGCGGGGAGTTCATCTACGTCGGCGGCAACTTCACCCACCTGTCCGCCAACAACGTCGCCAACTCCTACTCCCGCGCGGCGGGGCGCGTGCGCCTCGACGGCACCCCGGACCGCTCCTGGAATCCCGAGTTCAACGGCACGGTCGTCGATATTGACACAGACGCCTCCGCGGCGGGGGACCGCTTCTACGCGGCGGGCTACTTCACCCGGTCGGCGGGCAACACGGCCATGAAGGCGGCGGCGCTGTCCACGCAGCCGGGGGCGCTGCCTGCCTCCGACTGGGTCTTCACCGGCAGTTCCGTCGAGCGCAGCAACTACCAGCAGGCCATCATGGACACCGGCGGGCTCCTGTTCGTCGGCGGCTCCGAGCACAGCCTCTTCGGTTTCGATCCCTCCTCGCTGGAGCGGGTGTCCGGGTCGATCACCAAGCAGCTCGGCGGTGACGTCCAGGCGATCGAATCCGACGGGGACATCGCGTACGCGGGCTGCCACTGCTCCCACAACACCTACGAGGGCGCCTATCTGTGGCCGAACATGAACGCCGACTGGAGCCGGGTCGACGCCATCCGCTGGTTGGGGGCCTGGGACGCCCGCACGGGCCAGCAGCTCGGCGAATTCTCGCCCTACCTGCTGCAGTCGAACAACGCCGGGGCGTGGAGCCTCTTCCTCGCCTCCGACGGCGCCCTGTGGGTCGGCGGCGACTTCGTGGGATCGCGCACCGCGCTGAATTCCGCGCAGTGGAACGGCGGCTGGGTGCGCTACCCCGCCCGTGACGCCCTCGCCCCGGACACGCCCGCCCGGGTGTGGTCCTCCGGCGTCACCGCCGACACCGTCCACCTGCGGTGGACGACCGTCCCCGACGCCGTCGGTTACGAGATTCTTCGCGACGACCGCGTCGTCGCCACCGCCCCCGGCGACTCCGCCGTGGTCCCCCGGGGCGGCGAGGACCGCTTCTTCGTGCGGGCGGTCGACGCCGCCGGGAACCGTTCGGCCTCCACACCCGTGTGGCTGGCGCCCGGCGAGGGGGAGGAGGATCCGTCCTCGCCGGTCCTCATTGACGGTGGCGCCGTGTGGCAGTACTCCTACAGCCAGGGCACCCCCGCCGCGAACTGGAACACCCTCGACGCCGATCGTTCCGCCTGGGCGCAGGGGGCGGTGCCCATCGGTTACGGCGACCCGGGCCTGGCCACGGCGGTCACACCCACGGAGCCGGCCACCCGTCCGATCACCACGTGGTTCGCGCACGAGTTCCACGTCGCCGATCCCACCGCCTTCACCACCGCCACCCTCGACTACGTCGCCGATGACGGGGCCGTGGTCTACCTCAACGGCCAGGAACTCCACCGCACCCGGATGGCGGAGGGGCCGGTGGATGCGGGGACGCGGGCGAATGCCGCGATCTCGACGTCGGCGGCGCAGGCCTCCCGCGTCCGGGTGGACATCCCCTCTGCTCTGCTGCGGCCGGGCCGGAACGTGCTCGCCGCGGAGACCCACCTCAACTTCCGGACCAGCCCCACCATGTCCTTCGACGCCTCCCTGCTCATCACCGACCCGAACCCGGCCCCGGAGCCGGAGGAGCGCTTCCATCTCGCGGAGGGATCCACCTGGTCCTACCGCTTCGAGACGCAGGCCCCGCCCCTCGGGTGGGACACCGACGCGGACCTGTCGACCTGGGCGCAGGGGGTGGCCCCGATCGGGTGGGGACACGCGGGCGTCGTCACGCTGCTGGACGTTCCCGCGGCGCAGCGGCCGCGCACGGCGTACTTCGTCAAGGATGTCACTTTCGATCCCGCCCGCGCCCCGGCAGGGGCGTATCTGCGGATCAGCGCCCGGGCGGACGACGGCGCCCTGGTGCGCCTCAACGGGCAGGAGGTGGGGAGAAAGCGCCTCCCGCCGGGCGTGGTCGACCATCTCACGTACGCAGACGCGGCCGTGAGTACGGCCGCCGCCATCGGCGACCCCCTCGTCATCGACATCCCCCTCAGTGAGCTTTCGGCCGGGGTCCACCGCATCGCGGTGGAGACCCACCTCAACTACCGCTCCACGCCGTCGTTGACCTTTGAACTCTCCGCGGAGGTGCTCGTCCCATGAACAATGATCCGGTACGCATCCTGGCCCACCGAATCGCACAGCCCGGGACCGTGGTCACCTGGCTGAACCACTGGTCCATCCAACACGCGGACTGGCGGGCGCTCGCCCAGGTCACCTGCATCGGTATCGATGGCACCCTGCTCCAGCTGCTGCTGCGCCGCGCGGGATGGGACGTGGGCCGGACCTCGGCCGACCTGGTGCTTCCCGTCTTCTTTCGCGAGGTGCTCGCGCCGGGCAGCGCGGTCGCGCTCATCGGCGCCGCGCCCGGGGTGGCGGAGACGGCCGCGACGCGTATCGACGCCCACCGCGTCCGCGCCTGGGACGGTTTCGGGCAACTGCAGCAGCTGCGGCGGGACCCGGAGGAGCTGCGGGCATTCGCCCCCGACGTCATCGTCCTCGGCCTGGGGGCGGGCCTGCAGGACGAGGTGGCCGTCGAACTGCACCGGGAATTCCCCACGGCGGTGATCTGCACCGCCGGCGGGTGGATCGACCAGTTCTCCCGGAAGGAGCAGTACTTCCCCGCCTGGATCCACCGCTTCCGGCTCGGGTGGGCGTGGCGGATCCTCCACGAGCCCCGCCGCCTCCTGCGCCGCTACACCCTGGACGCCCTCACCAGCCTCCGCGAGCACCGGACGTATGTCGCGGCGCTCCGCCGGATCGGCGCGACGCCCGGCCCCACCTGCCTGGAGGTCTCGCGCCCCGCTTAGGCGAGTTACCTCAGAAGGCCCCGTCCTTGGAGAGCACCGCCTGAATGGTGCGCAGGAGGATCCGCAGGTCGAGCAGGGGGCCGCAGTTCTCGGCGTAGTAGAGGTCGAGGTAGACGGAGTCCTCCCACGACAGGGTCGAGCGGCCCATCGTCTGCCACAGTCCGGTGAGGCCCGGCTTGACCAGGAACTTACGCATCACCTGCGGCTCGTAGGCGGCGACCTCCCGGGGGAGCGGGGGACGCGGGCCGATGAGCGTCATGTCCCCGCGCAGGGTGTTGAGGAGCTGGGGCAGCTCGTCGAGGCTGTAGCGCCGGAGGAAGCCTCCCACCCGCGTGACGCGGGGATCGCATTTCAGCTTGAACAGCACCTCGTTCCCGCAGTCGCGCTCCAGCTCCATCTTCTCCAGGAGGTCCTGGAGGACTTCCTCGGCGTCGATACGCATGGTGCGGAACTTGAACATGGTGAAGTGTTCGCCGTGCCGGCCCACCCGGACCTGCGAGAAGAAGACGGGCCCGCCGTCGGAGAGCTTGATGCACAGCGCGATGATGAGCAGCGCCGGGGCGAGGACGAGGAGCCCGAGGCCCGCCAGGATGACATCCCCGCAGCGCTTGAGGCGGAAGTACGCCCCGTGATAGCGGGCGGGGGTGATGTCGACGACCGAGGGGCGCAGGCCCGCCTGCACGTGCAGGCGCTGTCCGGAGACTCCGTGGATGGGCAGGAGGAAGGACAGCGTCCGGCCCGCGCCTTCCAGGGCCCACCGCAGCGACTGCACCTGCTGGGCGCTGAGCCCGGAGTGCGGGGAGAGGAGGATGCCGGCGCTGTCCCGGGCGAGCACCTCCCTGAGGATGTGGTCGACGGGACAGGCGGATTTCAGGGCCGTCACGGCGCAGATGTGGCCCACGACGTTGACGCCTGCACGGCCCCGCCGTGCCAGAAGATCGAGGGTGGGATCGGACTCGCCTTCCGCGCCGAGGACGACGTAACTGTTCATGCGCGGGTCGTGTGCGCTCAGTCGGATGGTGGCCTTCTGCACCAGCATCCGTCCCAACACGATGAGCACCAAGCCCAGGGGGAGAGTGAGGGAGAAGAGTATGGATGGCAGGGTCTGCAGGAAGGTGACGTCGAGAAGCGCGATGGCGCCGAAGGCGAGGAGCGAGGCGCGGACGATGCGGCGGAAGGGGACGGCCAGGCCCCCGAGAGTGGCGGGGGAGTGGACGCCGAGGGCGGTGAGGGTCAGCATCCAGCCCGCCAGGATGAGCGCCAGATGGGTTCCCGGGGCGATCGGTGCCGTGCCGAGGAAGTGGGAGGGGAGGAGCAGCGCCAGGGTGATGGCGACGGCGTCGCTGATGACCACGGAGAGGGAGGGGGAGGAGAGTGACGTGCGGCGCGGAGGGTTCTGGCTGGTGATCTCGCGTGCTGCGGCCCGGGAGGAGTTCCGGGGAGTCTCCATGGAGCTCGGCTCCTCTCGCAAAGTCGTTTAGGAACACTAATTGTTTCCTAGGGGGAAGAAGATATAGATAACCCTAGTACCCATTCGGGCTCTCCCAAAAGGGAGGGAGGGTGACCGGCGGGGGTGTCCCTGTGCCCACGGAAAGCTCCTGACAATCAGGGTCGAAATCCGGGGATACCCTGACGCTTTCGCAGCCATAGGCGCACTAGGGTCAATGACGTGAAAAGTTTCCCTCTCCTTTCTGACCGCCGGGTCCTCATCGCCCTGGCGGTTGTCGTCTGTCTCGCCGTCGCCGGTGGCGCCTGGGCGCTGCTGCGTTCCGGCTCGGAGCGCAGCATCCCGGCCTCCGAGTACACCGAACTGAGCCCGAAGGAGGTTGTCGCGAAGGTGCCGGTGACCGCGACACTTGAATCCCGCCACCAGGTCGCGCTGACCACCCACCTCAGCGGCGCGGTGAAGACGGTGCACGTCCGCGTCGGCGATCGCGTCCAGGAGGGGCAGGTCCTCGCGGAGATTGACATCTCCGGCGTGCAGAAGGAGATCGACACCCAGCTCGCCCAGCAGATGACCACCGACGCCGCGAACCTCAGCGCCGTCGAATCGGCCCGCCTGCAGCACCAGCAGCTGCAGGAGTCCGTCGACCAGGGCCTGCACCCGCAGATCACCGCAGCGGAGGCCACGCTGCGGCAGGCGGAGAGCCAGTACGGGGAGGCGGAGCAGGTGTTCGTCGATAAGCGGGGCAACCTCGAGCAGGGCGCGGACGCCGACGTCCACGCCCAGGCCGCCGCCGTGGACACGGCGCGTCGGAACGTGTTCACCGCCGCGGTGGAGGCCGCGCGCGCGGGCATGGCGACCGTCAACGCGGCGCTGGGCCCCGAGGCCGACACGATCACCCCGGTGCTCGCCGAGGTGGAATCGGATCAGCGTTACGCGGGTGCTCAGCGCAACCTCACCACCGCGCAGGAGAACTACGAGATCACCCTGCGGCGTATCAACCAGGACCTGGCCACCCAGCAGCGCGCCGTGGCGCAGGCCTTCGCGGCGAAGACGGAGGCCGCCGTCGCCCTCGAGGCGACGAGGCTCGGGGTACAGCAGCAGCTGGCCTCCAACGCCACCGCCGTCGAGCAGGCGCGGCGCGGCCTCGCGGCGGCCCAGTCCGCGGCGGGGCAGTCGGTGAGCCGCCTCCAGGTCGACGTCAACGCGCGGGAGGCCCGGGCCCCCATGAGCGGGGTGGTCACCGCGGTGGGCGCCAAGGAGGGCACCGCCGCCGCCGGACCGCTGGCCACGATCGCGGATCCCGGCAGGCTCGTCCTCAAGGCCAACGTCAAGGAGCTGGAGGCCGGGCGGGTGAGCGTGGGCGACGAGGTCAGCTTCACCACGCCGGCCACCGGGACCCGCGAATTCCGCGGCCGCGTGCTCACCGTCTCCCCGGTCGCGGCCGCCGCGCCGGCGGAGACCGCCGGGCAGACCCCGCGGCCGGAGTTCCCCGTCGAGATCGAGGTCACCGGGGACCTCAACGACCTGCGCATCGGTGGCAGCGCCAAGGCGCAGATCATCACCGAGAAGGAGCAGAAGGCCCTGGCCGTGCCGCGGGAGGCGCTCATCGACGACAACGGCAAGCACTCGGTGCTCGTCCTGCGCCCCGCCGGGGGCAAGCACGAGGTGACGAAGGTACCGGTGACCATCGGCATCCTCACCGACTTCGAGGCGACGGTCACCGGCGTCAAGGCTGGCGAGCTGGTGCTCAAGCAGGCCGCCAACCACCGCGACAGCGTCGGGCAGCAGGTGCGTGTCGGGTGAGCGCACTGATCGAGATGCGCGACATCGTCAAGAGATTCAACGAGGACACGCCCGCGGAGATCACCATCCTCCACGGCTGCGACGTCGACATCGAGGAGGGCGAGTTCGTCTCCGTCATCGGTGCCTCCGGCTCCGGCAAATCGACGCTGATGAACATCATCGGCCTGCTCGACCGGCCCAGCTCCGGCACCTACCACCTCGACGGCATCGACGTTCTCAGCGTCCCCGACGATGAACTCGCCCGCCTGCGCAGCCGCAAGATCGGGTTCGTGTTCCAGAACTTCAACCTCATCGGGCGTATCGACGCCCTCCGCAACGTCGAGATGCCCATGATGTACGCCGGCGTCCCGCCCCGCGAACGCGCCCAGCGCGCCCGCGAACTCCTCGAGCTCGTCGGCATGGGGGAGCGCGTCTCCCACCTGCCCAACGAACTCTCCGGCGGACAGAAGCAGCGCGTCGCCATCGCCCGTTCCCTGGCCAACTCCCCGGACCTGCTGCTTGCCGACGAACCGACCGGCGCCCTCGATTCGGCCACCGGCCGCCTCGTCATGGACCTCTTCCACGAGCTGCACCGGGACCACGGCATGACCATCCTGCTCATCACCCACAACCCGGAACTCGCCGAGGAGACCGGGCGCATCATCACCATGAAGGACGGCCTCATCGCATGAACCTGCGCGAATCCGTCGGGCTGGCCCTGGGCAGCCTGCGCACCAACAAGATGCGGTCGATGCTCACCCTCCTCGGCGTCATCATCGGCATCGCCTCCGTCATCGCCATCATGACCCTGGGCAAGGCGATGCAGAGCCAGACGATGAAGAGCCTCGAGCAGTTCGGCGTCAACGACATCACCCTCCAGGTGCAGTCCCGGGATGAGGTGGGGTCGGGCCCCTCGACCCGTCAGGTCGACGCCGCCTCCCAGCTCACGCCGGACATGGTCGACGAACTGGGCACCCAGTTCCGGGACCGCGTCGACGGTGTCGCCATCGAGGCCGGCAGCCACTCCGGCACCCTCACCCGTGGCCTGGCCACCGGCAAGGCCCGCCTCAGCTTCGTCAACGACGGCTACATCGCCATGCAGAAGAACCCCCTCACCGCCGGGCGCCTGCTCAACGCCGACGACATCACCGGCGACCGGGCGGTCGCGGTGATCTCGCCGGAACTGGTGGACACCTTCTTCAACGGCGACGCCTCCTCCGCGCTGGGGCAGGACATCGACGTCGAGGTCGACGGGCAGTACTCCACCTTCCAGGTGGTGGGCACCTACGGAAAGTCCGGGAAGACCTCCGTCCTCGTCGGCTCGATGGACGAGGCCCTGCTCTACGCCCCCTACCCGGCCCAGACCCGGGTGTCGAAGAAGCCGACCCTCACCTTCGAGCAGGTCCGCCTCCGCGTGGCCCCGGGGGCGGACGCCGCGCAACTGTCCCGCGACGTGCAGGCCTGGGCGGACCGCCGCTACGCCGACAACCCCGACTTCCACGCCAAGGTGCAGGACATGAAGAAGGAGGTGGAGCAGCTCAACCAGACGATGTCGATGATGAGCGTGGCCATCTCCGCCATCGGCGGTATCTCCCTGCTCGTCGGCGGCATCGGAGTCATGAACATCATGCTCATCACCGTCACGGAACGTACCCGCGAGATCGGCGTGCGCAAGGCCCTGGGAGCCACCCGCCGGGCGATCCGTACCCAGTTCGTCGTCGAGGCGATGATCGTCTGCCTCATCGGCGGCCTCATCGGCGTGGTGCTCGGTGGCGGCCTGGGCATGCTCGGCGCGCAGATGCTGGGGGCCTTCGTCCTGCCGCCGGTGGGCGCGGTGGTGGTCTCGCTGCTCTTCGCCCTCGGCATCGGCCTGTTCTTCGGCTACTACCCGGCGAACAAGGCCGCCCGCCTCGACCCCATCGAGGCCCTGCGCTACGAGTAGCGGCGCTCCGCCACCCCGGCCCACAGCGTGAGGCCCACGCCGACCCACAGCAACACGAACATCGGGCCCATCAGCAGCGACACCGAGGTGAGCAGCACCAGGTAGCCGCCGACGAGCGACAGCGTGCGGGACAGGCGCGCGGGCTCGGCCGGGCTGAGGTGGGTCCGGCCCACCTGCCACGCGGCCAGCGCGAAGAAGAGCAGGGTGATGAGCAGGTAGGACTGCTCGGCACCGGAGAAGAGCAGCGCCATCTCCACCCCGATGAGCACCACGTAGGCCAGCCCGAACCACAAGGCGCCGCTGCGCTCGACCGGCCGCGCGCTGGTGAGGACCCAGGCGATGAACCCCAGCACCAGGCCCGGGACGACGAGCAGCCCGGTGATGTTGATTACCGGATCACCCAGCTCGGAGGTCAGCCCGACCACCACCCAGCTGCCCCAGGCGATCCCGCTGAGCAGGGCGCCGAGCACCCCCAGAATGAACGGGGCCCGCTTCTCGCGGCCCCGGATCGCCCCCACCAGGCAGATCACGCTGCCGACGATGCCGGCCGCCCCGGCCACGACCCAGGGATTGCCCCTCCCGGCCAGACTCAGGGAGGCGAGCACGTACAGCGCGATGACCGCGATCTGGAAAAGCAGGCCCGTGAGCAGGAGGGTGCGGGGTGTCATCACCCCACCCTAGGCGGCCCTCCGGATGGCGTCGAGGAACTCCAGGTAGCGCGAGCGCACCGCCAGCAGCGGCTCGACGACGCGGGTCTGGGAGATGGAGGCGACCTCGCGGCGCAGCGCGCGCCGCGTCCGGTGTTTCACGCCCGACCCGATCGCCAGGCCGAACACGCCCGTGAACATGCCCAACACGATGCCCAGCAACAGTCCGCCGACGATGAGCAGCGTCGGGATGGGCCAACCCTCCACCGTGGGGATGATGTCGTCGAGGAAGGGATAGAGCACGCCCGGTAGGAACGCCGCCAGCAGGTACCAGCCGATTCCCACCAGCGCCGCGAGCAGTGCCAGCCACTGGATGAGCGTGAACACGCCCCACGCCCGTGAGGGCTGCGCGGGCAACTTCGTGCGCGCCGCCGCGCGGTCCAGCTCCTCAGGGAGCGTATCGACGATCGCCTCCGTCTCATCCACCACCGCCGACGCCCAGCGCTCGGGCAGTCCCGCGGCGACCGCCTCGGCATAGGCGCGGACCCCGCGGTTGGCCACGGCGCGGCCGGAGGCGTCGAGCTGGGGGAGGGAGGAGCGGTGCACGCCGAGCTCATCGGCCTCCTCCCGCAGTCCCAGGCGCTTGAGGGGATCGGCGCGCAGGCGCAGCAGCCAGGAAGTGAGCAGCCAGCCGGTCTTCTGGCCGAGGCGCTTGCGGTAGGCGGCGGCGGTGACCGCGGCCAGCCGGTCGGCGCCGGCGGCCTCGGCGAGGTGGTCGTCGAGACGCCGCTTGTCCATGGCGGTGACCTCCGACAGCTTCTGCTTCGCCACAAAGGGGCGGGTCACCGTCTGCAGGTCCGCCTCGATGCGGGACTGCTGCGCGGAGTGGGCGGAGGCCACCTTCGCGATGGCCTGGCGCAGATCGTCGACCCCGTCCCCGGTGCGGGCGGAGGTGCGGATGACCTTGACTTTCTTGAGGCCGTCGTCGAGAAGCAGCTGTTCCAGCGAGGCGGCGACGCGGCGCGCATCCTCCCCGGGGAGGCGGTCGGACTTGTTGAGCACGGCAAGTGTGACCGCGCTGTGGGAGGCGTGCGGACGGATGAAATGGTCGTGGATGATCGAGTCGGCGTACTTTTCGGGGTCGGTCACCCACACGAGCACATCCACCTGGCCGGCGAGCCGGGTGGCGATCTCCCGGTGCACCGGCTCCACCGAATCGAAGTCGGGGAGGTCGAGGAGGATGACGGGGCCGGACCCGGGGGCGAACTCGCCGGGCCGGTTGCGGCGGTCCTCCACCTGCAGCCAGTCGAGCAGTTCCTCCGAACCCTGCGGGTCCCACACGGCGGCCAGGGGGGAGGAGGTGGTGGGGCGCCGGGCGGCGGTGAGCCCCAGGTCCTCGCCCACGACGGCGTTGAACAGCGAGGTCTTGCCGGAGCCGGTGGCGCCGAAGAAACCGATGACGGTGTGCTCGCCCGAGAGGGCCCGCCGCTCGGAGGCGGCGTCGGCGACGCGGACCAGGGCGGCGTGCTCGGCGGGGGAGATGAGTCCCTCGCCCAGCTCCGCGGCCTGCCGCAGGGCCTCGAGTCGCTCGGTGATGCTGGCCTTCCTGCGGAACATCTACGCCCCTCCCGTCTGGGTGCGGACATCGCGCTCCGCCGTGCTCGCGGCATCGAGGAGCGCGCGGGCGGAGGTGCCCGTGGTGAGTTCGTCGGTGACGTCCCAGTAGCGGGCGCGCTCGGCGTCGAGAAGCGCGGTGGTGCGCTCGTCGAGATCCTCGCGGGCGTGGGCGGCCATGCGGCGCACGGCCTCCTCGCCGAAGATCGTCTCCAGCAGCTTCTGGCCGACGACCGCGGAGCCGCCGGCGATGGCGATCTCCCCGCCCGTCAGGCCCGCGGTGGAGGCGAAGACGACGAGCATGAGCGCCACGGTGGCCACGTTGAGGCCCAGCGACATGATGCGCGCCTTCATGCGCTTGTCGCCGGCGGTGGCCTGGATCGTCTCGACGAGCCCCGCCTGCCAGTCGCGGACCAGCTGCGCGGCGCGCTCGCTGATGCCGGGGCTGGCGTGGGCGAGTGCCGGGTGCGCTGCGGCCCGCAGCTCCGGGGCGACGGAACCGAGGTGCGACCAGCTGCGGGTGGCGGCGGTCTCGGCGGCGTCGACGATGACGGCGTGCAGCCCGGCCTCGATCTCCGTCTCCACCTCCCGCACCGGGGCGGGACGGCCGGAGAAGAAGCTGCCGATCGCGTCGACCGCGGCGGAGTACCAGCGCTCGATGGTGCGGAAGGCGTCCGAGGTGCCCACGAAGTCCTGCCAGCGCTGCAGCACCTCCTGGCGCAGGAGGTTGCCGTCGGAGGTGGCGTCGATGACGTGGCGCCGCGCGGAGTCGTAGGTCTCGTCGAGGGCGTCGCTGAGCAGCCCCGCGAACTCCTCCTGCCGCTGCTTCGTCGCGGCCAGCCCCGCCACGCGGGCGTTGACGCTGCCCAACGCGCCGAGCACCGTCTTCGCGGCCATCGTGCGCCGCGCGGCGGCGTCCTCGGCGAGACGGTCCAGGTGCTGGCGCAGCGTATCGACGAGCGCCGCCGGCAGCAGCCCCTCCACCTGCCCCGCGTCCGGCACCGTAAACATGGTGGCGTCGCCGAGCCCGGCGTCGGCCATCATCCGGCGCAGGTCATCCGGCACGGTGGCCAGCGCGTCCTCGTCGACGCGGTTGAGCACCACGATGACCTCGATGTCCCGGCCGGCGGCGTCGTGGAGGAAATTCCACACCAGCTGATCCGCGTAGCGCGAGGGCGTGGTGACGAACACCCACAGGTCCGCCGCCGCCAGCAGCTGGGAGGCCAGGGCGCGGTTGCGGTCGTCGATGGAATCGAAATCGGGGGCGTCGAGCAGCGCCAGACCGGGGCTGATGGCCTCCGTGCTCACCAGCCGCAGGGACGTGGCCGCGGGATTCGCGCCGGGCTCGCCCTGTTCGCGGGCCAGCCCCGGCAGCACGTGGCTCGAATGGAACCACGCCGCATCCCCGGGATGGCTCACCAGCACCGGCTGTCGGGTCGTCGGGCGGATGACCCCCGACGTGGACACCTGCTTGCCGACGAGCGCGTTGACCAGCGTCGACTTTCCGGAGCCGGTGGAGCCACCGACGACGGCCAGCAGGGGGGCGTCGATATTGGCCAGCCGGGGCAGGATGTAGTCGTCGATCTGGTCGACGATCGCCTGCGCCTCCGCCGCCGCGCCCGGATCGGTGGAGAACCCGGTGGTGGCGACGGCCTCGCGCAGGGCCACCACAGAGTCGAGAGTTGTCTCAGTCACACTGCCCATTCTGTCAGACTGCGCTCAGGAAAGAAGCGCTCCGGCGCAAGATCTGCTTGGCTTGAGGCATGTTCCGTGGAGTGAAGTCATTCTTCGCCGTCGCCACCGCACTCGTCGGCCTGGTCGCCTGTGGGATGCCCGATGCCCAGCCCGTCGTGGACCAGATGCGCCTGCAGGCGGCGGAGAAGGGCTTCGTCCAGCGCCTGAACTACAGCGCCGTGTCCATCGGCGGATTGGGTACGGCCCCGTGGGTGCGTTCCGAGGTCTTCGAGGCCGACGACGCCGAGTTCGCCGCGCTGCTCGCTCTTCTGCGGGAGAACCAGCAGCTCAACGATGAGATCGGCGGGGCCTCCTTCAACGTCGGCGTGTTCCCGCTCCTGAACGGCACCGAATTCGACCTCCGCGATGTCGCGGATGCGCCCACCGGGGAGATGCTCTCCCGCCTGGCAGGACCCGATGTCGAGCGCGTGAAGTACTACCGGACCACCTCCTCGCGCGGCCTCGAGGTTTCCGCCGCACCGGCGGCCTACGACCGGGTCGCCGAGCTGGTCCCCGAGATGCAGGAGAACGGCATCGACCTGCTGCGCGCCGGGCCCACCTATATCTCGCTCGGTCCCACCAGCACCCCCGCGTCTGTCGCCGCCCACCTGCGCGCGGTCGACGAGGTCCGCGCGGTGCTCGCGCCCGACCAGGTCACCGCCGTCCGCGTCGGCGAGCGCATCGACATCGTGGAGGTGCGCACCGAGTCGCTCGAGCCCGCCCGCTACGCCCCGCTCCGCGCGCTCCTGCCCGCCGACACAGAACTCGTCGTCTCCCACCCGCCGGCCACGTCCTCGCGGGCGATTGTCGGGGGCGTCTCCGAGGGGCGGGCGAGCTCGGAGGAGGAGGCGGCGCTGCGCGCGGTCGTCGAGAAGCGGTGATTTGAATTCCCACCAGCCGCTATGGTTGACTGTTCGGGTTGACCGGACTGGTCGGTGACGTGCGCATTTTCCGGGCGCGTCCCCGAGACCCTTGGACGCCCACGCGGTGTTCTTCGCAGAGTCCGGACGACAGTAAGACATAGACCAGGTGCGTACAGGCCGGAAATCTGACGCACATCAATCCAGGTCAAGGAGACCCATCGTGATCCAGCAGGAATCGCGTCTCAAGGTCGCCGACAACACCGGTGCACGGGAAATCCTGTGCATCCGCGTGCTCGGCGGTTCCGGTCGACGCTTTGCTGGCATTGGTGACGTTATCGTCGCCACTGTCAAGGAAGCCGCCCCGGGCGGCAACGTGAAGGCCGGCGAAGTCGTCAAGGCCGTCATTGTCCGCGCCAAGAAGGAGACCCGTCGCACCGACGGCTCCTACATCCGCTTTGATGAAAACGCCGCCGTCCTCATCAAGCCCGACAACGAGCCCCGCGGTACCCGTATCTTCGGCCCTGTCGCCCGCGAACTGCGCGACAAGAAGTTCATGAAGATCGTGTCGCTGGCTCCGGAGGTGATCTAGTTGAAGATTCACAAGGGCGATATGGTCCTCGTCATCTCTGGCCCCGATAAGGGCGCCAAGGGCAAGGTCATCCAGGCTTTCCCGAAGACCGAGAAGGTCCTCGTCGAGGGCGTCAACCGCATCAAGAAGCACGTCGCTGACTCCTCCCAGGAGCGCGGCGCCCAGTCCGGCGGCATCGTGACCCAGGAGGCGCCGATTCACGTCTCCAACGTCATGGTCCTCGATTCCGACGGCAACCCGACCCGCGTCGGCTACCGCTTCGACGAGAACGGCAAGAAGGTCCGTGTCTCGCGTCGTAACGGGAAGGACATCTAGACATGAGCGAGAACTACACCCCCCGTCTCAAGGCACGTTACCGTGAGGAGATCCGCACCAAGCTTGGTGAGGAGTTCTCCTTCGACAACGTCATGCAGATCCCCGGCGTCGTCAAGGTCGTCGTCAACATGGGCGTCGGCGAGGCTGCCCGCGACTCCAAGCTGATCAACGGTGCCCTCGAGGACCTCACCCTGATCACCGGCCAGAAGCCGCAGCTGCGTCGCGCGAAGACCTCCATCGCCAACTTCAAGCTGCGTGAGGGCATGCCGATCGGCGCCCGCGTCACCCTGCGTGGCGACCGCATGTGGGAGTTCCTCGACCGTCTCCTGACCGTCGCCCTCCCGCGTATCCGCGACTTCCGCGGCCTGTCCGACCAGCAGTTCGACGGCCACGGCAACTACACCTTCGGCCTCACCGAGCAGACCATGTTCTACGAGATCGATGTCGACAAGGTCGACCGCCCGCGTGGTATGGACATCACCGTCGTGACCTCCGCCACCAACAACGACGAGGGTCGTGCTCTGCTCCGCGAGCTCGGCTTCCCGTTCAAGAAGTAGTCACCTGCTTCTCGACGCCCCCACTGACCCCGGTCAGTGGGGGCGTTCGGCGTTCCTGCCTGAATATCTGACACCGGCTGCGGTGTGCCCCAGCATTCCCGCAGGTGGGCAAAGGTGTGATGTCAGAAAATCAGGGCGCGGGCGACGGGGGCCGGGGGCGCTCGGCACCCCTGCCTGAAAAGCTGACACCACCTGAGGTGTGCCCCAGCATTCCCGCAGGTGGGCAAAGGTGTGATGTCAGAAAATCAGGGTTCGACGACGAGGTCCGCGTAGTCCGGGTTCTTCGCGACGAAGGACTCCACCGCCGGGCACGTCACCATGGCCTTGAAGCCCCGCGCGCGGATGTCGTCGAGAGCGTGGCGGGCGAGCACCCCGACCAGGCCCTGTCCGGCATGGGATTCGGCGATGGACGTGTGCTCGAGGTCGATGGCCCCGGTGAAGGGGATGTAGCTGAGGTAACCGACCTCCGTGCCGTCGACGCTGAGGACGTAGCGGTTGCGGGAGGTGTCGTTGCGGATGTCGTGGCTCATGACCCCGAGAGTAGTTCCCCTGAGTAGAGGTTGAAGCGCTGTCCGCGGGTGAAGCCGGTGAGCGCCATGCCGGATTCGCGGGCGAGTTCCACGGCCAGCGAACTGGCGGCCGAGACCGCCACCAGCGCCCCGAAGCCGGCGGTGACGGCCTTCTGCACCAGTTCGAAGGAGGCGCGCGAGCTCATGACGAGGATGAGGTCGTCCGCGGGCAGGCGCTCTGCCAGCAGCAGATGCCCGATCACCTTGTCGGCGGCGTTGTGGCGGCCGATGTCCTCCCGGACGACGATCAACTCCCCGTCCAGTGTGAAGGCACCCGCGGCGTGGATGCCGCCGGTGCGGCGGAACTGCTTCTGCTCGGCGCGCATGCGGTCCGGCAGGGAGAGGATGAGCGCCGGATCGAGGGGGAAGGTGCGCAGCGGGCGCTCGCTGCGGCGCAGGATCTGGTCGATGGAACTGGTCCCGCACACTCCGCACGCAGAGGATGTCGGGGTGAGTCGCAGCAGCTCGGGGCCCGGAGCGGCGACGCCGGGGGTGAGGTCGACGTCGAGGACGTTGTAGGTGTTCATCCCGTCCGGGCCGGTGGCGCCCGCGCAGTAGCGGGCGGTGGACACGTCAGCGGCTGCGGTGATGATGCCCTCGCCGTAGAGGAAACCGTGGAGCAGCTCGATGTCGTGGCCGGGGGTGCGCATCGTCGTGGTGAGCGTCGGCCCGCCGACGCGGATCTCCAGGGGTTCCTCGACGGTGACGGTGTCGGCGCGGGTGTCGGTGTGCACGCCGGTGTCATCCACGGTGACGCGGGTGACGGCGAAATCGCGGCTCAGTCGGCCCACTACTGATCCTCCCCGAGCAGGGCGGTCAGGCGCGCGATCCGCTCGCGGACCTCGGTGGGGGTGTCACCGCCGGCCCGTCCGGCGGCCAGGCCGACGAGGAAGGCCGTCACCGGGGCCGCCGGGCGGGAGGGACCGTGGGCGACATCACGGGTGAGGTCGAGGATGTCGCCGATGAGCTCGCGGGTGATCTCCGGGTCGATGCCCAGTTCGGTGGCAGCGGTGTGCAGCCAGGCGTGGGCGGAGGAGAAGGGATCAGGCGTCGTCATAGTTCACCAGTGTGCCGGGGGTGTGGCTCCCGCGTCCAGCCACGCCGAGGCCGCCACGACAATCGCCTCCACGCCGGCGTCGAGCGTGGGCTGCAGGTCCGGGGCGAAGGCCGGATTGTGGTTGCCGGGCGCGGCGGCCATGTCCACGAATCCCCCCAGCCCCCAGTAGCAGTAGGGCACGCCGAGCGCGTCCGGGATGACGGAGAAGTCCTCCGAGGCGGCCACCGGCGGCAGGTCCCCGGACCGGGGGCCGAAGTAGTTGTCGAAGGCCTCCCGCACTCGGCGCGTCGTGGCGGCATCGTTGCTGGTCAGCGGATACTCGTCGTACCACTCGAACTCCGGCTCCCGGGGGCTGGCGGCGGCCAGGCACTCCGCCCGGACGATCCTCTCGATCGCCGCGTGGACATGCTTCTCGACGTCGCGGTCGTACGCCCGCGTGTTGAGGAGCAGCTCCGCCCGGTCCGCGATGACATTCGACCTGGTGCCCACGTGCAGGGCACCCACCGTGAGCACGGCCGTCGCGGAGGGAAGGACCTCCCGGGCCACGACCGTCTGCAGGCGCATGACTATCGACGCCGCCAGCACCACCGGGTCCACCGACTTCTCCGGCATCGAGCCGTGCGATCCCCGCCCGTGCACCGTCACCTTGAGGGAGGCCCCCGCCGACAGGACGGGCCCCGCGGCCGTGCCGACATGCCCGCCGGGTACGGTGCCCAGCACGTGCTGGCCCAGATAGACGTCGGGGCGGGGGATGAGGTCGGCGAGCCCGTCGGCGAGCATCTGCCGGGCCCCGGAGGCGGTCTCCTCCGCCGGCTGGAACACCGCCACGAACGTGCCGGACCAGGCTTCCCGCCGCCGCTGGAACACCTCGCACGCGGCCAGCAGGGAGGAGATGTGCACGTCGTGCCCGCAGGCGTGGGAGACGGGACCGGTGGCGGAGTAGTCCTTGCCCGAGGCCTCCGCGACGGGGAGGGCGTCGATGTCGGCGCGTACCGCCACCACCGGGCCCGGACCGTTGGCGATGAGGCCGACCACCCCGGTGGGGCCGACGCGGCGGGCTTTGACGCCGGCGTCGATAAGCACGCGGAGGATGCGCTCCGAGGTGGCCTCCTCCCGGCCGGAGAGTTCGGGATGCTGATGGAACCAGCGGTAGAGCTCCTCGCGGGCGGAGCGGGTGGCGGCGAGGTCGGCGGACAGGGCGTGCAGAACCATGCGGCCCATGATAAGGGGGGATTTGGTTTCCGGACGTGGGGAAGGTAGCCTTGACCGCTGGACTTGTGCTCCCCGTGAGGGCGGCGCAGGACCTTCCCAAGAACTGAACATTCCAACTTTGTTGTAGGCCCCCCGCCACCTCATGGCGACCGGGTGAAAAGCGGCAGCGAGCGCCCCAGGCTACTGAGCCTGCGGGAGCGTCAAGTGGCCCGACGGAACACCCGGTACACGTCCCACGGTGGGTGCGGAACCGCAGCGAGAAAGGTAAACGGTCACAACACATGACCATGACTGACCCCATTGCCGACATGCTGTCGCGCGTGCGCAACGCGAACCACGCGCACCACGACACCGTGTCGATGCCGTCCTCGAAGATCAAGGCGAACATCGCCGAGATCCTCAAGCAGGAGGGCTACATCGCCAGCTACACCGTCGAGGACGCGAAGGTCGGCAAGACCCTCAACCTCGAGCTGAAGTACGGCCCGTCCCGCGAGCGTTCCATCGCTGGTGTCCGCCGCGTCTCCAAGCCGGGTCTGCGCGTGTACGCCAAGTCCACCAACCTGCCGCAGGTCCTCGGAGGCCTGGGCGTGGCCATCATCTCCACGTCCCAGGGTCTGCTGACCGACCGCCAGGCTACCGAGAAGGGCGTGGGCGGAGAAGTTCTCGCCTACGTCTGGTAACAGGGAGGATTTGAAACATGTCGCGTATCGGTAAGAACCCGATCACCATCCCGTCCGGCGTCACCACCACGGTGAACGGCCAGAACGTCGAGGTCAAGGGCCCCAAGGGCACCCTGTCCTTCGAGGTCCCGGCCCCGATCTCCGTCGTCGTCGAGGAGAACGAGATCCTCGTTACCCGTCCGGACGACAACCGCCAGAACCGCGCACTCCACGGTCTGTCCCGCTCGCTCGTCAACAACCTGGTTGTCGGCGTCACCGAGGGCTACACCATCAAGATGGAGATTTTCGGCGTCGGTTACCGCGTGCAGCCCAAGGGCAAGAACCTCGAGTTCTCCCTCGGCTACTCCCACCCGGTCCTGATCGAGGCTCCGGAGGGCGTCACCTTCGCGGTTGACGGCACCACCAAGTTCTCCATCTCGGGTATTGACAAGCAGCAGGTCGGACAGATCGCCGCTAACATCCGTCGTCTGCGGAAGGACGACCCCTACAAGGGTAAGGGCATCCGCTACGAGGGTGAGCAGGTCCGCCGCAAGGTCGGAAAGACGGGTAAGTAAGCAATGAGCACTGAAAACACCAAGCGCACCCCGGTCGGCAAGGACATCTCCACCCGCCGTCGCCAGGCCCGTGCACGTCGTCACTTCCGTATCCGCAAGACCCTGCGTGGCACCCCCGAGGCGCCGCGTCTGGTCGTGCACCGCACCTCCCGCCACCTCCACGTCCAGGTCATCGACGACCTGGCCGGCCACACCCTGGTCGCCGCATCCTCCATGGAGCCGGGTATCCGCTCCGCCGAGGGTGACAAGAAGGCCAAGGGCGCCAAGGTCGGTGCTCTCATCGCTGAGCGCGCCAAGGCAGCTGGCATCGAGAAGGTCGTCTTCGACCGCGCGGGCTACAAGTACCACGGCCGCATCGCCGCTCTCGCCGATGCCGCTCGTGAAGGTGGTCTGCAGTTCTAATGACCATCGCCATCAAGATCATCAACGGAAGGAATGCGTAATGCCGGGACGTGAACGGCGTGACGGCGGACGCTCCGCCGACAACTCCAACGAGCGCAACGAGCGCCAGGGCCGCGGCGGCAACCGCCGCGACCGCGACGATCGTCGCAACCAGCAGCAGGACGAGCGCGACAAGTACATCGAGCGCGTCGTCACCATCAACCGTGTCTCCAAGGTCGTCAAGGGTGGTCGTCGCTTCAGCTTCACCGCTCTCGTGATCGTCGGCGACGGCCAGGGCATGGTCGGTGTCGGCTACGGCAAGGCCAAGGAAGTTCCCGCCGCTATCCAGAAGGGTGCCGAGGAAGCTCGTAAGAACTTCTTCCGCGTCCCCATGGTCGGTGGCACCATCACCCACCCGGTCCAGGGTGAGGCCGCCGCGGGCATCGTCATGCTCCGCCCGGCTGCCCCGGGTACCGGTGTCATCGCCGGTGGCGCTGCCCGCCCGGTGCTCGAGTGCGCCGGCGTGCAGGACATCCTGTCGAAGTCCCTCGGCTCCGACAACGCCATCAACGTCGTCCACGCCACCGTGGCCGGCCTGAAGCAGCTCGTCCGCCCCGAGGAGGTTGCCGCACGTCGCGGTAAGACCCTCGAGGAGGTCGCCCCGGCCCGTATGCTGCGTGCACGCGCAGGTCAGGAGGCTTAAGAGCATGGCACTGAAGATCACCCTCAACAAGGGATTCATCGGCGAGAAGCCGAAGACCCGTGCCAATCTGCAGGCCCTCGGCCTGCGGAAGATCCGCCAGTCCGTGATCAAGCAGGACAACGACGCCACCCGTGGTCAGATCCACGTCGTGCGTCACCTGGTCACGGTCGAAGAAGTGGCAGGAGAGTAAAACATGAGCGACATCATCAAGCTCCACGACCTGCGCCCGGCTCCGGGCAGCAACAAGCCCAAGCACCGCGTCGGTCGCGGTGAGGGTGGCAAGGGCGGCAAGACTGCCGGCCGCGGCACCAAGGGCACCAAGGCCCGTAACAAGGTTTCCGCAGCGTTCGAGGGTGGCCAGATGCCCCTCCAGATGCGTCTGCCGAAGCTCAAGGGCTTCAAGAACCCCAACAAGGTCACCTTCCAGGTTGTCAACGTTGTTGACCTGGAGAAGGCCTTCCCGAACGGTGGCGACGTCACCGTGGCCGACATCGTCGCAGCGGGCCTCGTGCGCCCGAAGCAGCCGGTGAAGGTCCTGGGCAACGGCGACCTCGGCGTCAAGCTGAACGTCACCGCCACCAAGTTCTCCAAGTCTGCCGTCGAGAAGATCGAGGCAGCCGGCGGAACCGTCACCGAGGCCTAAACCTCCGACGACGAGACCACCGTCCCATCCCCTTGCGGGTGGGACGTTGGTTTTTTTGGTGCCGCATCCAGATGTTTGGAAGGGCCACGACCGGGTGGCGAGTCCTAGAAATCGAAGAGCCTCATGCTGGCCACGAGCACGAAAACCGGGGATGCGATGGTGGCACAGGTGAGGCCGCGACGCTGTACGACGGCGACCGGGAAAGGGAAGAGCACTACGGGCACCATGAACACCAAGAATCCGTTGAAGAACCCGTCGCCCCACTTGTGGGGGACGAACCCGATGACACAAGGGAGTGGAAAAGTGGCGAGGCGCATGGCCGCTGCCTGGCACATGCCAGGGAAGCTAAGGCACGCTGACAGGCGTTCGCCCAAGGGGTTGCTCCACAGCGTTCGCAGGCGCCTGCCGGATCATTTCAGTCGGATGTCGAGGGAGCCGGGGTTATTGAGTAGCGGCTGGTAATGCTCGTGGACGGCAGCGCGGTAGGCGTCGAGGTCACCCTTCTCCGCGGCCTCCAGGATCTGCCCGTGTGCGCGGGCCGTGATGGCGATGTCGGCGGGAGTGGGAATTCCCAGGCTCGGGGCAATGAGAGTATTGACATCCCAGAAGGCCTCGGTGAGTCGACGGAAGAGCTGGTTCGGGAGCGGTGCCAGCAGCTGTGAGTGAAAGAACCGGTCCTCCTGGGGGAAGGTCTGTCCTGCGTCGGCGAGTTCCTGCATCTTTTCTACGGAGCGGTGCAACTCGGGGGAGTGCCGACCGCGCCAGGCGGCGATGACCTCTTCGCCGACCGAGATGTCGAGGGAGGCGCGGACCTCGACGATGTCACGGAGACTCTGGGCGTCTTCGCCCGGGTTGAGTAGTCCACGGAAAACGAGAGATTCGACCATAGGCTGCATGGAAAGATCGCCGACGAAGGTGCCCCGACCGTGCTTGACCTCGACGATGCGGAGGGCGGTGAGAGTGCGGATGGCCTCGCGGACGACGGTGCGTGACATGCCCAGGTACTCGCAGAGCTGGTTTTCGGTGGGCAGGGGATCGCCACTTTGTAGGTCGTGGTGGAGGATGTGCTTCTTGATCTCGTTGACAGCAGCTTCCGCCTGTCCGTAGACCTTTTTCTGATAAGCCATGGCCCGCACTCCTTTCCTGTCCGGCCGCGGGATGGGGATTACTTTCCGCGGAGTTTGGGGCGTGTTGTTCACATCCTAAGCCCGGGGGCTGGGGGTACCACCCGTCGCGGGCAGGGGGTGGGTGGGGCGGGGAATGAAAAGGGGAGGTCACAACGATTCATGTACGACATCATACAACGAGAGGCTCGACACAATTACCCCCGCCTATGAGGTGGCTCACTCAAACTTCTTGTTGTCAGACATAACACGTCGTACATTGACAGGTACCCGCCCTGCGGAGCCCTCGAGGCTCTCGCGCCCCCCAACGGAAGGACTCCGACAGTGAAGACCAAGAAGGGATTGGTAGCGGCCACCACCGCGGCCGCGATGTTCCTCGCCGCCTGTTCTGGTGGATCCGGCACAGACTCGACAGGCTCGGCCGACTCCACCGGCTCGGCCGGGAGCGGTTCGACCGGGACCATCAACCTGGGTGTCGCCTACGAAACCACCAACTATCACCCGTCCAACACCAGTTCCGCTCTGGCCCTGGGCACCAACTGGCACGTGATGGAAGGTCTGTACGAGCTCAACATGAGCGACTACTCCACCTATCCCGCGCTGGCCGCCGGTGAGCCAGAGAAGATCTCGGACACGGAACTGGAGGTCTCCCTCCGCGAAGGCGCCAAGTTCTCCGATGGCACCGATGTCACCACCCAGGATGTCGTCTCCTCCTTCGAGCGCGCCATGACTGAGGGCAACCTCTACGCCTCCATGCTCAACTTCATCGACTCGGTCGAGGCCAAGGATGAGTCGACCGTCTCCATCAAGCTGAAGAACGCGTTCCCGGTGGCGGAGAAGCGCCTCGCGGTGGTGAAAATTGTCCCGGAGTCGGCCACCGATGAGGAGCTGACCGCCCAGCCGATCGGCACCGGTCCGTGGAAGTACGACAAGATCAGTGACGACCAGATCACCGCGTCCCCGAACGAGCACTACAACGGCGAGTACCCGGCCGGAGCAGGGGAGATGCGATGGTCGATCATCAAGGATGACACCGCACGCACCACCGCTGCCCAGTCCGGTGAGATCGACATCATGGAGGCCGTCCCGGCCGCCAACCGCAGCCAGCTGGAGGCCGCCGGCATGACCGTCGCGGAAGTCGACGGTTTCAACCTGCCCTTCCTGCTGTTCAACACCACGAAGGCACCGTTCAACGATCCCGCCGTCCGACAGGCGTTCTTCTACGCCATCGACACCGACAAGTTGATCTCCAACAGCATGGACGGCATGGCCACCAAGGCCACCAGCTTCCTGCCGGAGAGCAACCCGAACTACCACGAGGCTGCCACCCAGTTCGAGCACGATCCGAACAAGGCGCAGCAGCTCCTGGAGGAGGCCGGCGTCGAGGACCTAAAGATCACCCTGCTGACCACGGACCACTCCTGGATCACCGACCTGGCCCCGCAGATCCAGCAGGACCTGCAGGCTGCCGGCATCGACGTTTCGCTGCAGGCCGAGGCCTCCGCCTCCCTGTACTCCAACAACCTCGACGTCGACGACCCCACCTTCGACGTGGCCCTCGCTCCCGGTGACCCCTCCGTCTTCGGCAACGACCCGGCTCTGCTGATCAACTGGTGGTACGGCGACAACGTGTGGACCCAGAAGCGCACCTTCTGGCAGGAGTCTGACCAGGAAGCATGGCAGAAGCTGAACACCCTGGTCGCAGAGGCCTCCACCCTGGACGACGCTGGTGCCCAGGCGAAGTGGGGCGAGGCACAGGACCTGCTGTCGGAGGAAGTCCCGCTCTACCCCCTGTTCCACCGCAAGATGCTCACCGCCTACTACCCGGAGAAGGTGGAGAACTTCCAGCCGATCGGCACCACCGGCCTGTGGGCCGTGGGAGCTACCTCCAAATAGTGCGCAGCCGGGCAACCGGCGAACTTAGTCGCCTCGCCGCGCGCACCACCTCCCGCAGGGGAAGACAGGAGGGCGACACCTCTCACCAGGGTGTCTCCCTCCTTTTTCCTCCCCGCACACCTAATTCTCATTTCATTTCTCTCCCCGCAATCCCTCAGCCACTGAAAGAATCTGGAGTCAAGGACAGTGAATAATCTCCTCAGACTCGTCGGAAGAAGGCTCATCGCACTGCCGTTGATGATCATCGGCGTGACGTTCCTGGTTTTCCTGCTGATGTCCCTGTCACCCATCGATCCGGCGTATTCGGCGCTCGGAGAAAACGCCTCCCAGACACAGCTCGACGCCTACCGCGCCGAGCAGGGACTTGATCAGCCCTTCTTCCTCCGTTTCGGCGCCTACCTCCTGGGCGTCATCACCGGCGACCTGGGCACCTACGGACAGAACAACGCCCCTGTCGCGGACAAGGTTTTCTCCGCTCTGCCCGTGACCATTGAACTCACCCTCATGGGACTGCTCATCGCGGTGTTGCTCGCTTTCCCGCTGGGTGTCCTCGCCGCGCTCTACCGCGACAAGTGGGTCGACCAGTTCATTCGCCTCATCTCCGTGGTGTGCATCGCCATGCCGTCGTTCTGGCTGGCGATTCTTCTCGTGCTCTTCTTTATCGGCAGCCTCCCTGTCGCCGGGCCCCTCCCGGCGTTCTCCGATAACCCGAGCGGCTGGTTCCTCCGCATGATCCTTCCGGCCTTCGCGCTCGCCGTCCCCGTCGTGGGACAGATGACCCGCGTGGTACGAACCTCCATGGTGGAGGAACTCGACCGGGATTATGTGCGCACCGCCCTCGGAGCGGGCATCCCGAAATCGGTGGTCGTCTCCCGCAATGTGCTGCGCAACGCGCTGATAACCCCGGTCACCGTCCTGGGTTTGCGCGTCGGCTACCTCATGGGCGGTGCTGTCGTCATCGAAATCATCTTCTCTCTGCCAGGCATGGGCCGCGTGCTCATTGACGGCATCACCAACAACTGGGTCACCGTTGTCCAGGGTGCGACGCTCATGGTCGCCATCGCGTTCATTGTGGTCAACATCGTTGTCGATCTGCTGTATATCGCCATCAACCCGCGAATCAGGGCGGTCTAATCATGAACCACAAAGAAAAGCTGGAAAAAGTCACCCAGCCGGGGTCGAGATTCGCCGGCTTCCGCAGAATGAGCCGCGGCTCCAAGATCTCCCTGTTCGTCCTGGCGCTGGTCGCGTTGTCCGCGGCGTTCGCCCCGCTACTTGCCACGCACGACCCGTTGGCCATCGACCTCAAGGGCCTGCCGCCGAGCGGAGAGCATATCTTCGGCACCGACAACCTGGGCCGTGACGTGTATTCCCGCCTGCTCTACGGTGGCCGGGTCTCCCTGGTCGTCGGTCTCTCCGCCACCGGAATCGCGCTGCTCCTTGGCGCGATCTTCGGATCCATCGCGGCGGTGTCACGCAAGGCGGTGTCCGAGGTCATTATGCGCATCATGGACATCATCATGTCCGTGCCCGGCATCGCGTTGGCGGCGGTGGCCGTGGTGGTGTTCCGCGATCCGAAGAACCCGACCCTGATGATGATCGTCATCATCTTCGCCATCGCCTTCGTCTACATCCCGCAGCTGACCCGCGTGGTCCGCGCCAACGTGCTCAGTGAGTACGGCGAGGACTATGTCAATGCCGCCATCGTCTCCGGCGCACGCGCCCCGTGGATCCTGGTCAAACACGTCGCGCGCAACTGCGCCGCGCCGGTGCTCGTCTTCGCCACGGTGCTCGTCGCCGACGCGATCATCCTCGAGGCATCCTTGACCTTCATCGGAGCGGGCCTGCAGGAGCCGATCGCCACCTGGGGCAATATCCTGTCTTCCGCGCAGCAGGGCGTCCTGCGAGGCGAGTGGTGGCAGGCCCTGTTCCCTGGTCTCATGATCATGTTCACCGTCCTGTGCCTCAACATCCTCTCTGAGGGCATCACCGATGCGATGGTCGCCGCGCCCAAGGGCCCGGTTGTCAATGTCGCCGCCTCTTCGGCCGCGCGTGAGGCCGACAAGCTCCTGGTCGACCCGGTTCGCGCCTACGCCGCACAGCATGACTCTCTCCAGCAGCGCATCGACGCCCTCCAGGAGATGGAAAGTCGGCGCCGGGACCGTTACTCCCCCGACGAGGACGCCACCCCGTTGCTGGAAGTCAAGGATCTGTGTATCCGCTTCCCGCGCCATGGTGACGTCAACGTGGTCGATCACGTCTCCTTCTCCGTGCCCAGCAGCGAGACCATGGCCCTCGTGGGCGAATCAGGCTGTGGCAAATCCATCACGTCGCTGGCAGTCATGGGTCTCCTTGACCCGAAGGCCGAGATCACCGGCGAGATTCTCTACCAGGGCCGGGACCTGCTCACGATGTCCCATGAGGAACACCGACGCCTGCTGGGCCACGAGATCGCCATGATCTACCAGGACGCCTTGTCCTCACTGAACCCCTCCATGCTCATCCGCGCTCAGATGCGCCAGCTGACCAAGCGTGGCGGCACCCGCAGCGCGGAAGAACTGCTGGAACTGGTGGGCCTGGATCCGAAGCGCACCCTGGAGTCTTACCCGCACGAGCTGTCGGGTGGGCAAAGGCAGCGCGTGCTCATCGCCATGGCCCTGACCCGCGACCCGAAGCTGGTCATTGCCGACGAGCCGACCACGGCGCTGGATGTGACCGTGCAGAAACAGGTCATCGAGCTCATCAAGTCGCTACAGGAAAAGCTGGGATTCGCGATGGTCTTCGTCTCTCACGATCTGGCGCTCGTGGCGGAGGTCGCCCACTCCATCACCGTCATGTACGCCGGCCAGATCATCGAGCAGGCCCCCACCGTCGAGCTGCTGTCCCATCCCCAGCACGAGTACACGCGCGGCCTGCTGGGAGCGGTGCTGTCCATCGAGTCGGGATCTGGCCGACTGCATCAGGTTCCCGGGTCGGTGCCCAGCCCGCAGGATTTCCCCGTGGGCGACCGTTTCGCCCCTCGTTCCTCCCACCCCTCCGTGGGATTGGAGACCCGCCCGGTCATGCGCCAGGCGGAGGGAGTCAATCATTTCTACGCGGACCTCCCGGAGGAGCTGCACTACGCGGCAACGCTGGAGAAGTCCGGCCGCCTCACCGGTCCCCAGCGCTCCGATGCCGAGTACGCAGCCCTGCACCCGGACACCGGTACCCCCGACACCTCCGATACCACGAGTGAGGTCTAGATCATGAGCTCCCCTGTCTCCACCACCCCCATCATCGATCTGCGCAATGTAGAGGTGCACTTCAAGTCCCGCACCGGCCCGATCTTCAGGCCGAACTGGGTCAAGGCCGTCGACGACGTCACTCTCTCCCTCGCCCCGGGAGAGACGATCGGCCTGGTCGGTGAATCCGGTTCCGGCAAGTCCACCCTGGCCAACGTCATGTGCGGCCTGCAGGCGCCCACTGCGGGGCAGGTCTACTTCCAGGGCCGTGAGGTGACCAGACGCAGTGCCGCCGACCGACGCGCCATGGGGCGGGTCGTGTCGGTGGTCTTCCAGGATCCGTCCACCGCCCTCAATGCCCGCATGATCGTCCGCGATCAACTGGCTGACCCTCTGCACGTGCACAAGATCGGTTCCGCAGCTGAGCGAGAGGCGCGCGTCAAGGAACTCGCGCACATGGTCGGTCTGCCCTCTTCCGTGCTTGATGCGCTGCCGGGTCAGCTCTCGGGCGGTCAGCGGCAGCGCGTGGCCATCGCCCGTGCCCTGTCGTTGCGGCCGCAGGCGATCATCGCCGACGAGCCGACCTCTGCGTTGGATGTGTCGGTCCGTGCGCAGATCCTCAATCTCCTCACCGACCTCAAGGAGGAACTGGGTCTGGCGATGGTCTTCATTAGTCACGACATCCAGACTGTCCGTTACATCTCCGACCGCATCGCCGTCATGTACCACGGGCGCCTGGTCGAACAGGGTCCGGCGGAGAAACTGCTGGAGAACCCGGACCAGGACTACACCCGCAGCCTGCTGGGTGCCGCTCCCTCACTGCTGCACCCGCAGCTATAAGAGAAAAGGAAAACGCCATCATGACCGTTTCTTTCCGGGGAGTGATCCCTCCGGTGGTCCTCGCCCGTCACGAGGATCGCAGTCTCGACGCCGCCTCCAATGAACGTAACCTCAACCGGATTATCGACGCCGGGGTGGACGGCCTTTTCATCCTCGGTTCCTCCGGCGAAGGAGTGTTCTGCACCCCGGGGGAGAGGCTCGACGTCATCGAACACACGATGCGGGTCGTCGACGGACGGGTGCCCGTGCTCGTCGGCTGCATTGACACCCAGACGCAGCGGGTGATCGAGCATGTCCAGGTGGCGGAGCAGGCTGGGGCCGCCGCCGTCGTGGTCACCGCCCCCTTCTACGCCCTGGGGGGCCCGGAGCAGGTGGAGGAACACTTTCGTCTCATCCACGCGGCGACCTCCCTGCCGGTCTTCGCCTACGACATCCCGGTGTGCGTCCACGTCAAACTCGCCCCCGACATGCTCCTGCGCCTGGGACAGGAAGGAGTGATCGCGGGGGTCAAGGACTCCTCCGGCAACGATGTCGTCTTCCGTCTCCTCGTGCAGGCCAACGAGGCTGCCGGCCGTCCGCTGGTGCTGCTGACCGGTCACGAGGTCGTGGTGGATGGCGCCTACCTCGGTGGTGCTGACGGGGCTGTCCCCGGCCTGGCCAACGTCGACCCGGAAGGGTATGTCCGCCAGTGGAAGGCCGCCGAGGCCGGTGACTGGGACACGGTGAAAAAAGAGCAGGACCGCCTTGCCACACTGATGAGGGTGGCGATGACGGCGACGTCGTTAAGCGGCTTCGGAGCCGGCGTCGGCGGATTCAAGGCCGCCCTCACACTGCTCGGCGTCTTCGCATCCGCTCAGATGCCCCACCCCGTGGCGCAGTTGCAGGCGGAGGAGATCGAGACCATCCGCGGCGTTCTCCTCGACACCGGACTGCTCTAGGAGAATCACGATGACCCTGCACATCGGCGTGGACATCGGCGGCACGAAGATCGCGGCCGGCCTCATCGACTCCGACCGGCCCCGGAACGTGCTGACGCAGGTGCGGACTGACACCCCGCCGGAGGGGGTGCTGGACCGGGTCGCGGGCGTCATCGCTGAACTCCTGGAGCGCGCCGATGCTCCGGTGTCCACCATCGGCGTCGGGGCGCCCGGAGTCATCGACCCGGATGCGGGCACGGTCATCTCGGCCGGGCCGACCATGCCCGGCTGGGCGGGCACCCCCATCGCCGCGACGCTGCACGAACGCTTCGGGCTGCCGGTGGCTGTGCACAACGACGTCCGCATCATGGGACTGGGGGAAATCGTCTACGGGGCGGGCGCACAGGGCGCGCGATGGTCCAGCGTCCTGTTCGTCTCTCTCGGGACGGGAGTGGGCGGGGCCCTGGTCCGCGACGGCGCCCTGGTCGCCTCCCCCCACTGCACCGCCGGTGAACTGCGCCGTCTCATCTGCCGCGACCCCGCGCTTATCGACGCCAGCGGCGTCGCAGTCATCGAGGAGGTCGCCTCCGGCCCGGCTCTCACCCGTGCGTTGGCCCGCGCCACCGGACGGGATGAGGACCTGCGTGCCGCCCTGGTCCGGCACTCGGGCGGTGACGACAAGGTCCGCGCGGTCCTCGACGCCCATCTCCACGCCGCGGGGGAGGCGATTGGTGGTCTGATCACGGCCATCGACGTGGAGGCGATCGTCCTCGGAGGTGGCGTCGGCATGATCGGCGAGGCGATCCGCCGTCCCTTCGCGGAAGGGGTACGTACCGGGGCGATAGCACCCGTGAACACCATCCCCGTGGTGCACGCCACCCTCGGTACGAATGCCCCACTCATCGGCGCCGCCCACTACGGCGCCACCCACTCCCACTAGGAAGAGAACATGAAAACGGCAGATTTCCTCGACCACATCCGCGGCACCCTCATCGTCAGCGCCCAGGCCCCTGATGGCCATGTGCTGCGCGACACCGCCGCCATGGTGTTCATGGCGCGGGCCGCCGAAGCGGGCGGTTCCGCCGCCATCCGGTGCGGCGGCTACGGCGGGGTGGAGGACATCCGGGCGATCACCGCAGCGGTGGGGATCCCCGTCATCGGTCTGACGAAGGAGGGGGCAGACGGGGTGTACATCACTCCCACAGTGGATTCAGCCCGAGCTGTCATCGCCGCCGGAGCGGCCGTCGCCGCGATGGACGCCACCGACCGTCCGCGCCGCGACGGCTCGAGCTTCGCGGCGCAGGTCACCGCCGTCCACGAGGCCGGCGGTATCGCCATGGCTGACATCGCCACCCCCACCGAGGCGGTGGCCGCGCTCGACGCCGGGGCGGACCTCATCTCCACCACCCTGGCCGGCTACACCGAGCACCGGGCCCGGACCTCCGGCCCGGATCTGGAGTTGATCCGTGAGGTGAGAGACCTGGTCGGCGACGACGTGTTCCTCATCGGCGAGGGGCGATTCCACAGCCCGGAGGACGTGCGCGCCGGGCGTGCGGCGGGTGCCGATGCCATCATCGTCGGCACCGCCATCACCGATCCAGTCTGGATCACCTCCCGCTTCGTCGCAGGCGCCCGGATGTGAGCCCCGCGGGAGGGGCTGCCACCACAGCTCCTGGCCACCGGGGTGGTGAGGCCGCCCGAGCGCTCGGAACCTCTGGAGAGCGGGGAGCTGGCCCACGGTAGGGCGTCGATAAGCACTAACCTGCCGTGACTGCGCTGTGACACGGGTGCGCTGGTAGGCTGATCGAGTCAATCGTGTCAATTCCCTTGCCCTTCAGCTCACGCGAGCGGGGGAGTGAGGCCAGGAGGATTCGTGTCCGCCATTATTCAGGCATTCAAGGACGTCGACCTGCGGAAGAAGATCATCTTCACGGTGCTGATGGTCATTCTCTACCGCATCGGTGCGCAGATCCCGTCGCCCGGTGTCGACTATGCGTCGATCAGCGGTCGGCTCCGCGAGCTCACCCAGGAGCAGGGCAGCGTCTATTCGCTCATCAACCTGTTCTCGGGTGGTGCGCTGCTGCAGCTGTCGATCTTCGCCATCGGCATCATGCCGTACATCACGGCGTCGATTATCACGCAGCTGCTCACCGTCGTCATCCCGCACTTCGAGGAGCTGAAGAAGGAGGGGCAGTCGGGGCAGACGAAGATGACGCAGTACACGCGCTATCTCACGTTGGCGCTGGCGCTGCTGCAGTCCTCCGGCATCGTGGCGCTGGCCGACCGCGAGCAGCTGCTCGGGCAGGGCATCTCCGTCCTCATCCCGGACCGCACGATCTGGGATCTCATCCTGCTCGTCCTCGTCATGACGTCGGGCGCGATGCTCGTCATGTGGATCGGTGAGCTCATCACGGAGAAGGGCGTGGGCAACGGAATGTCGCTGCTCATCTTCGCCGGTATCGCGACCCGTCTGCCCACCGACGGCACGAGCATCCTGCAGACCTCGGGCGGCGTGGTGTTCGCCGTGGTCGTCGCGGCCGTCATCGCGCTGGTCATCGGTGTCGTCTTCGTCGAGCAGGGGCAGCGCCGCATCCCGGTGCAGTACGCCAAGCGGATGGTGGGACGTCGCCAGTACGGCGGCACGTCGACCTACCTGCCGCTCAAGGTCAACCAGGCCGGCGTCATCCCGGTGATCTTCGCGTCCTCGCTCATCTACATGCCGGTGCTCATCACCGAGATCGTCAACTCCGGCTCCACGGCCGCGGCGGACAACTGGTGGCAGCGCAACGTCATCCAGTACCTCATGACGCCTTCCTCCTGGCAGTACATCCTCGTGTACTTCGTGCTCATCATCTTCTTCTCCTACTTTTATGTCTCCGTTCAGTACGACCCGGCGGAGCAGGCGGATAACATGAAGAAGTACGGCGGTTTCATTCCGGGCATCCGTCCGGGACGGCCGACCGCGGAGTACCTCGGCTTCGTCATGAACCGACTGCTCTTCGTCGGTGCCGCCTACCTCGGCATCATTGCTGTTCTGCCGAACATCGCCCTTGACCTGGGTGTGGGTAACACCAGCGCAGGAATGACGGCGTTCGGTGGTACCGCGATCCTCATTATGGTGTCGGTCGCCCTGACAACCGTGAAGCAGATTGAATCCCAGCTTCTCCAAAGCAACTACGAAGGACTCCTCAAATGAGACTTGTACTCCTCGGACCCCCCGGTGCCGGCAAGGGCACCCAGGCCGTTCTCCTCTCCGAGAAGCTGGGTGTGCCGCACATCTCCACCGGCGACCTCTTCCGCGCCAACATCGGCGAGGGCACCCCGCTGGGTGTCGAGGCCAAGGGCTACATCGACGCCGGGAAGCTCGTGCCCACCGATGTGACCGCCCGCATGGTCAAGTCCCGCCTCGAGGAGGCCGACGCGGCGGAGGGCTTCCTCCTCGACGGCTTCCCCCGCACCGTCGAGCAGGCCGAGATCCTGCAGGGCCTGCTCGCCGAGAAGGGCCAGCAGCTCGACGGCGTGCTCAACTTCGTCGTGGCCGAGGATGTCGTCGTGGAGCGCATGCTCTCCCGCGGCCGGGCCGACGACAACGAGGAGACCATCCGCACCCGCCTCGGCGTCTACCGCGACGAGACCGCCCCGCTCATCGAGCACTACGGCGATCAGATCATCTCCATCGAGGCGGAGGGCGAGGTCGAGGAGATCAACGACCGCGCCATGCAGTCCCTCGGTAAGTAAGACACCGCACCACCTCAGCGAGGCCGCGTCCCGGCACCCGGGCCGCGGCCCCGCCTTTTCCCCAGGAGAACCCCATGGGATTTCGTTCCAAGCGCCGGGCCATCCCGGCGAAGACCCCCGGTGAGCTCGACGCCATGCAGGCCGCCGGAGAGATCGTCGGCCGGGCTCTGCAGGCCGTGCGTGCCGCAGCCGCCCCGGGCGTGAGCACCCTCGAGCTCGACCAGATCGCCGAGGCCACCATCCGTGATGCCGGGGCCGTGCCCAGCTTCCTCGGCTACCAGGGATTCACCGGCTCCATCTGCGCCTCCCCCAACGAGGTCATCGTCCACGGCATTCCCTCGGCGGACGTCATCCTCCAGGAGGGCGACCTCCTCGCCGTCGACTGCGGCGCCACCTTCGAGGGCTGGGTAGGTGATTCGGCCTGGACGTTCGGCATCGGCGAGGTCGACGAGGACGTCGAGAAGCTCACGCAGGCCACCGAGTGGGTCCTCTACGAGGGCCTCAAGGCGATGGTGCCGGGCAACCGCCTCACCGACGTCTCGCATGCACTCGAGACCGCGACCCGGGCCGCCGAGCAGAAGTTCGGCGTGCACCTGGGCATTGTCGACGGCTACGGCGGCCACGGCATCGGCCGGACCATGCACGAGGACCCCTTCCTGGCCAACGAGGGCCGCCCCGGAAAGGGACCGCTCATTCAGGCGGGATCGGTGCTGGCCATCGAGCCGATGCTCACGCTCGGCACCACCGACTCCGCCGTGCTCGAGGACGACTGGACGGTGGTCACCCTCGACGGCTCCTTCGCCGCCCACTGGGAGCACACCGTGGCGGCCACCGACACGGGACCGCGAATTCTCACCCCCAGACGGTAGAAACGCGCTGGTGGGTTTATACTTCATCGCATGCGCACCATCAGCCGCCGTCTCGGCATCACCTTCGCCTCCGTCGCCACCGCCGCCGCGCTCATCGCGGTGCCCGCCACCGCACAGGCGCAGGACCTGTCCTCGCAGGTCGGCATCGACCAGCAGCAGGTCCGCGACGGCGCCTGGAACACCCGCAACCAGCTCCAGCAGCACGCCGGCAACCTGCCGGGCGGCTCCTCCAACGCCGTGTCCGGTGCCGTGGACGGCGCCGTCAACGCCGCCTTCCCGGGCCTCATCCAGGAGCGCACCGCCCCGGCGCCCGCTCCCGCCCCGGCTCCGGCCGCCGCGCCGGCCGCGCCGCGTGACAACTTCAACTACGGCCCGTGCCCGCGCGACGCCAAGGTCTGCGTCGACATCGACGGCCGCCGCACCTGGCTGCAGAACGCCAACGGCAAGTACTACGGCCCCGTCAACCATGCCCCGGGCAAGCCGGGCGAGGAGACCCCGCGCGGCACCTTCCGCGTGACCCGCAAGGTCAAGGACGAGGTGTCCTACATCTTCAACAACGCGCCGATGCCCTACGCCGTGTACTTCACCAACAACGGCCATGCCTTCCACCAGGGCAACATCGCGTACGAGTCCGCCGGCTGCGTCCGCCTCAACCAGCAGGATGCGCAGAAGTACTTCGCGGATCTCCACGTCGGAGACAAGGTCTTCATCTACTAAGGGGTCGCCTGCGGCGTCGCCGCGCACTGTGACAGGGGGAGTGCGCCAGGGCGACGCCGCAGGCGTTTGGTTTTCCACAGCTGTGCCGGTAGGGTGTCTGTTTGGTGTGTATGCGAATGCGTGCACGCCTGCAGTAGATCTGTGAAATCAGCAGGTGCCACTCTGAGAAGGCACCAGGAATGTGGAGGATATGGCTAAGGAAGGCGCAATTGAGGTTGAGGGCCGCATCGTCGAGCCCCTGCCGAACGCAATGTTCCGTGTCGAGCTCGACAACGGACACAAGGTTCTTGCTCACATCAGTGGGAAGATGCGCCAGCACTACATCCGTATCCTCCCCGAGGATCGCGTCGTGGTGGAGCTGTCTCCCTACGACCTGACCCGCGGTCGCATCGTCTACCGCTACAAGTAGGACCACCCGCCTCCTTGCTCACCGGCGTGAACACGGGTCGCATCACTGTGCCCCTCCACGCCCACTCACCTTCGGCCGCGGTGGCTGAAGCCTCACGACACACGATCCATCGTCCGGTCATCGGTCCGGGCAAAGCATCGCCAGGTGGGGACGAGCAGGGAGAAAACCACCGTAAACAACCCGAAAGGTACGTACCACATGGCACGTCTTGCAGGTGTTGATCTTCCGCGCAACAAGCGCATGGAGGTCGCACTCACTTACATCTACGGCATCGGCCCCGCCCGTGCCGCCCAGCTTCTGGCAGAGACCGGCATCTCTCCGGACCTGCGCACCGACAACCTGACCGATGATCAGGTCGCCGCCCTCCGTGACGTCATCGAGGCCTCCTGGAAGGTCGAGGGTGACCTCCGCCGCGAGGTGCAGGCCGACATCCGTCGCAAGATTGAGATCGGCTGCTACCAGGGTCTGCGCCACCGTCGTGGCCTGCCCGTCCGTGGCCAGCGCACCAAGACCAACGCGCGTACGCGTAAGGGTCCGAAGAAGACGATCGCCGGAAAGAAGAAGTAGAACATGCCCCCGAAGACTCGCTCTGGCGCGCGCCGCACTGGTCGTCGCGTCGTCAAGAAGAACGTGGCTCAGGGCCACGCCTACATCAAGTCCACCTTCAACAACACCATCGTGTCCATCACGGACACCAACGGTGCTGTCATCTCCTGGGCCTCCTCCGGCCACGTCGGGTTCAAGGGCTCCCGTAAGTCCACCCCGTTCGCGGCACAGATGGCCGCCGAGAACGCTGCCCGCAAGGCAATGGATCACGGCATGAAGAAGGTCGACGTGTTCGTCAAGGGTCCGGGCTCCGGCCGCGAGACCGCGATCCGTTCCCTCCAGGCCGCCGGCCTCGAGGTGTCCTCCATCTCGGACGTCACCCCCCAGCCGCACAACGGCTGCCGTCCGCCGAAGCGTCGTCGCGTCTAAGAAAGGAAGAGGTAACTTACCATGGCTCGTTATACCGGCCCTGTCACCCGTAAGTCCCGCCGCCTCCGCGTCGACCTCGTCGGCGGAGATATGGCATTCGAGCGTCGCCCCTACCCCCCGGGTCAGGCTGGCCGCGCCCGCATCAAGGAGTCCGAGTACCTCCTGCAGCTGCAGGAGAAGCAGAAGGCTAAGTACACCTACGGTGTGCTGGAGAAGCAGTTCCGCCGCTACTACGCCGAGGCGAACCGTCGCCCCGGTAAGACCGGCGACAACCTGCTCGTTCTGCTGGAGTCCCGCCTGGACAACGTCGTCTACCGTGCAGGCCTGGCCCGCACCCGTCGTCAGGCACGTCAGCTGGTCTCCCACGGCCACTTCCTCGTGAACGGCAAGAAGGTCAACGTGCCTTCCTACCAGGTGTCCCAGTACGACATCATCGACGTCCGCGAGAAGTCCCAGAAGATGATCTGGTTCGAAGAGGCTCAGGATAACCTCGTCGACGCTGTCGTCCCGGCCTGGCTGCAGGTCGTTCCGTCCACCCTGCGCATCCTCGTGCACCAGCTGCCCGAGCGCGCCCAGATCGACGTCCCGCTGCAGGAGCAGCTCATCGTCGAGCTCTACTCGAAGTAAGACTTCTCTACCGGTGCGGCCCCCCGTGGCCGTACCGGTCGAGGAATCCTCTTCTCAGCAGTCTCACCCTTCAAGTTCCCGAACGACGTCAAATAGTGGGCGTCGACAAAGGAGAGTCTCATGCTCATTTCCCAGCGTCCTGTGCTCACCGAGGAGTACATCGATTCCGCTCGTTCCCGGTTCATCATTGAGCCGCTCGAGCCGGGCTTCGGCTACACCCTCGGCAACTCGCTGCGCCGTACCCTGCTGTCGTCCATCCCGGGCGCAGCCGTCACCTCCGTGAAGATCGACGGTATTCTCCATGAGTTCACCACGATCAACGGTGTGAAGGAGGATGTCTCCGAGATCATCCTCAACATCAAGGGTCTGGTCCTGTCCTCCGACTCCGATGAGCCGGTCGTCATGTACCTGAGCAAGGAAGGCCCGGGAGAGGTCACCGCCGGCGACATTCAGCCGCCGGCCGGTGTGGAGATCCACAACCCGGATCTGCACATCGCCTCCCTCAATGAGCAGGCCCGTCTGGACATCGAGTTCATCGTCGAGCGTGGCCGCGGCTACGTTCCGGCGGCCACCACCGCCGGCGGCGGAGACATCGGCCGTATCCCGGTCGATCAGATCTACTCCCCGGTGCTCAAGGTCAGCTACAAGGTCGAGGCCACCCGTGTCGAGCAGCGCACGGACTTCGACAAGCTGATCATCGATGTCGAGACCAAGAACTCCATCACCGCCCGCGACGCCGTCGCGTCCGCCGGTAAGACCCTCGTCGAGCTCTTCGGCCTCGCCCGTGAGCTCAACATCGCCGCCGAAGGCATCGAGATCGGTCCCTCCCCGCAGGAGACCGAGTACATCGCCGCCTACGGCATGCCGATCGAGGACCTGAACTTCTCCGTCCGTTCCTACAACTGCCTGAAGCGTCAGGAGATCCACACCGTCGGTGAGCTCGCAGAGTGCACCGAGTCGGACCTGCTGGACATCCGCAACTTCGGTCAGAAGTCGATCAACGAGGTGAAGATCAAGCTCGCCGGCCTGAGCCTGACTCTGAAGGACGCTCCGGAGGATTTCGATCCGACGCAGCTCGAGGGCTACGACGCTGAGACCGGTGATTTCGTCGACACCGACGCCACCCCCGAGGATTCCGAGTAGCACGCCCCACCGGGTCCCCGTCCCACGGGGCCCACGCGCTCACCACACACGTACCCGAGGAGTACCACAATGCCTACCCCTAAGAAGGGCGCCCGTCTCGGCGGCTCCGCGAGCAACCAGAAGAAGATCCTCTCTAACCTGGCTGCCTCGCTGTTCGAGCACGGCGCAATCAAGACCACCGACGCCAAGGCCAAGGCCCTGCGTCCCTACGCCGAGAAGCTGATCACCAAGGCCAAGGACGGCTCTGTCGCCGCCCGCCGCCAGGTGCTGGCTGAGGTTCCGCAGAAGGACGTCGTCGCCTACCTCTTCAACGAGCTGGCGCCGAAGTTCGAGAACCGCCAGGGTGGTTACACCCGCATCATCAAGCTGGAGAACCGCGCCGGCGACAACGCCCCGATGTCTCAGATCTCCCTCGTTCTCGAGGAGACCGTGAGCACCGAGGCCACCCGCGCCACCCGCGCCGCCGCCTCCAAGAAGGCTGCCGAGGAGACCGAGGCTGAGTCCGAGGCTCCGGTCGAGGTCGACGCCGAGGACACCGCCGCCGATCCGGCTGAGCCGGCCGAGGGCGATGTCGCTGCTGAGGCTCCGGCCCAGGAGGGCTCCGTCGCCGAGGCCGAGGCTGACGCCAAGGCTGAGGAGACCAAGGAGTCCGAGGAGAAGTAATTCTCCCCGCCTTCCACCGCCCCCTTCCCGTCACCCGGGAAGGGGGCGGTGTTCTCTTTGTCATACCCCGCGCGGTATCCGGGGGAGCGGGCGTAGGCTGAGTTACATGACACCGAACGAGTCCTCCACCGACCGCCTCCTCCGGGGCGTGGTCGCCGTCGTCGCCCTCATCGCCGCGTTGCTGCTGTCCGGCCCGATCCGCATCATCCTCTTCGTCGTGGCGGCCATCATGGCCGTCACCGCCGCCGTGGGCTTCTGCCCGATCTACCGGGTGCTGGGGATCGGCACCCGGAAATAGGGTTGTAGGCTGGGGTGATCATGAGCGATGATCTCCTCCGGCTGCGGCTCGACCTGGCGTATGACGGCACCGATTTCCACGGCTGGGCCCGCCAGAAGCAGCCCGGCCTGCGCACCGTCCAGGGCGTCCTCGAGGACGCCCTGTCGCTCATTCTGCGTATCGACGCCGCACTCACCGTCGCCGGCCGCACCGACGCCGGCGTCCACGCCGCCCGGCAGGTCGCCCACCTCGACGTCCCGGCCGCCAGCCTGGAGCAGCGCACCCTCGACGGGGACCCCTCGCGTCTGGTGCGCCGCCTGGCCCGCCTGCTGCCCGAGGACGTGCGGGTGCACGCGGTCACGGCCGCGCCCCCGGGGTTTGACGCCCGCTTCGCTGCCCTGCGCCGCCATTACGTCTATCGGGTGACCACGCATCCCCGCGGGGCCCTGCCCACCCGGGCGCGCGACACCGCGCACTGGCTCAAGCCCGTCGACATCGAGGACATGCAGGCGACGGCGGACATCCTCTGCGGGCTCCACGACTTCGCGGCCTTCTGCAAGCCCCGGGAGCACGCCACCACCATCCGCGATCTGCAGGCCTTCACGTGGCGGGAGGTCTCCACCCCGGTGGAGCCCCAGACCTACGAGGCGCACGTCACGGCGGACGCCTTCTGCTGGAACATGGTCCGCTCCCTCGTGGGGACGTGCCTGGCGGTGGGGGAGGGGCGTCGAGAAGCATCGTTGCCCGCGACGCTGCTCGGCGAGACGCAGCGCTCGCCGCTCATCCCCCTGGCGCCGGCGAAGGGGCTGACGCTGTGCGGGGTGGACTACCCCGCGGACGCGGACCTGCGCGCGCGGACGGAGATCACCCGCGACCGGCGGAGCCTGTGACGATTCCGGATGCTCGCGTTGTAGAGTGATCCGTGGTTTCAATTCAATGACCTGAAGGAAAGGTGCCCCGGGGTGGAGATGACAACGCTGGTGCTCATCGCGGCGCTGGTGTTCACCGTGCCCGGAGCCTCGCTCGGCTGGATCTCCGGCCTGCGCCTGCCCTGGGCGCTCGCCGCCTCCATCCCGGTCACCTTCGGGCTCTACGGCCTGGCGGGCTGGGTGCTCGGGCAGCTGGACATCCGCTTCGACTGGCTGACCTTCGCCGTCTTCTGGGCGCTGTGCGTGCTGCCCGCCGGCCTGTGGCGCGGTGGCTTCCTGCTTGCTTCTCGACGCCGCGCGCGGCGCGCCGCGGTGGAGGAGGGGGACGTCGATACGCGGCCGACCCCCTGGTGGCGGACCCGGGAGGGGCGCCGTGGCGGGATCCTCGACCCGGCCTGGATCCTCCCCTTCGCCGGGGTGGCCACCGGAGCGTGGCTGATCATCGACCACACCCGGCGGCTCTTCGAGGAGGTCCCGCACGGGCTGGGCAACATCGTCCAGGGCTGGGACGTGCACTGGCACGCCTCGATGGTGCGGTGGTTCATGGACGCCGGGATCGGCGATCCCACCCGGATGGGCGAGCTCCGCAACATCGAGACGGGCAACGACCTCTACTACCCGTCCGCGTGGCACATCGGCGCCGGACTGGCAGGCGAGGCCGCCAACATCAGCCCCATCGAGGCGCTCAACCTCACGAGCATGGTGCTGCCCGGGATGCTGCTGCCGCTCTCGGCGGCGCTCATCGCCTGGAAACTCATCGGTCGGGTCGGGCTGACCGCCCAGATCGCGGCGGGCATCGCGGGTATCGCGGTGTTCGCCTCGCCGGTGCTCATGTGGATCGGCACGTACACCGGCATGTGGCCCTACCTAGCGTCGATGTCCGCGGTGGGCGTGGTCATCGCGCTGTTCATGCACGTGCCGTACCGCCCGGTGGCGGCGCTGGCGGCGATGCTGGCGTTCACCGGCCTGGTGCAGATGCACCCGGCCCCGGTCACCGTGGTGGTCATGGTGCTGGCCCTGTGGTGGCTGCTCCACCTCGTGTGGGCCCCGTCCCGCCGCCCGGAGAACGCGCGGCAGCACGTGCTCATCCGCCTGCAGGACCTCGGATGGCTGGCGCTGTCGGGTGGCCTGGGTGTGCTCATCCTCCTGCCGCAGCTGCTCAGCGGCTCCGAGGCGACCGAGGAGGTGTCCTCCTTCTCGGCGGTGGAGGACGTCACCCGGCAGGCCTCGTGGGACATGGCGATCCACATGCAGACCCGCCACTCGGACTTCTTCCCGCACCTCAACCAGACCCTCCTGCTGTGGCTGGCCGGCGGCGGGGCGATCGCGCTGCTGCTGTGGCGCCGCAACCTGTGGGGCCCGCTGTTCTGGTTCCTCTCCGTGGCGCTCACCGCCAACGCGCTGCTGCCCTTCGACAACGTGTGGGGCGAGTGGCTGGCGGTCATCGGCAACCTCCACTACTCCACGGCGCACCGCCTCGTCATGCCGGTGGCCCTGTTCACCTTCGCGGCGGCGGCGGTGGGCGTGGCCGTCCTCGTCCGGCTGCTCGCGCTCGCGCCGCTGCGGATGCGGGCGCCGTGGACGCAGGTCTCGCTCGTCGTCTCCCTCGTCCTCGCCCTCGGCGCCGGGTGGGGCACCACCGTGTGGGCCACTCGCGACACCGTCCTCGAGGGCCTGGAGCCCTCGATGAACGGGCCCCGGCACGATGACCGGATGGTCTCCGAGGCCGACATCCGCGCCTTCGACTGGCTGGCCAAGCAGCCGGGCGCCTACGAGGGCACCATCTTCGGCGAGCCGGCCGACGGCCACGGCTGGATGTACGCCTACAACGGCCTGCCCTCCGTCATGCGCCACTACCTGTGGCCGCACGTCAACCGCGCCTCCGACACCGACCTGCTCTACTGGCACCCGAACCTCATCGGCGTGGGCAACCACGGCGACCCGGAGCAGGAGAACAACGTGGACAAGGCCGCCACGCGGATGGGCGTGAAGTACTACTTCGTCTCCCCGTGGAGCTTCTGGGGCTTCCAGGATCCCCGCTTCGAGATGATCGACGGGCTGTGGGAGACCCCCGGCGTCACCCCGGTCTACCGCGACCTCAATGTCGCCGTCTTCGCCGTCAACCAGGCGTTCAGCGACGAGGAGCTGCAGGCGATGCGCGCCCCGGGCAACTCCCCGGAGGAGCTGCCGCCGTTGACTCTCGACGCCACCGGCAACCCCACCTTCCACCGGCCCACCAAGCCGGACTCCGGCGGCGACGCGCCGGTGGAGAGCCCGGGGAATCCGGCGCTCGACCAGCCTCCGGTTGAGATCCCCGCCACCCGCCCGTAGTCTGACGGCGTAGTCGCCCCGGGGGTCGGGGCGGGCTGTCATCAAGGGGGAGATGGCATGACGCAGACACTGCTGCCCACCACGCGGGCGCAGGTGACCGGGCACCGGTTCCTGCGGCGCCGCGTCGAGCACGGGCTGGTCTTCGGCGACATCCGCATGATCCATGATCCGCTGGCCGCCCGCTCCCGCGCCCTGCTCTTCGGGGTGGTGGCCGTCGTGCTCATCGGCCTGGGGGCCGGCCTGCTCGCCTGGCTGCGCCCCGCAGCCCACCCCGGGCAGTCCCCGATCCTGCAGACCGCGGACGGCGCACTGTTCGTGCGTATCGACGACCGCGTCCACCCCGTGAGCAACCTCGCCTCCGCGCGGCTCATCGCCGGGGAGGCCGCGGACCCCGCGCGGATCGGCGACGGGGTGCTCGGGGAGATCGATCGCGGCGTGCCGCTCGGGGTGCACCCGGCGCCGCTGGTGCTCGCCGACGAGTCCGCCGACGAGTCCGCCGCGGAGTCCACGTGGTCCGCCTGCGCCGACGCGGAGACCGTGACCGTGGCGGTGGGGGAGCACACCTCGCCGCTGGGCGGGCATCGCGGGGTGCTCGCCGAGGGGGCCGGGGCCCAGTGGCTGCTCACCACCGAGGGGCGCCACCAGCTGCCGCACGCGGAATCCCCGGAGGGGCGTATGGTGCGCCGCGCCCTGGGCATCACCGCGGAGACCCCGCGCTGGCACCCGCCGGTGGAGGTGCTGGGAGCGGTCGCCGAGCTGGCCCCCGTCACCCTCCCGGAGCTGCCCACCGAGATCCTCGACACCGGGGCCGGGCTGTGGGCGGTGCTGCCTGAGGGGGTGGCGCGGCTGAGCAGCGTGCAGGCGGAGGTGCTGGCGGAGGCCGGGGTGGCGCGGCGGGTGGTGCTGCGGGAAGCGCTGGCCGCCCATCCGGACGCCCCCTTCGACCTGCGCCTGCCCGCCGTGGCCCCGCTGTTTCTCGACCCCGCGGAGGTGACCGTGTGCGCGAGCGGGGGCCGGGTGGGCATCCTGGTGTCGGACACGCCCCCGGTGACCCTGTCGGGAAAGGGGGTGGCCGCCGAGTTCCGCAGTGACACCCGCAGCGCGCGGGCGGTCGACACCGGTCACGGGCACCACCTCATCGACGCGACGGGACTGCGGCACGCCGTACCGGAGCGGGCGGACCTGGCGGCGCTGGGTGTGGGGGAGCCGCAGTCGGCCCCGTGGTCGGTGATCCGCCTCCTGCCGGAGGGCCCGCCGCTGAGCCGTCAGGCCGCGTCCCGGGCGAGCTACTGAGGGGCCGCCTGCAGAATCTGACGTATCTACATCTGCCGAACAGGGACGATGCAGGGAATTGACGGGTGTTCAGGTGAGCTTCTGCACACCGCCGGCGGGAACTCCCCGGCTCCGTGACACGTTGAATGATCATGCCCTCGATGAGAGAGATGGTGTCGGAGCGGATCGAGCGGATCGGCGACACCCACGTCCGCGCCAAGGACGGCCGCTACGGCTTCCTCGTGCGCCCGCTGACGTTGGCTCTCGGGTGGACGGTGCTCATCGTCGGGCTGGTGACCATCCCGCTGCCCGGGCAGGGCTGGCTGACCACGTTCCTCGGCGTGGGCATCCTCTCCCTGGAGCAGAAGTGGGCGAAGAATCTGCTGGTCCGCGGCGTGCACCTCTATGACCGCTTCTTCGAGTGGTTCCACCGCCAGCGGCAGTCGGTGCGGATCACGCTGGTGATCCTGCTCATCGTCGTCATCTGGGTGGTGTTCATCGCCCTGACCTACGGGGCCTGGCGCGCCGGCACCCTCGACTTCCTCACCCCCTACGCCAACCGGCTCGGACTGGTCCGATGAGGAGGGCGGCCACCGCCGCCGCCCCCAGCACCTGCAGCGCCGTGCGCCCGGTCGCCGCCTCCCTGACCGGCTGCGTATCGACGCCCACCTCCCGCCCCGCCACCCGGTAGTCAGCGAGCAGGTGACTCGTGGCCGCGTACGGGTCGATGACCCCGTGGCCGGGGGAGGCGGACTGGAGCAGGCGCTGGCGGATGTCCGCGGCGCTGTCGTGCGGGTGCCTCTCCCGCAGCAGGGCCGCCACCCCGGAGACCACCGGGGCGGAGAAGCTGGTGCCCTCGAACCCGGCCTCGGTGCCCTGGGGGTGTCGGGTGCCCGCGGCCCAGCCGTGACCGTGCGGGGACAGGCCGACCGGCACCCGCCCGGGCGCGGCGAGATCCCCCACGCTGAGGGTGTAGTCGGCGAGTGCGTGCGGGTCGCCGGGGTGGACCGCCGCCACGGAGAGCACCGTCTCCTCGCCCGCGGGGTAGACCGCCATGCCCGGCTGGCACTGCCCGCCGACATTGCCCGCCGCGGCGATGACGATCACCCCCTCCGCCTCCGCGCGGTGGAGGGCGTCGTGGAGGGGGCGGGCGTCGAGAAGCAAGGAGGCGTCGAGGCAGGAGACGACGGAGATGTTGATCACCCGGGCGCCCGCGTCGAGCGCCCGGTGGATGCCTTCGGTGAGGGTGGCGAGGGTGCCGCCGGCGGTGTCGCGGTAGTGGCCGCTGGACTGGCGCACGCTGAGGATCTGCGCGCCGGGCGCGATGCCGCGGATGACCCCGGCGACGACCGTGCCATGGCCGTCGCAGTCGAGGAGGGGATCGGGGGCGGCCGGGCTGACCAGGTCGGCGAGCGCTTCGACGTGCCCCAGCTCCGGGTGCGGGGCGACGCCGGTATCGATGACCGCCACCCGGACCCCCTCCCCGCGGGCGAGCGGCAGGTGGGGCTGCGCGTGCCAGGGCGGGGGTTCGGCCTCGAGCGGATGCACGCACCCGACATCCTGCGCCGCGGCCGGGATGGGGCCGAGAAGGCCGCTGAACAGCGCCAACCCCAGCGCGGCGCGTCTCATCCCAGCCCCCGGATGAGCGCGAAGAGCCCGGCCAGGTGGGCGGCCAACGGGGGGGTGGCGGCCAGGGCCAGGGACTCCGCGCGCTCCCACCACACCACCGCCGTCGGCTCGAGCCGGGGGATGCGCTCCGCCCACAACGGGGCCGACAGCGCCGCCGCGCCGATACCCGCGGCGAGCACCCACTGCGCCGGATGGCCGGGGTCCGCGGCGGCCCAGGCGCTGCCGAGGCAGGCACAGAGCCCCGTTAGCGACCACGCCCACGCGGCCATGGCCTGGCGGTGCCGCACGGCGTGGAGGAGGACGGCCCCGGCGGTGGCCGTGCACAGGGCCTGCACGAAGGCCCCGCCCTGCGCTCCGGTCCACAGCACCGCAGGCCCCACCAGCACTGCCGCCCCCAGGGCTGCGCCCTCGTGGAACAGGCGCGCGCGGCGGGCCTGCGCATCCACGTCCCCCGCAGGCTCGTCCGCCACCGCCAGATCCTGCCCGGCGGTGGGCAGGCGCGGCACCTGCAGGCCGGCGGCGCGGGTGGCCAGGCCGGGCAGCTGCCCGAGGAGCACCACCCCGCCGGCGACGATGAGCACCGCCGCCGCCAGCCCGGGTTCCGTCACATGGGCGGGCAGGAACAGCCCGACCGCGCCGAGGGCACCCAACCCGAGCACGGTGGCCGTGGCCGCCGTGGTCCGCGTGCCGACACCTCGCAGGGCGATGAGCAGGACCAGTGCCGCTGCCGTGGCCCCCGCCGCGGCGAAGGCGGCCGGGCCGAGAGTGGCGGGGGCGGTGAGCTCGCCGGGGCGGGCGGACTCGAGCACCAGCGCGGCGGCCGCCGCCCCCGCCAGGGCGAGGATGACTCCGGCCAGCACCCGCAGCGAACGCCGCGACAGCAACACGGCCAGTGCCCCGAGAGTGGCCACGGACAGGGCCTGTGACCAGGGGAGATGTTCCTGGGCGATGAGTAGCACCGCGGCCGTCCCCGCCACCGCGCCGGCGGCGGCCAGATCCCGGGCACCGGCCTCGGCGCCGGATTCCGCCAACGCCTCTGCGGCGTCCCGGATCACCGGCAGCGCACCCTCGTGCCGCGGGGTGAGCACCACCACCGCACCGTGGTCGAGGGAGGTCTGGTGGAGGGGCACCGCCGGATCGAGCGGAACACCGGCGGCGGTGGTGGCCAGCCAGGGCCGCGAGATCCGCGGCGCACCCACCAGGGTGACGATCTCCGGGATCACCTCCCCCAACGTGGACCCGGCCGGCAGGGCGACATCCGCCTCCCGCTGGTACGCGCCGATCTGGAAACGCGTGGTCAGGCGCAGAACGTGGTCGATCGACACCGTGAGCTCCCCCTAGAGAATGCGGCGGGCACACCCCCTGCGCCCACATCACCCGGCATTGTCGCCCGGGTGGGCGGTGTTGTCCACCGGAGCGGGTTCACTCAGCGGGATCGGGGCGGGTGTTCTACTATCGCGGGCAACTGCACCGGTTGGGGTGACCGGTGCGACACAGCTGCCCAGGGGGTACAGACATGTCATTGCCTGCGCTGGACGCGCTCAGCCGGGACGTTGAACCACTGACACCGGCCGAACGCGAACCTGCCCCGCCGCTGCCGCAGGGCACTCTCCACGCGGAGCCGGTGCCTGCGGCGCAGCGGCCGGGGCAGGTGCCGTTGCTGCGCCTGCTCATGCCGGTGGTCATGGTCGCCGGCATGCTGGCGATGGTGGGCCTCATGATGCTGGGCGGGGCCGGGGCCAATCCGATGCTGTTGCTCATGCCACTCATGATGGGGATGTCGCTGCTCATGGTGTTCTCCCCGCAGCAGGGGGAGGACGCCGACGAGACCCGGCGGGCCTACCTGCGCCACCTCGGGGCTCTGCGGGCGAAGGCGCTGCGCCATGCGGAGCGGCAGCGCGCGCACGAACTGCACCGGCACCCGGAGCCGGGCGAACTGTGGACCTACGTCGATGGACGACGCCTGTGGGAGCGTGGGCCCGAGGATGCCGACACCCTCGAGGTGCGCATCGGGCGCGGCGCCACCGCGCTGTGCACCCCGGTGCAGGTGCCGGATTCGGGGGCGGCCGAGGATCTCGATCCGGTGTGTGCGGTGAGCCTGCGCCGGACCGTGCAGGCGGTGGGCACGTGCCCGGACATGCCGGTCGCCGTGCAGCTGCAGGCCTTCCGCTACCTGGGTATCGCGGGGCGCGGGGCGGGGGATTTGGCCCGCGCGATCGTCGCCCAGCTGGTGGTGGCGCACGGGCCGGAGACCGTCGCAGTTGAGGCGGTCGGCGAGGGGTGGGAGTGGCTGAAATGGCTGCCCCACACCCGGTGCCCGGCGGCCGCGCGCCACCGCATCCTCATCGTCGATCACACGACCACCACCGGCACCGAGCCGTATATCGACGACCCGGCGTGGACGACGATCATCGATGTCGGCTCCCGCGCCACCACCGCCCTCGGGGTGCGGGCGGAGCAGGAGGGCCTGGCGCTCAGCGCCGACGGGGACCTGGTGGCGCATACTGCGGCGGGCGTCGAGAAGCTCGGGGAGGCCGACGGCCTGCGGCCGGAGGAGGTGCTCCTGCTGGCGCGGGCGCTCACCCGCTACCGGCGCCCCGACGGGGCGACCGCGGCGGGCGGCCGGGACCTCATGTCCCTCATCGGGGCGGCGGACATCGAGGCACTGACGCCGGAGACGCTGTGGCCCGGGCGGGAGCTGAGCCGGCAGCGGCTGGTCGTGCCCATCGGGACGACGGAGCAGGGAACGCCGGTGCGCCTCGACCTCAAGGAATCCGCGCAGGGCGGAATGGGGCCGCACGGGCTGTGCATCGGCGCGACCGGTAGCGGTAAATCGGAGCTGCTGCGCACGCTCGTCGTCTCCCTGGCGGCGACGCACAGCCCCGACGAGCTCAACCTCGTGCTCGTCGATTTCAAGGGCGGCGCCACGTTCCTCGGCTGCGAGGGGCTGCCGCACACCTCGGCGGTGATCACCAACCTGGCGGATGAGGCCGTGCTGGTGGAGCGCATGTTCGACGCCATCTCCGGGGAGCTCAACCGCCGCCAGGAGGTGCTGCGCGAGGCCGGGAACTTCGCCAACGTCACCGAGTACACCACCGCCCGGCTGGGAGGGCGCGACCTGCCGCCGCTGCCGGCGCTGGTCATCGTCGTCGACGAGTTCTCCGAGCTGCTGGCCGCCCACCCCGACTTCGCGGACCTCTTCGTCGCCGTCGGCCGCCTCGGCCGTTCCCTCCACGTGCACCTGCTCCTGGCCAGCCAGCGCCTCGAGGAGGGGCGCCTGCGCGGGCTGGATTCGCACCTGTCCTACCGCATCGGCCTGAAGACCTTCTCGGCGGCGGAATCCCGCCAGGTTCTCGGCGTCACCGACGCCCATCACCTCCCGGCCCGCCCGGGCGCCGGCTTCCTGCGGCACGATTCCACCCTCACCCGCTTCCAGGCGGCGTATGTCTCCGGCCCCCTCGAGCGCCGCGACGTCTCGGCGCTGCCCGGCGGCCACGGGCGCGTGGCGCTGTTCACCGGGTGGGAGCAGTTCGAGGAGGCCGAGGCCCCCACCGTCCTCGACGAATCCACGACGCTTCTCGACGCCGTCGTCGACCGCGCCCGCGCCACCGCCGCCGCCCGCGGCCAGGCGGCCCACCGCGTGTGGCTGCCGCCCCTGCCCCCGCTGGTGGAACTGGCCGGGGTGGCCGAACACGTCGGTGACCTGCGGGCCGTGGTGGGCATCATCGACCTGCCCTACCACCAGCGGCAGGATCCGCTCGTCCTCGACCTCACGGCGGCCGGGGGCCACGCGGCGGTGTGCGGGGGCCCGCAGTCCGGCAAGTCGACGGCGCTGCGCACCATCGTCAGCTCCCTCGCCGCCACCCACTCCACCGAGCTGCTGCGCTTCTACGTCCTCGACCTCGGCGGCGGACAGCTGGAGACCCTCGAACGGCTGCCCCATGTCGCCGGTGTCGCCGGGCGCGCGGACCCCGAGCGGGTGCGTCGCATCGTCGACGAGGTCACCGGCTTCGTCGACCACCCGGAACCCCGCCACACCTTCCTCGTCGTCGACGGTTGGCACACGGTGGCCGCTGACTTCGAGGACCTCCTCGAACCGTTGACGGCACTGGCCGCCGACGGGCCCTCCCACCGCGTGCACCTGCTGGTGTCCACCCCGCGGTGGACGGTGCTGCGGCCGGCGATCCGTGACCTCATCAGCCACCGCCTGGAGCTCAAACTCGGCGAGGCCATGGACTCCCTCGTCGACCGCAAGGCCCAGCAGAAGGTCCCCGCCCTCCCGGGGCGCGGCCTTGACCCGGAGGGTCGCCCCATGCTGCTGGCCTTGAGCTCCAACCAGGACATCGCGCACATCGCCCAGACCGCCGCGGCGAACGGGGTGGAACCGGTGCCCCGCCTCCGGGTCCTGCCGCCGCTGGTCACCCTGGCCGAGCTCGCGGACGCGCCGGGCATCCTGCTGGCCGTCGGCGGCCCGCGCCTGAGCATCCTGACCTGGGATCCGGCGCTCAGCCCGCACCTGGTGTGCATCGGCGGGCAGGGCTCCGGCAAGTCGACGGCGCTGGCGACGCTCATGTCCGGGATCTGCCGACAGGGGAGGGAGAAGGCACGCCTCGTGCTCATCGATCACCGCCGTGCGCACCTCGGCCGCATCGACGACTCCATGCTCGCCGCCTACTCCGCCACGACCACGGCCACCACCTCCACGCTGCGCGACGTGGCCACCACGCTCAGCGCCCGCCTGCCCGGAGCCGACATCACGCCCGCGCAGCTCGCGGCCCGCGACTGGTGGAGCGGGCCGGACATCTACGTCGTCATCGACGATCTCGACCTCGTCGCCGACCACGACCTCGCCCGCCTCAGCGAGCTGCTCCCGCACGCCCGCGACATCGGCCTCCACCTCGTCCTCGCCCGCAAGGCGGGCGGCATCGGCCGCGCCATGTTCGCCCCGTTCCTCTCCGCCGTCCGCGACCAGATCCCCGCCGTCCTGCTTCTCGACGCCGACCGTGACGAAGGAGCCGTCTTCGGCATCCGACCCCGCGCCCAGCCTCCCGGCCGGGGCACGTGGCAGGTCCGCGGCGAGACGATCGGCGTCTGCCAGGTCGCCGTCCCCCGCCCCACCGAGGAGGAAACATGAGTGCCCCGACTGTTCCCACCACCTTGACCATCACCGTCCTCGACACCGCCACCATCTTCGAGGGCCCCGACACCGTCTACCGCTACGACCTGCCGGGCACCGGCATCATCGACGGCTGGGCGCTCGCCGCCGTCCTCGACCAGGCCAAGGAACTGTGCAGCCTGCACTGGCCGGACGTGGAGATCGTCATCGACGCCGACGATCCCACCACCGAGGTGCTCACCCGCTCCCTGCTCAACAAAGGCGTCGCCGCCTACCCCTCCGAGGTGCTGCGGGAGACGGAGATCCCCCCGCCGGAGGAGGTGAGCATCACCCGCCCCACCGAATCCTCCGGCCGCCACCGCCTCGACCGGCCGGTGCAGCCCTTCCACGTGGTGATCGGCGTGGTCGTGCTGGCCATCGTGGGGCTGAGCTGGTGGGTGGTCGGCGGTCCTGCCGCCCCGGCGGAACCGGCCCCGGAGCCCGTCGCCCCGAGCAGCACCACACCCCCGCCGACACAGGACGCCACGGTGGCGTCCACCAGCCGGGAACCGGCCCCACGTTCCGTGCTGGAACACGAAAGGCTGCGGCTGGAGGCGCCCACCGGTTTCCGCATCGAGCAGCGCGAGGGCCTGCTCTACGCCACCGGCGAGGACCCCGCGCTGCGCATCCACGTCGCCGCCGACCCCGTCTACTCCGTGCCCTCCGAGGCCGTGGAGGCCCAGATCCACGCCATGATCGACCACGACGACACCCTCCACCCCCTCGACCCGGAACGCGCCGCGCGGGGAGTCCAGGTCATCCGCTACCGGGAGGAGCCTGGTGATGAATCCACGGTCACCTGGCACGCCTGGATCGAAAACGGCCACCAGCTCTCCGTCGGCTGCCACACCCGCCAGGCCCCCACGCTGCCGCAGGAGGCGGCGTGCCGGATGGTGCTCGACTCCCTCAGTGTGCTGTGACCTGCGCAAACGGCCAGGGTGGAAAATACTTGGCGGCGGGAGGGAACCTTTGGGCGGTTTACGGAGTCCAACAGTGGTGGATGGGCCGGACACCGGCCCGTCGGGAAGATCCACACAACTCGGGAGGGGCAGATATGACCCAGATGTTCAGGACCGAAGCCGATGTGATGCTGGCGACCGCCGGCCACGTCGACACCACCAACAACGAAGTACAGAGCGAACTGACCCGCCTGCAGGGCGTCGTCGACGGCGTCCGCGCCAACTGGACCGGCAGCGCCCAGACGTCCTTCGATTCCCTCATGCAGCGCTGGAACGTCTCCGCCGGGGAGCTGCGCGACGCACTGACCAGCATCTCCGACAACATTCGCCACAACGCCCGCTCCTTCGAGTCGATGGAGGCCGACAACACCCAGGCCTTCAGCGCCGTCGGCGGCCAGGGCCTCGCACTCTAGGAAGGAACGACACACAATGGACGCAATCAAGTACCAGTTCGGCGCCATCGAAGCCGCCGCCGGCGACATCAACGCCACCTCCGGCCGCATCACCGCGCTTCTCGACGACCTCCGAGCCCAGCTCCAGCCCATGGTGGCGACCTGGGAGGGAGATTCCGCTGCGGCTTATGCCGAGGCGCAGGCGAAGTGGGACCGCTCCGCCGCGGAGCTCAACTCCATCCTCGCCACCATCTCCCGCACCGTCAGTCAGGGCAATGAGCGCATGTCCGACGTCAACCGGATGGCCGCCGCCAGCTGGGGCTGATCCGACGGCGGCGGACCCGTTCTCTACTGACATAGGGGACAAGACGCGGACAGGGCCCGCCGCCTCTGACACGGCCGCCCGGGCAGGCGGCCGCCACGTGGATCCGCCCGCACCTTTCCTCCGGGGAAGGCGCGGGCGGTTCCGCCGATTCCGGGGTGCGGCGACAAGAGGGTCCCCCGCGTCCCGCCTCCCGACGGTTTGGTTTCCGCACACAGTGCCCCTTAGACTGTTCAAGTTGTGTGCGCTGCGCACGGGTCCCCACCGGCCGCCGTGTTCCAGCTATGCACCCACCAGCAGTATCCATGGCCGGCAGCTCCCAGACAGACTTTCAAGGAGTCATTAGTGTCTACTTACCACCCGAAGAGCGGTGACATCACCCGTAAGTGGTACGTCATCGACGCCACCGATGTGGTGCTGGGCCGTCTCGCCACCCACGCAGCCGATCTGCTGCGCGGCAAGGGCAAGCCCCAGTTCACCCCGAACGTTGACTGCGGCGACCACGTCGTCATCATCAACGCCGACAAGGTTCACGTGTCCTCCAACAAGCGTGACCGCGAGATGCGCTACCGCCACACCGGCTACCCGGGTGGTCTGCGCTCCATGACCCTGGGCAAGGCTCTGGACACTCGTCCGGAGCGCGTGGTCGAGGAAGCTATCACCGGCATGATGCCGCACAACAAGCTCTCCCGCGCTTCCGTGAAGAAGCTCCACGTTTTCGCTGGTTCTGAGCACCCCTACGCCGGCCAGCAGCCCGAGACCTACGAGATCAAGCAGGTGGCACAGTGACCGAGCAGAACGAGAACCTGAACGAGGACCTCAACGTGGCTGAGGCCGGCGACATCGAGGCCGCCACCGCCGCCACCGAGGAGTTCAACTACACCATCGGCGACGCCGTGGCTGTCGAGGCCTCCGAGGAGGAGACCATCGAGGCTGCCGCTCCGATCGAGCTGGACGGCCCGATCCAGACCGTCGGTCGTCGTAAGCGCGCCATCGCGCGTGTCCACCTGGTCGCCGGCTCCGGCGAGATCACCTGCAACGGTCGCCCGATCGCGGAGTACTTCCCGAACAAGCTGCACCAGCAGGACATCATGCAGCCGCTCGCTCTCCTCGAGCGCGAGGGCCAGTTCGACATCAAGGCCAACATCTCCGGTGGCGGCCCGACCGGCCAGTCCGGCGCCCTGCGCCTGGCCATCGCCCGTGCACTGAACCTGTACAACCCGGCTGACCGCGCCGCCCTGAAGAAGGCCGGCCTGCTCACCCGTGACGCTCGTGCCGTCGAGCGTAAGAAGGCTGGTCTGCACAAGGCACGTCGTGCCCCGCAGTACTCCAAGCGCTGATACTTCCGCTGCTTGCCGCACGCCGCTCCACCTCAGGGTGGGGCGGCGTTCGCCGTTCCTGGACTCCGGCAGGCATAATGTCCGACATGACTCGACTCTTCGGTACTGATGGTGTTCGCGGCCTGGCGAACAAGGATCTCACTGTGTCCCTGGCTCTGCAGCTGGGGGCGGCGGCCGCGCACGTGCTCACGCAGCACCGCCAGTCGAGTGAGCGTCGTCCCATCGCCATCGTCGGCCGCGATCCCCGTGTCTCGGGCGAGATGCTGGCCGCCGCGCTGTCGGCCGGCATGGCCTCCCGCGGTGTCGACGTCCTGCGGGTGGGCGTCATCCCGACCCCGGGTGTCGCGTTCCTCACCGATGATTACGGCGCGGACCTGGGCGTCATGATCTCCGCCTCCCACAACCCGATGCCGGACAACGGCATCAAGTTCTTCTCTGCCGGCGGGCGCAAGCTGCCGGATGCGGTGGAGGATGAGATCGAGGCCGCCATGGCCTCCCTCCCGGACAACGGGCCGACCGGCACCGGTGTCGGGCGTGTCATCGAGGAGTCCCCGGATGCCCAGGGGCGCTATCTCGCGCACCTGGCGGAGGCTTCCCCGGTCGACCTCAGCGGCATCAAGGTCGTCGTCGATGCGGCGAATGGTGCGGCGTCTGTCGTCGCGCCGAAGGCCTATGCGGCGGCGGGCGCGGAGGTCATCGCGATCCACAACAAGCCCAACGCCTACAACATCAACGACAACTGCGGCTCCACGCACATCGATCAGCTGCAGAAGGCCGTCCTCGAGCACGGCGCGCACCTGGGTCTGGCCCACGACGGTGACGCCGACCGCTGCCTGGCCGTCGACGCCGAGGGCAAGGTCATCGACGGCGACCAGATCATGGCCGTCCTCGCGGTGGCGATGAAGGAGAAGTCCGAGCTGCGCAAGAACACCCTGGTGGCCACGGTGATGTCCAACCTCGGTCTGCGCCTGGCGATGGAGGAGCAGGGCATCACCATGCTGGAGACCAAGGTCGGCGACCGCTACGTCCTGGAGGAGCTCAACGCCGGCGACTACCGCCTCGGCGGCGAGCAGTCCGGCCACATCGTTCTGCCGGTGCACTGCACCACCGGCGACGGCACCCTCACGGGCCTCAAGCTCATGGCGCGGATGGCGGAGACGGGTCAGTCGCTCGGTGAGCTGGCCGGGGTGATGACGGTCCTGCCGCAGGTGCTCATCAACGTCCCCGTGGAGAACAAGTCCGCCATCATGGGCTCGGACGCGGTCCGGGACGCCATCGTGGAGGCCGAGGCGGAGCTGGGTGCCACCGGCCGCGTGCTGCTGCGCCCCTCGGGTACCGAGGAGCTGTTCCGCGTCATGGTGGAGGCCGCCGAGACCGAGCAGGCCCGCCGTGTGGCGGGTCGTCTGGCGGCCGTGGTGGCAGCTGTTTAGGGTTTCTCGGGAACCTTTTGCCCTCTTGCGCAGTCCAATGATGGTGGGACCACTCACCACGGACGACGCAAGGGGGATTTTTCATGCCCGGAATTCACATTGACCACACTCAGGCTCTGACGGCGCTGGCGCGCATGCGTGCCGACGCCGAGGAGCAACACCACCGCCACGCCGGCAGCCGGCCCGCATTCGCGGCCGCCGCGGCCGGACGCGGGTTTCTCGACCGCGGGGCGGCGATTGCCGCGATGCTCGAGCAGGTGCACGCGGCGGGCGCCCGGCGGATCGATGCCCTCCGGGGGACCACGGAGGCGGCCGCGGCGCAGGTGCGGGTGTTCCGGGACGTCGATAAGCAGCTGGGAGGTGAGCTGGCATGAGCGACATCGCCGCCGGCTACCAGGGCGTGGAGCGGATGCTCATCGGCGCGTCGGCGGGGCGCTACGCGGGCGCGGGCGTGCGCCCGGCCGCGGTGGCGCAGGCGTTGAGCGCGACCGACGGGCTCGACCCGGGGATGATGCTGCGCCACACGCGCGCCGCCGTCACGGATTCGCACGCGCGGGGGCTGCGCGGGGGGATGCTCGACCAGGCCCTCGACCTCGTCGCGCAGACCGCCTTCGGCGAGATCCTCGGCCGCCTCTCCGACAGCGCCCAGGACTGGTTCCGCAACCGGGACAGCTCGGAAGAGCTTATCGACGCCGCCTCCCACGCCGCCGACGCCCTCCACGACGTCACCGGCACGTCGGAGGCCGCCTGCGGTGAGGTGCTCGGGGCGCTGGAGGCCGTCATCTCCCAGTTGTGTGCCTTCCTCACGCGGGTCGATCCGGCGCAGCATCCGGGCATCTTCGCGGAGTGTGTCGACGCGGGGGCGGAGCTCATCGATTCCGCGGGCAGCTGCATCGTCGACACCTGCCATGACCGGGATGCGGCCGTGGCGGGGTGCCTCGATGAGTTCCTCGGGCGGGGGCAGGCGGTGTGCGAGGAGCCCGCGGGGAAGAAGGTCCCGCAGGTCGCCGAGTGCGCGGAGCCGGAGCCGCCTGCGCCGCCGAAGAAGCCGGTGGCGGAGGTGCCTACGCCGCCGCAAGCCGCCGAACCACCGCCGCCGCCCAAGGAGCCGCAGCCTGCGGAACCGTCGGCACCTCCGAAGGAACCTCCCGCGCCACCGACAAAGCCGGTGGCGGAGGTGCCCACCGCACCGCAGACCCTGGAACCACCACCACCGGCGCCACCGAAGGAACCCGTGGCCCCGGAACCGGCGGAGAACTGCGTCGAGCCTGAGCCGGGTGCCGAGTTCTGCGGCGCGGCCGGGATGGTGGGAGTGGGCATAGTGCTGCTCGGACTGGCGCTGCTCATCGAGGCCGTGGCGGAGTGCGCGGTGCCGGAACCAACTCCCGCACCTGAACCCGCACCGGAACCCGCACCTGAACCCGCCCCGAAACCCGCCCCCGAACCACCACCGAAACCAGCGCCCGCCCCGGAGCCAACTCCCGAACCGCCGCCCCCTCCGAAGAAGGTGGAGGCGATGTCCGCGCCGCCGCCCCCTGCTGACCCCGGGCCCACCCCGCCGGCGGGCGCACGGAAGGCCGGTGCCTGGTGATGGAATTCGAGGAGTTCGCCCGCCAGTTCCGTCAGCGGACCACGCAGCGGATGATGGAGTTCGAGAAGGCCCTCGCGGAGGCGCAGGGGAGGGTGGAGAAGTCGGTGCGCCCGCCCAGCCCGCCCGCGCAGCGGCAGACCCCACCCCGTCCGGCGTCTGCTCGCGGTCGGGTGCAGGGTCTGCTGCGCAAGGAATGAGGAAGGAGTGAGGCTTAGATCCGGGTGCTGGCCCCCAGGTCGATGCCGGCCTTGTCGGCGAGGTCGGCGTCGGTGAAGGAGGTCACGCCCGGGCCCTCGGCCAGCTGCTCGGAGAAGGCGGAGTACTTGCGCTGGCCGCCGAGCTGGTGGAGGAGGAAACCGGTGAGCAGGCCGCGGGCGGTGTCCTGGGCGGAGTAGCGCGGGATGCCCTGGCCGAGGGCGAGCTTGACGAAGGTGTCCTCGGTGAAGGTGGCCTGGTTGCCGTTCTTCACCTCGCGGTAGACCACGTCACCGCCCCAGTTGAAGGCGACCTTGGCGGGGTTGCCGGGATCGAGGAGGTCACCGACGAGGCCGGGGTGGCCGCCGCCGATGACCAGGCCGGGAGCGGAGACCGCGCGGGCGGCCTCCACGGCGGGCGGGGCGGTGGCGGCGGGGTAGATGGCGCCGACGGCCTTGATGCGGGGGTTGTTGGCGGCGCAGAGGATGGCGGCGCCGCCGCCCATGCCGTGCCCGACGACGCCGAGCTTGCCGGGGGCGACGGTGACCTTGCCGTGGCCGAGTTTCACTCCGGCCGCGATCTGCAGGGCGGACTCCAGGTCAGCGGAGAGGCCGCGGTGGTCGGGGACGAAGCCGGTCTCGGTGTCGGGAGCGGCGACGACGATGCCCCAGCTGGCCAGGTGGCGCAGGGTGGCGTGGTAGGCCTTGATGGACTTGATCCAGTCGTGGCCGAAGGCGATCGCCGGGACGCCATTGCCTTCCGCGGGGGTGTAGATCTTGCCGGGCAGGCCGGCGTAGGAGAGGTCGCCGACGAGCACGCGGTGCGGACCGCGCTTGGACAGCTGGGCCAGATGCTTCTTCAGATTCGCAGACACGCTCCCAGGATAACGTCATCGGCATCGTTATGAACGTCACACCGGGAGAAAACCGGTCGTTGCGGGGCTGCGTGGGGAAGAAGGGGGCGTCGATAAGCGTGTGATACCTGTTATGGGACAGGCGGTGTCGTCTACGATTTCCTCCATGTGTGGAATTGTGGGATATGTCGGTGAACGACAGGGACTGAACCTGGCGCTGGAAGCGCTGCGACGCATGGAGTACCGCGGGTACGACTCGTCGGGCATCGCCGTCAACGACGGGCAGATCAGCGTGGTGAAGAAGGCGGGCAAGCTCGCCAACCTGGAGGCCGTCCTCGAGGACATGCCGGGCACCACCGCGATCGGCCACACGCGCTGGGCCACGCACGGCCGACCCACCGATGAGAACGCGCACCCGCACGTCTCCTTCGACGGGCGGGCGGCCATCGTGCACAACGGCATCATCGAGAACTTCTCCTCCCTGCGGCAGGAGCTTCTCGACGCCGGCCTCACCCTCGCCTCCGACACCGATTCGGAGGTCGCCGCCCATCTGCTCGCGCTGGCCTACAACGAAGGCCCGACGGCAGGCGATTTCCGGGCCTCCGCGCTGGCGGTGCTCGCCCGCCTCGAGGGTGCCTTCACGCTCCTGTTCACCCATGCGGATCACCCGGGGGAGATCATCGCCGCCCGGCGCTCGACGCCGCTCATCGTCGGCGTCGGGGAGGGCGAGATGTTCCTCGGCTCCGATGTCGCGGCCTTCATCGAGTACACGAAGAACGCGGTGGAGCTGGAGCAGGACAACGTGGTCATCATCACCCGCGACGGCTACGAGGTGCTCAACTTCGACGGCACGCCGGCGCAGGGTCGCCCCTTCACCATCGACTGGGATCTGGCGGCCGCGGAGAAGGGTGGCTTCGACTCCTTCATGATGAAGGAGATCCACGAGCAGCCCGCCGCCGTGCGCGACACCCTCGGTGGCCACTTCCACGATGGGCGCGTCTTCCTCGACGAATCGCAGATCTCCGAGCAGGACCTCAAGTCCATCAACCAGGTCTTCGTCGTCGCCTGCGGTTCCGCCTACCACTCGGGCCTGCTGGCCAAGTACGCCATCGAGCACTGGGTGCGCATCCCCGTGCAGATCGAGGTGGCCTCGGAGTTCCGCTACCGCGACCCGGTCCTCGACGAGCGCACCCTCGTCCTCGCCATCTCCCAGTCCGGGGAGACCGCCGACACCCTCGAGGCCGTCCGCCACGCCAAGACGCAGGGGGCGAAGGTGCTCGCGGTGTGCAACACCAACGGTTCCCAGATCCCGCGAGAATCCGACGCCGTCCTGTATACCCACGCCGGCCCCGAGATCGGCGTGGCCTCCACGAAGGCCTTCCTGGCGCAGGTCGCCGCGAACTACATCGTCGGCCTGGCGTTGGCGCAGGCCAAGGGCACGAAGTACCCGGACGAGATCGCCGAGATCTGGGCCTCCCTCGAGGAGATCCCCGCCAAGATCGAGGAGCTTCTCGACGTCCGCGAGCAGATCGGCTCCATCGCCGACGAGCTCGGCGCCGTGCAGACCATGCTCTTCCTCGGCCGGGGCGTCGGCTTCCCCGTCGCGCTGGAGGGGGCCCTCAAGCTCAAGGAACTCGCCTACATCCACGCCGAGGGTTTCCCGGCGGGTGAGCTCAAGCACGGGCCCATCGCGCTCATCGAGGACGACCTGCCCGTGGTGGTTGTCGTCCCGTCGCCGCGCGGGGTGAAGCTGCTGCACTCCAAGATCGTCTCCAACATCCAGGAGATCCGGGCGCGCGGCGCGAAGACCATCGTCATCGCCGAAGAAGGCGATGAGGCGGTGCGGGAGTTCGCCAACTACCTCATCGAGATCCCCGCGACCTCCTCGATCATGCAGCCCCTCCTGGCCACCGTGCCGCTGCAGTTCCTCGCCGCGGACATCGCCCGCGAGTGCGGCAACGAGGACATCGACAAGCCGCGCAACCTGGCCAAGTCCGTCACCGTGGAGTAGCCCCGGCCGCGAGCCGGTGCAGGCGGGGCACCGGCATCCGCCGGTCCAGGGCAGCGGCGGCGCCGTGCTCGGGCCAGCGGATGATGAAGGAGCGTTCCTCCAGGGAGCCCTCCACCACCTCCGGGGCCACCTCCTCCCGGGGTGGGGTGCCCGAGACCTTGAGGTTGACGCCCCACTGGTCGGTCCAGAAGTAGAAGGGGTGGTGGCGTTCGGGGGCGGCGTCGCCGTCCAGCAGCCCGCCCGCCGCGATGCGCCCCTGCTCGAGGGCGGAGGTCCACACCGGGGAGCGGCGGGGGCCGTCCGGGCCGTCGATCCAGCACACGTCGCCACAGGCGACGATGCCCGGGTGGCCGAGAACGCGCTGGCGGGTGTCGACGAGGAGGCGGGCGTCGATAAGCAGGCCGGAATCGGCCAACCACCCGACATCCGGGTCGTCGCCGATGCCCGTGAACACGATGTCCGAGGCGAGGACCTCCCCGGAGGGGAGGGTGACGGCCATCCCGGTGTCGGTCTCCGCGACGCTCTCGACGAGCGTGTCGAGGATCCGCACCCCCGCCTCCGCGGCCAGCTCCGCGAGGATCCCGCCGAGCAGCGGGCCCAGGTGCTGGGAGAGGGGCACACCCGGGTTGAGCAGCGTCACCTCGCAGCCGAGGCCGACGGCGCCGGAGGCCACCTCCATGCCGAGGGGTCCGCCGCCGATGATGCTCACCCGGGGGCGCTGCAGCAGGCGTTCACGCAGGACCTGCGCGTCGGCGAGGAAGCGCAGGGTGAATTCGCGCGGGGAATCGGTGAGGCGGCGGGCGCGCGAACCGGTGGCGATGACGAGCCCGTCGTAGGGGAGGGCGGTGGTGTCGTCGAGAAGCACGGTGCGTGCGGCCGTGTCGAGGGACACCGCCCGGCGGCCGAGCAGCTCGGTGGCCTCCCCGAAGGAGGGCAGCGGGGCGATGTCGCTGCCGGCGCCGGGCAGCAGCGCGGCCTTCGACAGGGAGGGGCGCGGGTAGGCGGGGACGTCCTCGGCACCGATGTAGGTGAGCTCGCCGGCGAAACCCCGTTGCCGTAGCGTGTCGCCGCAGGTGAGGCCGGCGATGCTGTGGCCGACGATGACGATGCGTTCCATCGTCTACTCCAGCGAGAGCGCGGAGACGGGGCACGCCCGGACGGCGTCGCGGGCGGCGTCGAGCTGCGCTCCGCTGAGTTCTCCGGGGACGTCGATGATGAGGTTGTCCTCGTCGTCGAGGTGGACGAGGTCCGGGGCGGCCTGTTCGCACAGGCCGTGGGCCTGGCAGCGGTCGGTGTCGAGGCGGAGGCGGTTCATGTGTTGAGCATGGCAAAATAAACACGGAAAGTCGATGGATATTTCATCACGATCTACCCTGGCCCGCATGAGCCTGCACTTCACCCACGACACCCTCGCCCAGCGCGTCATGCTCGGGGCCGGACGCGCCGCCGAGCACCTCCGGGCGGAGGTCGAGCGGCTCGGCGCCCGGCGCGTCATGGTCATCTCCTCTGCCCGCGGGCTCGTGCAGGCCCGCGAGGTGGCGGCGGAGATCGACGTGCACACCTGGCACACGGACATCGCCATGCACGTCCCCGTGGAGGTCGCCGAGCGCGCGCGGGCGGTGGCGGCCACGAATGACATCGACCTCCTCGTCGCCGTCGGCGGCGGCTCCGCGATCGGCCTGGCCAAGGCCGTGTCCCTGCGCAGCGCCGTCCCCTCCATCGCCGTGCCCACCACCTACGCGGGTTCGGAGGCCACCAACGTGTGGGGGCTCACCGAGGGCGGCCGCAAGACCACCGGTACCGACGACCGCGTCCTGCCGGTCACCGTCATCTACGATTCCCGGCTCACCCTCACCCTCCCCGTCGCATTGTCGGTGGCCTCCGGGCTCAACGGGCTGGCGCACTGCGTCGACTCCCTGTGGGCCCCGCGCGCCGACCCCCTCAACGCAGCCCTGGCGGGTGAGGGGGCGCGGGCGTTGGCCGCGGGGTTGCCGCGTATCGTGCAGGACCCCTCCGACATCACCGGCCGCGACCTCGCCCTCTACGGCGCCTACCTGGCCGCCGTGTCCTTCGCCTCCGCCGGCGCGGGCCTGCACCACAAGCTCTGCCACATCCTCGGCGGCACCTTCGGGCTGCCGCACGCGCAGACGCACGCGATTATCCTGCCGCACGTCCTCGCCTTCAACGCCCCGCACGCGCCCGCCGCGGAACGGCGCCTGGCCGCCGCGCTGGAGGCGGACTCGGCCGTCGCGGGGCTGGAACGCCTCTACGAGCTTCTCGACGCCCCCCGCTCCCTCGACGCCCCCCGCTCCCTCGCCGAGCTCGGCTTCCCCGCCGCGGGCATCCCCACAGTGGTCGAGCAGGCGCTGGCCGCCCTGCCCGCCCGCAATCCGCGGGAGGTCACGGCCGCCAACCTCAGCGCACTGCTGCGGCGGGCCCTGGAGCCGCCCCGCCCCGTCGAAAGGTCCCCGTAGAATTGACCCTGTTCCGGGGCCCGGAGGCACTGCTATCGACAGCGACCTTTCGACGAGGGTGAGCCCGCCCCAGCGGGCGGGTCGGAGCCACCTGTCACCGGGAGTGGCACAATAACAGGCATGAATCTCCTCGCCACCCGCATCGACCTGGACGCCATCGCCCACAACACCCGCCTGCTCAAGGACCTCGTGGGGGATGTGCTGCTCATGGCGGTGGTGAAGGCGGATGCGTACGGCCACGGGGCGGCCCGGGTCGCGCAGGTGATGGCCGAGCACGGGGCGGACCGCTTCGGTGTGGCCACACTGCAGGAGGCGATCAGTCTGCGGGAGGCGGGCATCACCAAGCCGATCCTCGCCTGGATCTGGTCCCCTCAGGAGGACGTCGCCGAGGCGTTGGCGCTCAACATCCGGCTGGGGGTGCCCTCGCTCGCCCATGCGCAGGCGCTTGTCGACGCCGCCGTCCCCGCCCGCGTCTCCGTCAAGGTGGACACCGGCCTGCACCGCTCGGGCGTCGACGAAGCCGACTGGGAGCAGGTGTTCACCCTCCTCCGGGACGCCGAGCACCTCACCGTCACCGGGGTGTTCTCCCACCTGGCCTGCGCGGATGAGCCGGACAACCCGATGAACGACGAGCAGGCGCAGGCCCTGGAGCGCGCCATCACCCTGGCCCGCTCCCTCGGGCTCGAGGTGCCGGAGAATCACCTGTGCAACTCCCCGGGCACCCTCACCCGCCCCGACCTCCACCACGAGCTGGTGCGCGTCGGCCTGGCGATGTACGGGCTCACCCCTATCCCGGGCGTCGACCCCGGTCTCAAGCCCGCCCTCAGCTGGATCAGCCGCATCCTGGTGGTCAAGCCCGTCCGGGCGGGGGAGTCGACCTCCTACAACCACACGTGGACCGCAGACGAGGACGGCTGGCTGGCCGTCGTCCCCGCCGGCTACGCCGACGGCGTGCCCCGCGCGTGGCAGGGGCAGCTGCAGGTGGGCATCGGCGGCAAGCTGTACCCGCAGGTGGGGCGCGTGTGCATGGACCAGATCGTCGTCTCCCTGGGGCAGAACGAGTTCGGCGTGCAGGCCGGCGACGAGGCCGTCCTCTTCGGCGAGGGGGGCATGAGCGCCACCGAGCTGGCGGAGGCCACCGGCACCATCAACTACGAGATCATCTGCCGCCCGACCGGACGCACCGTCCGCGAGTACGAGGGAGGCATCGACCTGTGACGTTCCCCCCGGAAGGCAGCCGCGAGCTGGCCACCGCCGCTGACACCCGCGCCTTCGGGGCGGAGCTGGGTTCCTCCCTGCGCGCCGGGGACGTGGTCATTCTCGACGGTCCCCTCGGCGCCGGCAAGACCACGTTCACCCAGGGCCTGGCCCAGGGCCTGCAGGTGCGGGGGCGGGTGACCTCCCCGACCTTCGTCATCGCCCGCGAGCACCGCTCCACCGTCGGCGGGCCGGGGCTCATCCACCTCGACGCCTACCGGCTGCTCGGGGAGGGCTCCTCCGGGGATCCCCTCGGCGAGCTCGACGCCCTCGACCTGGACACCGGGCTGGACGAGGCCGTCGTCGTCGCCGAGTGGGGTGGGGGACTGGTGGAGCAGATCTCCGAGCGCTACCTGCTGGTGCAGTTCGACCGGGAAACGGCAGTGATCCGCGACCCCGAGTCGGAGGCGCGGATCATCAGCTGGCGGTGGGTGGATTAGCTGACCAGGCGGGCGGCCTGCACGTAGTAGGGTTCGGATTCCCGGCCGCTGTTGAGGCTGGTGAAGGAGCGGCGTTCGATGCCGCCGGCGGCCTCGTCGTAGACGTAGAGCAGCGGTTCCGCGCCGAGCCGGGCGAAGGTGGCCCGGAGGGGCGCCGCCCCCAGCGCCCGGGTGAGGGCCGGGGTGGCGTCGAGGTGGGCGTCGAAAAGCGCGCACACCTCGGTGAGCCGGGGGGTCTGCAGGGCCAGCCCGCAGGAGGCGGGTGACCAGCGGTGAACGGGGGTGAGGCAGTCGTCGCCGAGGTCGGCGAGGACGTTGAAGGAGGGGATGAGGGTGTCGGCGGTGCGCACCAGGGTGGCGCCGTAGATCCGGTCGCCGCGCAGGCGCTCGGAGTGGTGTTCGAGGGTCTCGACAAGAGCGGTGGACAGGACCTGGCTGAAAGATTCGATGGTCATGATTCCTCCTGACATGAGGCCGGGCATTCCACACCCTAATCGCCCAGGTCGGCTCCCGCGCGGTGAACGACCGGAGCCGCCCACCACGCCGGATTGTCCGCCTGCGCGCCCGCGGCGAACCATGCGCGCGCCTTCCCCAGCTGCCAGTCGAGAAGCTCCCGCGCCGGCTCCGGGGCGTGCAGGGCCCGGTCGGTGGCCAGGATGAGCTCCCGCAGCGGATGCGAGCCGGCGGGCAGCCCGGCCTCGGTGGGCAGGGTCCACAGGCTGGAGATGACGGTCTCCGCCCCGCACGCCGCGGCGGCGGTGCTCAGGCCGAAAGGTTCGGGATAGCGCAGGTCCGAGCCGGAGGCACAGCCGATGAGCCCCACCCGGCGGGGGGCGCGCCAGCCCGCGTGCAGCAGATCCCCGGCACTCAGCGGCTCCGCGAGGTGCAGTGTGGAGGTCTCGGCGCTGGCCGTCTCCTCGCCTGCGGCCGACACGTGCCCCACGAACAGCAGGGAGCGGGCCCGGGCGGAGGCGGCGAGGAACTCCGGCGCCGTCATCCGGGTGCGGGCCAGCTCCGGCCACGTGGTGGCGGGCGGATACGTCTCGGGCCGCAGGAGCGCGGCCAGGGGGTCGGTGTCGGTGGGGCGTCCCAGGACCGAGCCCAGCGGCCCCGTGGGAGGCTGGCCGGGGATACGGGGATCGATGACCATGAGGTCGCACTCCCCGTCGGTCGGCTCGCCGCGGAGTGCGTTGAGGGATTCCGGCACCCCGAGCACCACGTCCGCCAGCTCCCCGAGCAGCCGGCCCGCAGGTTGCGTCGGCAGGACCGCCCACGGCACCTGCGCCAGGCGGGGGGAGGGGCGGATGAGCAGCTGACTGCGGCCCGGCCCGCGCAGCATCGCGCTCAGTTCCTGCGGGATGAGCAGCGCGCCGAGCTGGGAGAAGTAGGTCCAGGTGTCCTCCGGCGAGCGGAAGGCGCCGTCGTGGAAGGTGCGGTGCAGCGCCGCCGCGGTGCTCTCGCCCGGCTGGATGTCCGGGAGGGTGCGGGGAAAGGAGTCACGCAGGGCGTCGATGTGCGCCGGGGAGAGACGGGCGGTGCGCACGTCCGCGGAATCGGCCTCCCGCCACGAGAAGTAGGTGGAGACCGCATCGGCGTAGGTGAGCAGGACCCTGTGCATGGTCTCTCAACGTAGACGACCCCCACGGGAAAAGCGCGCCAGGCGCAGTGTCCCCGGGTGCGTGCTACGGGCAGGTGACCTGCATCTCGAAGGCCTTGTCCTGGGGGCCGGCCAGCGGGTTGTTCATGTCGACGGCGCTGACGGTGCCGGTGATGGTGTAGGTATCCCCGTCCCTGGTGGCGGTGGCCTCGTTGCCGGGCACGCCGGGGGCGTAGGCGAGGGATTCGCCGGTCTCGGTGGAGCCCAGGCCCACTGCCTGGACCTCGGGGGTCTCGCCGGCGCCCAGCACCGCACTCAGGCCCGTCGCCTGGTTCCCGCTGGTGGAGGCGATGGTGAGGGAGACCGTGTCGCCCTGTTCGGCGCAGACGACGGAGGCGTCGGCCATCTCGATGGCGGTGCCGTCGACGGTGGCGCTCCACTCGCCGGAGCCGTCGGTGGCCACGGCCACATCCCCGGCGGCAGCGGAGTCGGAGTCGGAGCAGGCGGTGAGGCCGAGGCCTCCGGCGAGGAGGGTGGCGGCTGCGGCGGTGAGGGTGAGGACGGTGCGGGACATGTTCTTCTCCTTGGTCTGCGCGGTCAGCCCCGGTGGCTGTCCGGTGACTTCAAGGTAGGAAGCGCCCGCGGCTACCGTTCACGACAAGTCTCACCAGTCGTCGCGCAGGAGGGCCTGTTCCGCCTGGTAGAGGGGTCCGTTGTGGTCGGGGGTTCCGCTGCGGCGGCCCGCCACGAGGGCGCGTATCGACGCCCGCTCGGCCCCCGTCTCCTCCACCGGTACGCCGACGCGCACCGTGACGTCCGCAGGCTCGAGCGCCCAGGCCGCGGCGGGGCTCAGCGGCAGGTCCAGGGTGGCGGTGCCGGCGGCGTCGAGCACCCCGGCAGCGCGGGCGGGCCCGGCGGTGACGGTGACGGCCAGGCCGCTCGGGTCGGCGCCGGGCAGCAGCGCGACGGCGAGGGCGAGTGCGGGGCGCTCGAGGACCTCGAGGACCCAGGTGAGGGAGTTCTCGGCGGCGTCGATACGCCCGGCGGGCACGCCCTGCCAGGCCACGGGACCGTGACCACTGAGCACGGCGGACGGCGTCGGCGGGGGAGCCGCCCCGGCGACGAGGGCGTAGTCCGCCTGCGTCGGCGCGGGGGCGCTCAGGGGCGGCGGGGTGGTGCCTTCGTCGGGGGAGAAGGCGAGGACCTCGTCGAGGAGGTCGCTGAGGTGGGCGATCTCGGCGTCGAGAAGCGAGGGGTCGAGGGGCGGGATCCCGTCGAGCGGGCTGGTCGGCCACCAGGCGCGCAGCCAGTGCCCGAAGGCGAGGTGACGCAGGCGCGCGGCGAGCGCGTCCTCCCACACGGGTGCCCAGTCCCGGCCGCGGACGAGGTCGACGTAGGCGGATTCGCCGATGAGCAGGTGGAGCCAGTCGGCCTCCGCCGGATCGTGGACGGTGAGGTGTGGGTCGGCGGCGTGGAGCAGCGGCCACTCGAGGGTGGCGCCGCGGGCCTGCAGCGCGAGGGTGATCATGCGGCGGCCTCCAGGGCGTCGCGGATGAGCTGACGGTGGTCGTACATGACGGAGCGGGCGACCCCGCTGAGGATGTCCCACACCTCATCGGTGTCGGCCGGGGAGCGCCCGAGCACATCGAGCCCGTGCAGGCGGGCCCACAATCGGTGCAGGTAGGGATCCCAGAAGGCGTGGAGCTGATCCACCACCTTCTCCTGACGCGGATCGATGGCCCGGCCCGCGGACAGCTGGCGGCGCAGGTGCATGACGTAGGCCTCCTTGGCCAGCCGCGCCTGGATCTGCCGGAGCAGGGTGGGGCCGAAATCGCGCCGGGCCCGCAGGGGCTCCAGACCCGCGGAGAGGACGATCCCGGCGGCGAAGGTGGAACGCCACAGCGGATCGTGCAGCCCGAGGGGCGCCCGGGCGCGCTCGTGTTCCATGGCGACCAGCTCGGCCGCGGAATCGAGGTGCTCCCGGGAGCGGCGCAGCGCCCCGCGGACCCGCGCGTCGAGCGGGCGGTCGAGGACGAAGACAGCGTTGCCGCCCCGGGCGCGCACCGGCGGGGCGGGCACCGGATCGGCCGCCGAGAGGCGCAGGCCGGCGACCGGCCCCTCCCACGCGAAGGCGTCGAGGAAGGCCGTGACCTGGCCGGGGGTGCGCCGGATGGCCTGCGCCCAGGCCGCCACATCTGGTGATTCGCTGAGCTCCTCGCCGCTGTCCAGCAGCTCCCACAGCTCGGCGGTGAGCGTCGGCATGTCGGGCTCGGGGCCGGCCTCGACCCAGTCGGGGAAGGGGTCGGCGGGCAGGGCGTCGAGGTGTGCGCGTAGGTCGTGGACGCTGACCTCGCCGTGCACCTCGGCGATGACCTCCGCGCACAGCGCGGCGGCGTCCGCCCCCGGGGCGCCGTGCAGGCCGGCGAGTTCGAAGGCGCGGGGGAAGTAGAGTTCCTGGGCGTTGCCGTCGGTGATCTTCGCCCGGCGGCGGGCGGCGCGCAGCAGCGGGAACCACGCGCTGGCCTGTTCCAGGAGCCCGCGGTGCCGGGACAACAGGTCGGTGAGCGCGGCGGCCTGCTCCGGGCCCAGCAGCGGGGCGGCGAGCTCGGGGCGCAGCCGCGGCCGGATGATGAGCGGATCCACCAGGCACTTCACGGCGCGGGCCACGGGGAGGCCGTCGCGGGTGAAGGAGGGGGCGGCGATGTCGGCCGCCGCCCAGGATTCCGCCAGCACCGCGCGCCGGGGTCGCACGTCACCCACGCTGTTCCTCCTCGTGAGACCATGGTTGCCGTGTCCAGTCTAAAGGCCCTGCCGGAGTTTAGTGCCGCGATGGAGCGGGTCGCCCGGCTCATGGAGCTCGGCGATCCCCGCTGGGAGCCGGAGCTGGCCGCGGCCCGCGCTGTCGCCGCTGCGCTGCCGGCGGAGTATCAGGGGGAGGCCGAATTCCGCCTCCACCTCGCCGATCACGTCGTGGCCCTGCGCGACAATGACCTGCCCCGGGCGCGCCGGCACCTGGGGGCGGCCCTGGCGCTGCTCGCCGCGGACCCGTCCGCGGACCCCACCCGTTTCGGGCTGCTCGATGCCCTGTGCGCCGTCCACCTGCGCGCCGAGAACACCTCCGCGGCCGCCGACACCCTGCGCCTCATGGAGGCCCTGATCTGGCGCGGCCCGCAGCGGGAGGTGATCCTGCGCAGCCGGGAGGGCGACGTGGCCCTGGCCGCACATGACTACCGCGCGGCGCAGGCCGCTTACCGGGAGGCCGTGGAGGCCGCCCGCGGGCACGCGGAACTGGCCGAGTACCTGGGTGCTGCGCTGGTGTCGCTGGCCACCGCGCAGGCGCACGCCGGGGACGCCGACACCGCGGAACGCACCGCCGCCCAGGCCCGGGCGGTGGTGTGCGACAACGCCAACGACCTCGCCGGCCTCCACGAGGTCGACCTCGTCGTCGCCCGGATCCGGGGTGATCTCCCGGCGCAGCGGCAGGCCTACGCCGCTTATCGACGCCTCCTCGCCCACCGCGGCCAGTTCGTCCACCGTGTGCTCCACGACGAAGCCGCCGCCGGCCGCGCCCTGGAGGAGCAGGCCGCGGGGCGGCATCCGCAGGCGGCGAGCCTCTACCGGGAACTGGCCGCGCGCGCGGGGCACACGACGAACCGGGCCCTGGCGCTGCTGCGGGCGGCCGCCGCCACGTGGGACGCGGGGGAGCCGGAGGAGGCGGGGGCGCTGCTCGATGAGGCGGCGGAGATCCTCCGGGACTCGCCCCACCTCACCCTGCGGGCCAGCGTCGAGGTCTACCGGGCGTTGTTCCTGGCCTCCCTCCCGCACGTGAGCATCCCGCTGGTGCGCGCCCTCCTGCCGCAGGTGCAGGCCGCGGCGATCGTGCTGCGGCACCTGTCCTTCCAGGTGGATTCCGCCCCGGCGCGCCGCGAGTTCGCCGACTACTGGGCCCGCGAGGCCATCGAGGTGTGCTGCCACCTGGCCTTCGAGATCGGCGACAACCGCGGGGTGGCCGACATGATCGACCTGGTGGCGGCCACCCCGGCGGTGCGGGTGGCGGGGCCGTCCCTGCTCGTGAGTGCGCCGCCGCGCACCGGCGGCCTCCAGGAGGCCTACCGGGTCGCGGCGGCGGACTACGGGGTGCTCATGTCCTGAGCACGAGGTGATTAAGCGCGGCGGCGGAAGAGCAGGAACGCACCGGAAGCCACGGCCAGCAGGCCGACGGCCAGGGCGGTGAGGCTGCCGCTGACACCGTTGTTGGCCAGCTGCACCTGCTCGGCGGCCGGGGCCGGGGTGACCTCGACGCGGGACTGGGCGGCCGGGGCGGGAGCTGCAGCCGGGGCCGGGGCGTTGAGGGCCTGCTGCTGTGCCAGGGCCTTGTGGTCGACGAAGTTGGAGGCCTGGTCCGACAGGACGCGGGAGTGGGTGCCCTCGGAACCGTCCACTCCGTTGTGGCCCTCGGAACCGTCGACGACGCAGGCGACCTCCTCGCGCTCGCTCCAGGTGCGGCTCTCGGTGATCTCCTCCTCGACGACCGTGAAGGGGAGCACCTCCTGGACCTGGTTCTTGCTGTACTCGAAGTGCTTGACGGTGGCGGTGTACTGGCCGACCGGGGTGTCGGCGGGGATGGTGGCGGTGATGGTGCGTCCGAGCGCGTCCGGGCGGCCGAAGTTCCAGCCCGCGGGGCCCTCGATGTCGCCCACCTGCCAGTCACCCTGGCGGGTGGCGTGCTCGGCGACGGAGCGGGTGCCCACGACCTTGGTGTCGGTGAGGGTCTTCTCCACGAAGCACTTGTCGCCGACGCGGATGATCTCCCCGTTGGCGGCGGCGTGAGCGACCGGGGAGTGGAGGGCGAGGAGGGCGAGGGTGGATCCGGCGATCGTGGCTGCAAGGCGCTTGTTCATGACGAGTCTCTTTCGGTGCAGGTGAGTCCGGACGCAGGCGGACGCTTTCTATGGCGACCACGCTATAACACTCAAGTTTAAGTTGAGAGTTGAGAGAATTTTGAGGCCGTTTTCGCATGGTCACACCGCAGATCTCACCCCCGTATAGGGGCATCGCGCCGATGTGGATGATGCTTGCAGGGGCGCAAGAGGTTGCAGGTAGACATTTGACATAATTCAGCCGCCACGGAATGAGAAACGCCGGTTGTGTCCGATCGGAAGAGGATCGGATGCAACCGGCGGGGTCGGAGCGCCTAGAGTGAGTCCCCGAAATCCTCCCGGAACTTCGCCACGAGGGTGTCCAGCCAGTCCGTCTTCGGCGTGAGGCGGCCGTAGAAGAACCGCAGGATCTCCGGCTCCTCCTCCCATTCCAGGCCCCCGATGAGGGAGCGGTTCTGGTACAGCCAGTCGAGGCGGTCGATGACGTAATTGACCTGGGAGAGGGTGAACACGCGCCGCGGCATGGCCAGGCGGACCAGTTCCATGTCGGCCAGCGGCTCGACGCCGTCTGCGTCCCGGGCCTCGGACATCGTGCCGCGTTCCATGCCGCGCACGCCGGAGCACACGTACAGCGCGGCGGCGAGGGCGGCGGCCGGGTACTCGTGCTGCGGGACGTGGTCGACGAAGCGCATGGCGTCGACATGCGCGCCGAGGCCGCCGGCCGGGGTGATCACCGGGATGTTCCGCTTGTCCAGCTCGGCGACCATGTACTCGATGAACTGCGGGCCCTGGTTGATCATGTCCTCGTCCATCGTCTCCTCGAGGCCGACGGTGATGGCCTCCATCTCGCGGACGGACATGCCGCCGTAGGTGAGGAAGCCCTCGAACATCGGGACGTAGCCGCGCATCTGCTTGTACAGCTTCTCGTCACGGATGCAGATGCCGCCACCGCGGCCGAAGCCGAGCTTGCGGGCGGAGAAGTAGAGCACGTCACACAGGTCGGCGATGTTGCGGGTGATCTCGCGGATGGACTGGTCCCGGCAGGCCTCTTCGCGGATCTTGTTGAAGTAGAGGTTGTCCGCCAGCAGGGAGGCGTCGAGCACCAGCGGGATGTCGTGCTCGCGGCACAGCGCGGAGACCTCGCGGAGGTTCTGCACGGAGAAGGGCTGGCCGCCGATGAGGTTGGTGCCGGCCTCCATCCGGACGTAGGAGAGGGCGGTGGCGCCGCGGGCGTCGATAAGCGCGCGGAGCGCGGCGACGTCGAGGTTGCCCTTGAAGGGGTGATCCGAGGTGACCTCGAGGCCCTCGGGGATGACCAGCTCCACGATCTCGGCGCCATTGGCGGTGATGTGCGCCTTGGTGGTGGTGAAGTGGTAGTTCATCGGCACGAGCGTGTCGGGGCGGATCATCACCTGGCTGATGATGTTCTCCGCGGCGCGGCCCTGGTGGGCGGGCAGGAAGTAGTCCATGCCGAAGATGTCCACCAGCTTGTCGTAGAGGCGGGTGTAGGTGGCGGAGCCGGCGTAGGCGTCGTCGGCCATGAGCATCGCGGCCTGCTGGTCCTGGGACATGGCGTTGACACCGGAATCGGTGAGCATGTCGAGGAAGACGTCTTTGTTCTCCAGGAGGAAGGTGTTGTACCCGGCGGTGGACATCGCCTCCCGCCGCTCCTCGATGGGCAGAAGGGTGAGCTTCTGGATGATCCGGACCTTGTGCATTTCCAGCGGCAGCTGCTGACCGCGGAAGAACGACACCCTCGACACGATGGGACTCCTTGGGACGAATGAGATTGAGAACAATCACTTATTATTCCATGCCTTGCCCGTGCCCGTGCTCCGGCGTTCAATGGGACTCGTGTTGGATTTTCTCGCGGCTCAGCCGCTCATCGCGCTCATCGCGATCCTCACCGTCGGTCTCGCCCTGGGCAAGATCCGGATTCTGGGGATCTCGCTCGGCGCCGCCGCCGTACTCTTCGTCGCCCTCGGCCTGTCCACCGCGAACCCGGACATCCAGATCCCGCCGCTGCTCTACCAGCTGGGCCTGGCGATGTTCGTCTACGCCATCGGGCTGAGCGCCGGGGCGCAGTTCTTCGCGGAGTTCCGCACCCGCGGCTGGCGGCTCACCGTGTTCATGCTCGCCCTTCTGGCGACGATGGTCGGCGTGTCCTACGCCGTGGTGCAGGTCCTCGGGCTCGAGGAGCTCATCGGCGCCGGCATGTTCGCCGGCGCGCTCACGTCCACGCCCGGTATGGCGGCCATCGTCGACATGGTCAAGGGGGGCGAGCTTATCGACGCCACCCGCGCCGGCGAGCCCGTCATCGGCTACTCCCTGGCCTACCCGGGCGCCGTCCTCGGTTCCATCCTCGTGGCGGCCGTCGGCGCCAAGCTCCTCCGGGTCGACCACCGGGCGGACGCCGCGCGCGAGGGCCTCATCATCGCGCCGCTGCACTGGGACGGCGTGGTCATCGGCCCCGGCATCGACGGCACCATCGCCCAGCTGCCGCTGCTCTCCGGGGCGGAGATCATCGCCACCCGTATCGTCGACAGCCCCACCGACCACCGACTGGCGGCACCGACCGACCGCCTGCGCGAGGGGATGGTGCTGCTCATCAACGGCACGCGCGAGGACATTGCGAAGGCACAGCGCACGCTCGGCCATCCCACGCAGGTGAGCATCGAGGGCACCGATCTGGTGTACAAGCGCGTCACCGTGTCCAACCCACGGGTGGTGGGGCGCCGGATCGCGGACCTGGACACCCTCTCCGCCGGCTTCCAGATCGCGCGCATCCGCCGCGGCGACGCCGAGGAAGTGCCGCACCCCACCGACGTGCTCAACTACTCGGACCGGGTCCGCGTCGTGGCCCCGCCCAACCGGATGAACGAGGTCCGCGCCTTCCTCGGGGACTCCGAACGCTCCCTGGCCGCACCCGACCTGCTGCCCTTCGCCCTCGGCCTGCTCGGCGGCCTGCTGCTGGGCTCGATCCCGCTGCCGCTGCCGGGCGGCTCGGTGCTCTCCCTCGGGTTCGGCGGCGGGCCCATCGTCGTCGGCCTCATCCTCGGCGCCCTGCACCGCACTGGCCCGGTGACGTGGACGATGCCGTACCACGCCGTCAACACTGTGAGCACCCTGGGACTCTCGCTCTTCCTCGCCGGGGTGGGCACCACCGCCGGGGCGGGCTTCCAGAAGGCGCTCACCGACCCCTCCTCGTTGACGGTCATGGCGGCGGGCCTGCTCATCACCGTCACCTCCGCGCTCATCTGCGCCCTGGTGGGCATGATCGTCCTGCGCCTGACCTGGGACGAATCCATGGGCGTGGCCGCGGGTGCCACCACCAACCCGGCGATCATCTCCTACCTCAACGGGCAGACGGGCACGGAGCTGGCCACCCGGGGCTACGCCACGGTGTACCCCACGGCGATGATCGGCAAGATCGTCGCCAGCCAGATTCTCCTCCTCCTGTTGCTCTAGCTGCCACGCAACCGCAGCCGGAGGTAGTACGGTGGCCTGGTTCCGATCAACCACCGCCCTAGGAGTCACCCCGTGCGTCTGTCCACCACCGGCCGCTATCTCATCGCCATCATCCTCGTCGCCTGGATCGCCGTCCTGGCCCTGCTCCTCAGCCTGCGCGCCGGGACCGGTGCCGAGACCCGCTTCGACACCGCCGGGGCCCTCGAGCGCGGCGTGGCCCACGCCGCGGACAACCACCAGTCCATCGTCGGCCTGGTCCCGCAGGACCTCTACGGCGAGGAATGGGTGGCCGCCGCCGTCATCTGCCCCTTCGAGAGCGAGCAGGGCATCGCCCAGAAGTACGAGGCCGACGCCTCCGAGCTGGAGCTCGGCTCCAACGGCGTGCCGGAGGACACCAACTACCTCCTCCTGCGCTCCGCCGACGGCGGCCAGGCCTTCGACCGCATCGACCGCGCCGACATCGATCTGTGCACCGTCCCGCTCGGCCAGTACATCGACGCCCGCGCCATGCTGCCGCTGGGTGCCACCGGCCAGGGCGGCTGGGCGCTGCTCAACTAGCCGCCTGATTCCCTCACCCCGGCTGCCGCGCACGCGCGGAATCCCCAGGTGGGCTTCCGCCGCCGGGTAAGGGAATCAGGGCCCGCTCCACTAGGCTGGGGCCGTGCTTGTACTGGCGATCGACACCTCCACCCCCGACCTGGTCACCGGCCTGGTCGACACCTCCTCCGGCCGCGCCCACGACAGGGTGATACCCGGCACGCGGGCCCACAACGAGCAGCTCACACCCACCGTGCGTGCGCTGCTGGCGGAGGCCGACGTCACCTTCGCCGATCTCGGCGCCATCGTCGTCGGCTGCGGCCCCGGGCCTTTCACCGGCCTGCGCGTCGGCATGGCCTCGGCCGCCGCCTTCGGGGATGCCCTCGGTATTCCTGTGCACGGGGTGTGCTCCCACGACGCCATCGCCCGGCGCCTCCCGCCCGGCGCGGCGCTGGTGGCCACCGATGCCCGGCGCCGGGAGATCTACTGGGCCACGTATGCGGAGGGGGAGCGGTCGGGTGGGCCGGGCGTCGATAAGCCTGCGGAGCTGGTGCTCCCGCACGACGTCGCCCTCGTCTCCGTGCCGGAGCACCTCGCCGCGCAGCTGCCGGCGGCGCTGCAGGAGCTCCCGCGCCACGACCTGCGCCCCGATGCCGCGGCGCTGGTGGCCGTCGCGGATCTCGACGCCCCGCCGGAGCCCCTCGTCCCGCTCTACCTGCGCCGCCCCGACGCGACGCCCCCGAAGCCGGTGCCCCGCTCGGCGGCGCTGCCGGAGGTGACCCTGTAATGGAGATCCGCCGCCTCACCTTCGAGCACGCCGCCCGCTGCGCCGAGCTGGAGGAACAGCTCTTCCCCGGGGAGAACCCCTGGACGCGCGAGATCTTCGTCGTGGAATTCGCCCAGCCGAACCACCTCTACCTCGGTGTTTTCGACGGCGATGACCTGCTGGCCTACGGCGGTATCGCGCAGCTGGGGCCGCGCGAAGACCCCGAATTCGAGATCCACACCATCGGCGTCGATCCCGCGCAGCAGCGGCGCGGCCTGGGCCGGGTGCTCATGGACCAGTTCATGCGCCTGGCCGACGGCCTCGACGGGCAGGTCTTCCTCGAGGTCCGCACCGACAACGAGGCCGCCATCGCCATGTACCGCGCCTTCGACTTCGAGATCATCGGCGAGCGCAAGCGCTACTACCAGCCCTCCGGGGCGGACGCGTACTCGATGAAGCGGGCGTCGAGTAGCGAGCGGCGCGGGGTGTAACCTCAGGGCCATGATTGTCCTGGGTGTGGAGACCAGTTGTGATGAAACCGGCGTCGGCATCGTCGAGCTCGCCGCCGACGGCACGGTGACCATCCTCGCCGACACCGTCGCCTCCTCGATGGAGGAGCACGCCCGCTTCGGCGGGGTCGTCCCGGAGATCGCCTCCCGCGCGCACCTCGAGCAGATGGGCCCGGTGATGCGGGCGGCGCTGCGCGAGGCGGGGGTGGAGCGCCCCGACGCCGTCGCGGCCACCGTCGGACCCGGCCTGGCCGGGGCACTGCTCGTCGGCGCCTCCGCCGCGAAGGCCTACGCCGCCGCCTGGGACGTGCCCTTCTACGCAGTCAACCACCTCGGCGGCCACGTCGCGGTGGCCAACCTCGAGGGCGAGGAACTGCCGCATTCCGTGGCGCTGCTCGTCTCCGGCGGTCACACCCAGCTGCTCGAGGTCGACGCCGTGGGTCGCCCGATGCGGGAGCTCGGCTCCACGCTTGACGACGCCGCCGGCGAGGCCTACGACAAAGTCGCCCGCCTCCTCGGGCTGGGGTACCCGGGCGGACCCGTCATCGACCGGCTGGCGCAGCGCGGCGACCGCACCGCCATCGCCTTCCCCCGCGGGCTGACGAAGAAGTCCGACTCCCGCCACGACTTCTCCTTCTCCGGGCTCAAGACCGCCGTGGCCCGCTACGTCGAGGCCGCGGAGCGGGAGGGGCGCGTCATCTCCATCGAGGACGTGTGCGCGTCCTTCCAGGAGGCGGTGTGCGACGTGCTCACCCTCAAGGCCGTGCGCGCCTGCCAGGACGTCGGCGCCCGGGTGCTGCTGCTCGGCGGGGGAGTGGCGGCCAATTCGCGGCTGCGGGAACTGGCCGCGGAGAGGTGCGCGGCGGCGGGTGTCGAACTGCGCGTGCCCCGCTTCTCCCTGTGCACCGACAACGGGGTGATGATCGCGGCCCTGGCGGCCCAGCTCATCCACGAGGGCGCCGGTGCGAGTGCCCTGAGCGTGGGCACCGATCCCTCCCTCGAGGTGGAGATTCCCCTCGTGGCGTCCTGAGGGATATCGCGACAGGCATAGGTCGAGTGGTCGGCGGGTGCTCGGGGGCGGGTACTCGGTCTACGCCTGGGGTGATATCCCTGGGGTGATATGCCTCTCCCCGGCCCGGATCCGCTCGCGCTGCGGGGCGGGGCCGACGGGGTTACGGTGTGCGGGACCTGTCTGACCGATCCCGAAGAAGAGGCTTCCCCCATGATCACCGGATTCCTGGTTCGTCCTGACCTGACCCACAACACCGTCGACTTCGAGCTCGACTCCGCCGCCCAGTTCCTCGGCGGGCTCAGCCAGGACCGCGTCGCCGTGGCCTTCCAGGAGGACGGCTCCGACTACGCGGCCCTGTTCAACCCGGAGGCCAAGGCCAAGGGTGCGGAGCCGAACCCGGTCGCCTCCCTCGGCCGCAACGCCGCCGCCACGGGCGACGCCTCCTTCTTCTCCGATCCGACTGCCGCCATCTGCGGCACCGTCATCTTCGTCGGCGCGGAGGGCGAGGACATCGGCCTCGATGACATCCGCCGCGTCAAGGACGGCATCCGTGCGGTGCGCAACTACCAGGAGGATCAGCCGGAGGAGTACCACCTGTGGCGGGCGGCGGTGCTCAACCTGGGTGAGTTCAGCGTCGATTAGCCTCTGGCAGCCGTGAAGGTTGAGTGCTGGCACTCACGAAGGTAGAGTGCCAGGCAGGTTGTTTCACCCACAGTTGTTCACCCGCGACGACGGCTGTGCTGGCACCACAACCGGCACAAAGAAGTTCAACTCACTTTTCACGGAGGAATATCGTGGCAAACGTCAACATCAAGCCGCTCGAGGACAAGGTCCTGGTTCAGATCGTCGAGGCCGAGACCACCACCGCTTCCGGCCTGGTCATCCCGGACTCCGCCAAGGAGAAGCCGCAGGAGGCCACCGTCATCGCCGTGGGCCCGGGCCGCACCGATGAGAAGGGCGAGCGCGTCGCGGTCGACGTCAAGGAGGGTGACACCGTCATCTTCTCCCGCTACGGCGGCACCGAGCTGAAGTACAACGGCGAGGAGTACCTGCTTCTCTCGGCTCGTGATCTGCTCGCCATCGTCGAGAAGTAAAGCGGGGTAGTACAGCCACATGGCTAAGCTCATCGCATTCGACCAGGACGCCCGCGAGGGCATCCAGCGCGGCGTGAACACCCTCGCCGACGCCGTCAAGGTCACCCTCGGCCCCCGCGGTCGTAACGTCGTCCTCGACAAGGCCTTCGGCGGACCGCTGGTCACCAACGACGGTGTCACCATCGCGCGTGACATCGACGTCGAGGATCCCTTCGAGGATCTCGGCGCCCAGCTGGTCAAGTCCGTCGCCATTCAGACCAACGACGCCGCCGGTGACGGCACCACCACCGCGACCCTGCTCGCCCAGGCACTCATCGCCGAGGGCCTGCGCAACGTCGCCGCCGGTGCCAACCCCGTCGAGCTGAACAAGGGTATCGCCGCCGCCGCCGAGAAGACCGTCGAGCTGCTGCGTGCCCGCGCCACCGAGGTCTCCTCCTCCACGGAGATCGCCAACGTGGCCACCGTCTCCTCCCGCGACGAGGTCGTGGGCGAGATGGTCGCCGGCGCCATGGACAAGGTGGGCAAGGACGGTGTCCTCACCGTCGAGGAGTCCCAGTCGATCGAGTCCTCCCTGGACGTCACCGAGGGTATCTCCTTCGACAAGGGCTTCCTCTCGCCCTACTTCATCACCGACATGGACACGCAGCAGGCGGTGCTCGACGGCGCCCTCGTGCTGCTCGTCCGCAACAAGATCTCCTCCCTGCCGGACTTCCTCCCGCTCCTCGAGTTGGTTGTCGAGTCGGGCAAGCCGGTGCTCATCATCGCCGAGGACATCGAGGGCGAGCCGCTGCAGACCCTCGTGGTCAACTCCATCCGCAAGACCCTGCGCGCCGTGGCCGTCAAGGCCCCGTACTTCGGTGAGCGCCGCAAGGCCTTCATGGACGATCTGGCCGTGGTCACCGCCGCGACCGTCATCGACCCGGAGGTCGGCGTCAACCTCAACGAGGCCGGTGCCGAGGTCTTCGGCTCTGCCCGCCGCATCACCGTGACCAAGGACGACACCGTCATTGTCGACGGCGCCGGCACCCCGGAGGAGGTGGAGGCCCGCCGCGAGCAGATCCGCCGCGAGATCGCCTCCACCGACTCCTCCTGGGATCGGGAGAAGGCCGAGGAGCGTCTGGCCAAGCTGTCCGGTGGCGTCGCCGTCATCCGCGTCGGTGCCCCCACCGAGACCGAGGTCAACGAGCGCAAGCTGCGCGTCGAGGACGCCATCAACGCGGCCCGCGCGGCCGTGCAGGAGGGTGTCATCGCCGGCGGCGGCTCCGCTCTCGTGCAGATCGCCGAGGAGCTCAAGACCTGGGCGGAGGACTTCGAGGGGGAGCAGCAGACCGGCATCCTGTCGGTGGCCCGCGCCCTGGCGAAGCCGTGCTTCTGGATCGCCGAGAACGCCGGCCTCGACGGCGCCGTCGTCGTGGCGCGTACCGCCGCACTGCCCAACGGGGAGGGCTTCAACGCCGCGACCCTGGAGTACGGCAACCTCATCGAGCAGGGCATCATCGATCCCGTCAAGGTGACCCACTCCGCAGTGGTCAACGCCACCTCGGTGGCCCGCATGGTCCTCACCACCGAGGCCTCTGTGGTGACCAAGCGTGAGGAGGCCCCGGCAGCCGCCGGTGGCCACGCTCATCACCACTAGGTGACGCGCGAAAGCCCGGCCGGAGGTGCACTCCGACCGGGCTTTTCTCATTCCCGGATGGCTCAGCCGCGGGCGCTGACGGCCACGCGCACCTTCTGGCGCTCGCTGCGGGTGCGCAGCACGGCCACGCGCTCGGACTCGGAGAGCCCGCCCCAGATGCCGTAGGGCTCGGCGACCTTGAGGGCGTGCTCCCGGCAGGCGGCGATGACGGGGCAGGTGTGGCAGATGGCCTTGGCGCGGTTCTCGCGCTGGGAGCGGGCGCGGCCCCGCTCGCCGTCCGGGTGGTAGAACACGTTCGACTCCTCCCCGCGGCAGGCGCCGTGGAGCTGCCAGTCCCAGAAATCGGCGTTCGGTCCGGGCAGCAGGTGCGGCTGTGACATGTTCTGTTCTCCTCAGGGCAAAGAAGGTCAAGAAGGGCGCTCATCGACGGGTGTCGTCTGATGCACCTGTGGAGTGTGGACCCCGGTGGTGAACAACTGGTGTCCGATTCGTTGATTCTCGGTGGCCCTGAGCTGCCCGGCGCGTGCCTTGGGCCTGTGAGCTGCATCAATGCCGAAAGTGAACCCTTAATGAACTTTCGGTGCAGGAAGAAAAAGCCACATCCGGGTCCAGGTGAACCTCAGTTTCGGCAGGAAGGGGTATTCTGGTCACGCCCGTGTACACCAGATCGCATACGGGTGATCCGGAGGAGAGCTACGTGAGTGCAACCGAGGCAGAGCTGGCCGACCTGGTGCCGCTGGCCGTCGAGGGCGACCGCCGGGCGCTCCAACGCATCATGGCGATCGTCCACCCGATGGTGCTGCGCTACGCCCGCGCCCGGGTGGGTGGGGGCCGGACCCCCACGCCGGAGGACATCGCCCAGGAGATCTGTCTCGCGGTGGCGACGTCGATAGGCAACTACGTGGACAAGGGACGCCCCTTCATGGCGTTCGTGTACGGTATCGCCTTCAACAAGGTGGCGGACGCCCACCGGGCGATGGCGCGGGATCATTCCCTGCCGACCGATGAGGTCCCCGACACCCCCGCAGAGTGGGATACCCCCGAAGATTACGCCCTCACCATGGACGGAAGTAACAGAGTGAGGGCTCTGCTCGATTCATTAAGTGAGAAGGCGCGCGACATTGTGATTCTGCGTGTCTTTGTCGGACTGTCGGCGGAAGAGACCGCCGCGGTTGTGGGCAGCACCCCCGGCGCCGTGCGAGTGGCGCAGCATCGGGCGCTGAGCACGTTGCGCAAGACCCTGGGCACTCAGGACGACGCCCCGGACACTGAACATGAAGGAGCACGGTGATGAAGCGTAGGCACCGCGACGCTAACGAAGGCGATATCACGAGCCAGCTGGCACCGCTGGTCGAGGATGACGCCTTCCTCACCGCACTGTCCGAGGGCGTGGACCCCACCGACGGGGCCGACGAGCTCGCCGCGCTCTTCCTGGAGCTGCGCGCGGACGTCGAGAAGCAGATGCCCCCGGCCCCGCTCATCGAGGGCGCGGACGAGGAGCCGGTGGTCATCTCGCTTGCTTCTCGACGTCGCCGTGGCGCCCGCTCCGGCCGCCCCTTCGTGTCCGGCCTGCTCGGCGCCGCCGCCGCGACCCTGGTGATCGCCGGCTCGGGATCGCTGCTCTACAACGCCACCCCCGATTCGCCCCTGTGGGGCCTGTCGAGCACCCTGTTCAGCGACCGCGCCGCTGTGGTCCAGCTCGCCGGCACGCTGGAGGAGATCGACTCGCGGGCCGCCGAGGGCGACATGGACGGCACTCGGGCGCTGCTCGAGGAGGCTCGCCGGATGGTGTCCAACCTCAAGGATTCCCAGGAGGAGGAGGCCACCCGGGAGACTCCGCGGAGCCCGGGGACCACCGCCACCACGACTGTCACGCGGCCGACCACCGCGCCCCAGACGACTGAATCCGTGACCGAGACCGTCACCGAGACGGCCCACCACACCGAGACCTCCACGGTGACCGTCACGCAGGGACCGCCCCCGGTGCGCGAGAACCCGCTGCCGACCCCGTCCGAGCCGGTCCCGCTGCCGAGCGATCCGCTGCCCGGGAACCCGGTCACCACGGCCACCCCGGCCCCGCTGGAGCCCCCGCAGATCCAGCAGTAGCACCGAAGAGAAAAGACCGCCGGAAGGGTATCCGGCGGTCTTTTTTACGAGACGCTAGTGGGCGCTGAGCCCGTCGAGGAAGCCTGCGGCATAATCCCAGGGGACGTACGCGTTGACGTCGGGCTCCATGGAGGGCTCATGGACGGGGGCCAGTTCGTCCCGGAGGCTGGCGGCCATGTTCGCGGCCATGATGTCCCAGTCGTAGTAGTGCAGGTCGTCGCAGTCCTCGCAGAGGAAGAAGATACCGAGGATGCCGTGCGGGGTGAGCTCCTCGCGGAAGCGGGCCACGAGGGCCAGGTCCTGGGTGATGTGCAGACGCTCCTCGTCGGACAGCGGCGGAGCGGGCTCGTCGGGGTCCAGGAAGGACGCCGGATCGTTCGGGTCATTGGCGAACGGGTCGAGCGGCATCTGCGAGTCGTAGTTCACACCCGCCACACTATTGTGGACCAGCTCAATGGGCAATTTACCGCCGCTACCAGTCGGGGAGTAAAAGGCACTATGGTGAAGGCATTGCGGAAGCCACACAGTGCGAAGGAGCCCCATGTCCATGACCGATCAGCGTGTGTCCACCGGCGGAGACGACCCGAACAAGATCGCCCTCCTGGGCCTGACCTTCGATGACGTCCTCCTGCTGCCGGCAGAGTCGAACATCATCCCGAGCGAGGTGGACACCTCCACGCAGTTCACCCGCAACATCCGACTGGGCATCCCTGTCATCTCCGCCGCCATGGACACCGTCACCGAGGCGCGGATGGCCGTCGCCATGGCCCGCCAGGGTGGCCTGGGTGTTCTGCACCGCAACCTCTCCTCGGAGGAGCAGGCGGAGCAGGTGGAGATCGTCAAGCGTTCCGAGTCGGGCATGGTCACCGACCCGGTCACCGCCACCCCGGAGATGACCATCGGGGAGGTCGACGCGCTGTGCGCCCGTTTCCGTATCTCCGGCCTGCCGGTCGTGGACGCGGACGGCACCCTCGTGGGTATCTGCACCAACCGCGACATGCGTTTCGAGCCGGACCTCAACCGCCGCGTCGCCGAGGTCATGACCCCGATGCCGCTCGTCGTCGCCCCGGAGGGCGTCAGCAAGCAGCAGGCGCTGGAGCTGCTCTCGGCGAACAAGGTGGAGAAGCTGCCGATCGTCGATAAGAACGGCAAGCTCGCCGGCCTGATCACGGTGAAGGACTTCGTGAAGACGGAGCAGCACCCCAACGCCTCCAAGGACGACCAGGGTCGCCTGCTCGTGGCCGCCGGCATCGGCACCGGCGACGAGTCCTGGGACCGCGCGGGCCAGCTCGTCGAGGCGGGCGTCGACGTCCTCGTCGTCGACTCCGCTCACGCCCACAACAACCGCGTCCTCGAGATGGTCTCCCGCGTGAAGAAGGACTTCGGCGACCGCGTCGACGTCATTGGCGGCAACCTGGCCACCCGCTCCGCCGCGCAGGCCATGATCGACGCCGGCGCCGACGCCATCAAGGTCGGCATCGGCCCGGGCTCCATCTGCACCACCCGCGTCGTCGCCGGAGTCGGCGCGCCGCAGATCACCGCCATCATGGAGGCCTCCGTCCCCGCGCACGCCGCGGGCGTGCCCATCATTGCCGACGGCGGCATGCAGTACTCCGGCGACATCGCCAAGGCCCTGGCCGCCGGCGCCTCCTCCGTCATGCTCGGCTCCATGCTGGCCGGCACCACCGAAGCCCCGGGCGACGTGGTCGTCGTCGGCGGCAAGCAGTACAAGCGCTACCGCGGCATGGGCTCCATGGGCGCCATGCAGGGACGCGGCCTCTCCGGCGAAAAGCGCTCCTTCTCCAAGGACCGCTACTTCCAGGCCGATGTCCGCAGCGAGGACAAGCTGGTCCCGGAGGGTGTCGAGGGTCGGGTGCCGTTCCGCGGTTCCATCGACGCCATCACCCACCAGCTGGTCGGCGGCCTGCGCGCCTCCATGGGCTACACCGGTTCGGCCACGATCACCGACCTGCAGTCCAAGCAGTTCGTGCAGATCTCCACCGCGGGCCTCAAGGAATCCCACCCGCACCACATCCAGCAGACCGTCGAGGCACCGAACTACCACTAGTTCGCTTCCTCCCGCTCCCTCCCGCGACAGGCCGGGGCCCCGCTCCAGGGGCCCCGGCCTGCGTGCGTGTGCGGTAGAGTTGATCCGTCATATCCGCCCGGACCAGGGCACCAGGAAAGGAACGCACCCATGCGCGACTACGTCGAGATCGGGGTGGGCCGGGAGGCCCGCCGCACCTACAGCCTCTCGGACATCTCCATTGTCCCGTCGCGGCGTACCCGTTCCTCCAGTGACGTCGACACCACCTGGCACATCGACGCCTACACCTTCGGCATCCCGGTCATGTCCCACCCGACCGACTCCCTGGCCAGCCCCGAGTTCGTCATCGAGATGGACAAGCAGGGCGGACTCGGCGTGATCAACGCCGAGGGCCTGTGGGGCCGTCAGGCGGACCTCGAGGCCGCCGTGGCCCGCGTCGTCGCCGCCGTCACCTCCGACGACAACATCGACGGCGCCGGCGCCCAGGCCATCGCGCTGCTGCAGGAGCTGCACGCCGCGCCTATCGACGAAGACCTGCTCACCGACCGCATCGCCGAGGTCCGCGCCTCCGGTGCCACCGTCGCCGTCCGCGTCTCCCCGCAGCGCGCCCGCGAGCTGGCCCCCCTGGTCATCAGCGCCGGCGCGGAAATCCTCGTCATCCAGGGCACCATGATCTCCGCCGAGCACGTCGCCACCGGCGGTGAGCCGCTCAACCTCAAGGAGTTCATCGGCTCGCTCGAGGTGCCCGTCATCGCCGGCGGTGTCGCCGACTACACCACCGCCATGCACCTCATGCGCACCGGCGCGGCCGGCATCATCGTCGGTGGCGGCACCAACACCAACGACTACGCCCTGGGCATCGAGGTTCCCATGGCCACCGCCATCGCGGACGTCTCCGCCGCCCGCCGCGAGTACCTCGACGAGACCGGCGGCCGCTACGTGCACATCATCGCCGACGGCGAGATCGCCACCTCCGGCGACGTGGCCAAGGCCATCGCCTGCGGCGCTGACGCCGTCATGCTGGGCACCACCCTGGCGCCCGCCGCCGAGGCCGCCGCGGGCGGATCCTTCTGGCCCGCTGTCGCCGGCCACCCGCGTTTCCCGCGTGGCCTCGTCGAGCCGCCGGAGGGCTTCTACTTCGAGGGCGTGGAGACCCCCAGCCTGGAGAAGATCCTCCACGGCCCCTCCACCCAGGCCTTCGGTAACCAGAACATCGTTGGCGGGCTGCGCCGCGCCATGGCCAAGTGCGGGTACACCGACCTGAAGTCCTTCCAGAAGGTGGGGCTGGCGGTCAAGCGTTAGCGCTTGCGCGCGTGTCCCTGTGAGCGCGCGGAATTGGGGTTGAGCCGCAGATCGCGGTGTGGGCTCGGTGGCAAGTGTCGTTGTGGAAGAATTCCACGCATCTTGCTGCCGAGCCTGTCGCGTGCATCTGCCTGGGCCAACTACCGAACTGTGCGGCTGTTCGCCACGTAGGTGAGTATCTGCATTCGATGCACGAATCAGAACACCTGCACCGGGCGTGCGGTGTTCAGCGATTCGGGCTAGGTGCGGAAAGCCGGCTGAAGCGACGAAGCGTTATATCGCCCGGTATCCGTCTTTCGCATTGTGGAGTCTGATCTACCGCGAAAATAGCCGAAACGAGTCGATGCTCACCCCTTAGTGAAGAACGGGCGAAGGAGAAGTCCGCCTCAGCCGGTTTCGTTGTTTCCTGTGGTGATGTCGGGATACTTCTTCTAGCGGTGGCAGGTGCACAAGGAAGCTTCCGACAGGGCGATGTGTCCGGGCAGGTCGAGACCTGGCGGATTGATCGGACGAAGACCAACATTCTCACGGCGCTCATTGATGGAGTACACGAGATGGGCGAATTGGGGAATCACGTGTACCTCAGGTAACGGGAGCCGCAGGGCGGTGACTATCGATACCCCTTCTTCGTACCAGGTGATCGGGTCAATATGAGCTTTCCAGAAAGGCCGCAGGGTGAAATTGTCGGAGTAGTCAATAAAGCCCCGATGAAACTCTTTGGTCCATGTCAGAACCCTACGCTCCAGGTCCCCTCGTATCCCGATTTCGTGCGGTAAAACAAAAGGATTGGACTGGCTCGCATCGGCTAGGATCAGCTCTTCTGCAGGCCAGAAGGAGCTGGGGTGCCCGGGCGTGGGATAAACCCTGAGGACAGGTGTTGATTCTTCTATCGCCATGGTGTGAAAAAGCCTACTACGCAGCCCTGCCACTAAGTGGAGTATTAATCTAAGCCCGCCCAACCAGTCACAAATCTGTTCACATCGTCGGCTAACATGACACTCTTGATACCCGGACGGGTGTTCATGCGCTGCCTTCCCCAGTGTCCGTCATCCGCGTCGAAAAAGACTTCACCGTTGAACGTATAGCCAGCGCAGCCTAAGAAGTTGTACCAATCTGCCCGAGTGGGCGGGTAGTTGGCGAAGTGGCCAGGGGCGCCGGTTGCCTCAGGATTTGGCGCCATGTGGGTCCGAAATCGTCCGCAGCTCAAGGAAACTTTCCGTCCATTCATTCCTGCAACTTTGAATTCCGCCAGTAGTACTGATTCGGCGAGTTCGTAGTTAATACAGGGCAAGAATCGGGTTTCGTAGTTCTCGCCAGGTTCAACGGGTGATACATTCCTCGCAGTTGTTTGGCTAGGTAAATCGTAGGCGTTTGTCAGCGGCCAGTAGAGCTTTTGTGAGATGGCTACTGTTCCCGAGAGTGTGCCACCGACGAATTGTTGGTTGTACCAAATGTCTTCGTGGTGGATTGGATCAGCGATCGGGTATCCGAGAGGGCCAGCCTCTGCGCCTGAGTCGAACCAGTTGTAGAATATCGTTCCGCTGACGGGGTGCGCTCCATGTTGCGGGTGCGAGTTGATGGAACCGTGTTGGAAGACGCTGAAGCGTCCGATGCCGTCTGCTGTTTTGGCTTCGTCGGCGATGAGGAAGCCGAGATCACCGAAGAACCATGAATTCAACCTGGGACGTGTACTCGTCGCTGTAGCGATGTTCACCGCCATCGCCGCGCGGCAGACTGACCTCGCATGGAAGTGGTAGCTGCCCGCGTTCCTTGTGCTGGCTGCCATGTCCGCGCTTATGCACGCCTTATACAACTGGGCAGGCCGGCGCCCCAACGAGTTGGGGCGCCGGGCGCGTGAGGCGAAGGGGCCGTTGTAGGGGGCTGTAGTCAATCAAGTGAGAGCTGAGCTGACTCCCATCCCAGGGGATAGGTACGGAGTACGAATCTTTGACATGGATTCGCTTCTTGGACCTCCCTGAGTCGGGCTTGTGCAAGGGCTAGCGACCGGAAAGCTCCAGCACAACGAAGGTCATAGGTAGATTCGACCGCAGGATTTTCTTGGGTCACTTCCAGGGGAAACACCAAATGTATCAGGTCTCCTTCGCTGAGCAGTGGAGCCGCACCCTCGAAGGGATCTTCCATGCGTGTTCCCTCGATGGTGAGGGGAAGTCCCGCGAGGATGGCATTCTGGATATTGTCGCCTTTTTTGACGGCGTTGTCCATTTTTAGTGCTGCTATGCCGTGTCCTGATCCGAAGTAATAGACAAGGACATCCGTGTAGAGTGTTCCCTGATCTTTCATAGTGGGACTCCTATATCTTTGGATGAATTTCAGAAATTTTCCTGCCTCTATTTAATTCCGCAGTTCTGTCGAGTTGTGAAAGTCCAAACGCTTGCGTAGTAGTCTTTCCCGTTGTAATTGATGGTGCCTATGGTTGAACCTTTAAAAATGTTGGGAGTTTGCCCATTGCAAAAGAATTGAATGTTTTTGGTCTCGAGTCTCGCTTGGCCTGTGTTGCTGCTTTTGGGGGCTTGGTATAGTTCCTCATATACACTCAGCTTCTTGTGCATTATCCTGCTCTTGTGGTTGATGCTTGAAACTGGAACTTCACATTCTGTGTAGGGTTTAAATCCGATGCTCTCGGCTCTGCCGCTCTTGGTTCGTGCATGAAATACTGAAGGATAGAGCGTGCATGGTCCGTACTGTTTTCCGCTAGTCGGTCGGGATTCGATTTGGCGTGAAGCGGAAATGGGATCTGTCGACCTCAAAACACCTTCGAATTCGGAGAAGTACTCAAGAGCTTCATCTAGGGTTGGGAAATGTAGGTATGGTGTCGAGACGCTGAAGTGTTCTTCTGGGGAGTCGACGTTGCCTCTGATTGAGCCGTGCTGGAAACTCTGAGTTCCAAATGTTGTACCATCTTCAATCTCAGGTTCTGCGACCGGATATCCGAAATGGCCTGATTCGGAACCGGCAGAGCGCCATTGGTCAAGTATTTCTCCTTGAACTGAATGTGCACCGGTGTTGGGGTGCCAGTAGATGGATCCTCCTTGGAAGATGCTGAAGCGTCCGACGCCGTCGGCGGTTTTGGCTTCGTCGGCGATGGGGAAACCGAGGGTGCTATCAGTTCCGCCGAGTTCGAGCCATTTGTCGAGCATGGCTCCGTTGATGCTGGCGACCTGGGGTCCCTGGGCAAGGGGGGTGCGGTACATGCGTCCGCCTTGGAAGAGTTGGACCCAGCCGTTAAGTTCCCCGTCTGCTGGGGCGGTGCCCATAACCGGGACTTCTCCGCCGAGGGGGTAGCCGAGCCAGCCTTGTTCCCATCCGTTGCGGGCCCACACGTCAGCGTTGCGCACGGTGACGGCGTGGGCTCCGGTGTTGGGGTGCCAGTAGATGAAGCCGTTGTGGAAGCGCTGGCGGTAGCCCTGTCCGTCGGGGTTGAGGTGCATGGGCTCGATGGGGTGCATGAGCCAGCCGAATTGTCCGCCGAGTGCTTCGTAGCGGGCGAGGATCGCACCGCAGACTTGGTGGGGTGAGAAGAGGAAGGTCTTGCAGTGGGTGGAGGTCGGGGCCATCATCCGGGCATCAAGGGCATCGAGAGTGTCGAGTGTCTCGAGGGTGTCGATGCCGGGCAGGGTGTCTTGCTCGGTGGCGATGGCGATTTCAGCGGCGTCGGCGTCTGTTTTATCCACGCCTGCCGGCAGGCCCACGGTGTCGGACCACATCTGGCCCGGAACCAGCTCGGGTTCGGGGTCTCCTGCTGCCTGGGTGGCGCGGACGAGGTCGTGGTAGGCGGCGAGTTCCGCGTCGGTGACACCGCCAACACCGTCAACGACAGGGGGTGTGATGGGGTCTTGGTGGAATTCTTTGATGTAGGCGTCGATGTCTTCGGGGGCGATGGTGCGTTCAGCCTGGGCGGTGGCTACCGCTGGCACGACTCCCCCCCCCGATCATGATGAGAGCCGCGGTAGAGGCGGCGATGCGTTTCAGAGGTGTCACGAGGGTCTCCTAATGGGTTGATGGTGACACCTGTGACCTTAAATGTGCGACGGGAAGCGTGCGGGGGAATCTATATATGAGGGTGTTTGCCGGGGGTGTTTGCTAGGCGTAGACCAACGCCCGGGTGCCGTCGATGTGGGGGAATCCCACATACATCCCCCCCGACAACGGCCAGTGCTATCAATGCGCTGTGCCTCCGAATCGACATGACGCTAAAGGTCGAGCACCAGCAAAGAAGACGCCCACATAGGGCTGTAGCTCTGGGCGTCAGGGGCCCGGGATTGTTCAGAGTTCCCCAGCTGGTCGGCGCCCCGTGAGCGTCGTCCCCATCGAAGCCGCCACCACCATCGCCACCGCCACCAGCAGCGTCGCGGACGCGGTCTGGCCCAGAACCACCCAGCCGATAAGTGCGGCGAATACCGGCTCCAGGGCCAGAAGCACCCCGAACACGGCCGGGGGCAGGGAGCGCAGCGCCACCAGTTCGAAGGAGTAGGGGATGAGGGAGGCGAGCACCGCGGTGAGGGCCGCGAGGGCGAGCAGTCCGGGTGCATCCAGGATCGTCGCCACCCCGCGGGCCCCGAAGGGGGCGACCACCGCCGCGGCCAGCAGGAACGCGACGGCCAGCCCGCCTTGGCCGGGGACGAGTTCACCGACGCGTCGAGAAGCGAGAATGTAGGCCATCCAGAAGGCGCCGGCCACCAGCGCCCACAGCACGCCCCACGGGTCGAGAGTCTCCCCGGTCCAGGAATCCCAGCCGAGCAGCGCCAGGCCCGCCGCGGCGAGCCCCACCCAGAGGAATTCCCGCGCACCGCGCGACAGCAGTGCCGCGAGCAGCAGGGGGCCGATGAACTCGATGGTCACCGCCGGGGCCAGCGGGATGAGGGCGATGGCGGCGTAGTAGAAGCCGTTCATCCCGGCCAAGGTGAGGGCGAACAGGCCCACGGAAAACCACTGCGCCCGCGACCATCCGCGCACCGCCGGGCGGGCGAAGGCCAGCAGCAGGAGTCCGGCGAACAGCAGGCGGAGGGTGGTCACTCCCCAGGGGCCGGCGTGGGGGAAGACGTGGGTGGCCACCGCCCCGCCGAGCTGCAGGGAGGCGCAGGAGGCGAGGACGAGGCCCACGGCACCGGGGGAAACGCGTTCGGACATAGCCTTTGACCATAGCTGAGCTGGTCAAAGCGGGGTATTGACAATGCGCCGAGCAGGCGTAGATTCCCTCTGGTGAACGTCGTGCGTCGCGACTGGTTCTCCGCCGCCCCCAGGAAAAAGACGGAGCGCACCTACCCGTGGTGGAAGGTGATGTGTCTGTCCGGAGTCGATTACTTCTCGACGCTCGGCTACCAACCCGGCATCGCCATCCTGGCGGCCGGAGCGTTGGCCCCCATCGCCACGGTCGTGCTCGTGGCCGTCACCCTGCTCGGCGCGGTGCCGGTGTACCGCCGCGTGGCGCAGCATTCCCCGCACGGTCTCGGCTCCATCGCGCTCATGGAGCGCCTCGTCCACGGGTGGACGGGCAAGCTGCTGGTGCTGGTGCTCCTCGGTTTCGCCATGACCGATTTCATGATCACCATCACCTTGTCCTCGGCGGACGCCGCCGCCCACATCCTCCATTCGACGGAATCCCCGCTGCTCATTCCCGTCACCCTCGGGCTCATCCTGGGGTTGGCGGCGGTGTTCCTCCGCGGTTTCCAGGAGGCGGTGGGTGTGGCCGTCGCCCTGGTGGTGGTCTACCTGAGCATGTCGGCGGTGGTCATCGGCGTCGGGCTGTGGCAGCTGGCGGGCAGCACCGGGCTGGTCGCCCACTGGTGGCACGGCCTGTTCGCGCAGCACTCGAATCCGTGGCTGGTGCTCGCGCTGGCGATCATCGTCTTCCCCAAGCTGGCGCTGGGCCTGTCGGGTTTCGAGACCGGCGTTTCCGTCATGCCCCTCATCCGCGCGGCGGACCTGCCGGGGCGCATCCGGGCGGCGCGGCGGCTGGTGCTCACCAGTGCCGTGCTCATGTGTGCCTACCTCATCACCTCCTCGGTGGTGGTGGCCATGCTCATCCCGGAGCGCGAGTTCGGCCCCGGCGGCACCGCCGACGGCCGGGCCCTGGCGTGGCTGGCCCACCACTACCTGGGCAGCGTCTTCGGCACCGCCTACGACTGGGTGACGGTGAGCATCCTGTGGTTCGCCGGCGCCTCGGCGATGGCGGGGCTGCTGGCGCTGCTGCCGAAGTATCTGCCGCGCTTCGGCATGGCCCCGGAGTGGGCGCGTCGCTCGCGCCCGATGGTGGGGGTGCTCACGGTCATCGCCGTGCTCATCACCTGGGCTTTCCAGGCGAGCGTGGACAAGCAGTCGGGCGCGTACGCGACCGGCGTCCTCGTGGTGCTCTTCTCCGGCGCTGTCGGCGTCACCCTCCTCAGCCGGGGGCGGGAACGCCTCCTCTTCGGCATCACCGCCGTCGTCCTCGGGGCGACGCTGGCGGCCAACATCGTCGAGCGTCCCGACGGCGTGCGCGTGGCGGCCATCTTCATCGGCGCGGTGGTGCTCAGCTCGGCGATCTCCCGGGGGTGGCGCGCCTTCGAGCTGCGCGACGTCGGCGTCACCTTCGACCCCGCCGCCGAGAGAATCCTCGCCGCCTACACCGTCGGGCCGCGCCTGGCGCTGGTGCCCGCCGCACCGGGGGCCGACCTGGCGTTCAAGGAGCAGCGCATCCGGCAGGTGAACCACCTCCGGGAGGAATCCCTGCTCATGCTGGAGATCCGGGTGGAGGACCCGAGCGCTTTCGTCGATAAGCTCACGGTCCGGGGCACCACCCGCGACGACCTCTCACTACTGACGGTGTCGGCCTCGAGCGTGCCCAACGCCGTGGCCGTGCTCGCCGTGGAGATCCGGGAACTCACCGGAATCACCCCGGACATCTACTTCGAATGGGCCCCCGGCAACCCGCTCAAGGACATGCTGCGTTTCCTCTTCCTCGGGAGGGGGCAGAACGCCACCGTCACCCGGGAGATCCTGCGCCGGCACATCCCGGATGAGCAGGAGCGACCGGTCATCCACGTCAGTTAGTGCCCGGCAGGCGGCGTAGTAGGATCAAGGCCGTGACTTCCGCAAACCCCCGCCCCGTCCTCGTCGTGGACTTCGGAGCCCAGTACGCGCAGCTCATCGCCCGGCGCGTGCGTGAGACCCGCATCTACTCCGAGGTTGTCCCGCACACCGCCACCGCCGAGGAGATCAAGGCCAAGAACCCGGCCGCCCTCATCCTCTCCGGTGGCCCGTCCTCGGTCTACGCCGATGACGCCCCCCGGCTGGATCCGCAGATCCTCGAGCTCGGCGTCCCGGTCTTCGGCATCTGCTACGGCTTCCAGGCCATGACCGCCGCCCTCGGCGGCACGGTGGCGGAGACCGGCGCCCGCGAGTACGGCCGCACCGACCTGGAGGTCGTCGGCGACGGCGGCGTGCTCCACGATCAGCTGGCCGCCCAGCACAAGGTGTGGATGAGCCACGGTGACGCCGTGACGGTCGCGCCGGAGGGCTTCACCGTCACCGCCACCTCGGAGGGCGCCCCGGTGGCCGCCTTCGAGAACGTGGACACCCGGATGGCCGGCGTGCAGTACCACCCGGAGGTCCTGCACTCTCCGCACGGCCAGCAGGTGCTCACCCGCTTCCTCACCCAGATCGCCGGGCTGGAGCCCACCTGGACCCCCGCGAACATCGCCGAGCAGCTCATCGCGGCCGTCAAGGAGCAGATCGGCCCCGAGGGCCACGCCATCTGCGGACTCTCCGGCGGCGTGGACTCCGCCGTCGCCGCCGCCCTCGTGCAGCGCGCCATCGGCGACCGCCTGACCTGCGTGTTCGTGGACCACGGTCTGCTGCGTTCCGGCGAGCGCGAGCAGGTGGAGAACGACTTCGTCGCTGCCACCGGCGCCCGCCTGGTCACCGTCGACGAGCGCCAGGCCTTCCTGGACAAGCTCGCCGGCATCAGCGAGCCGGAGGCCAAGCGCAAGGCCATCGGCGCCGAGTTCATCCGCTCCTTCGAGCGCGCCGTCGCCGGGGTCCTCGAGGGCGAGCAGGTCGACTACCTGGTGCAGGGCACCCTGTACCCGGATGTCGTCGAGTCCGGCGGCGGTTCCGGTACCGCGAACATCAAGAGCCACCACAACGTCGGCGGCCTGCCGGACGATGTCGAGTTCGAGCTCGTCGAGCCGCTGCGCCTCCTGTTCAAGGACGAGGTCCGCGCCGTGGGCCGCGAGCTGGGTCTGCCGGAGGAGATCGTCAACCGCCAGCCCTTCCCGGGCCCCGGCCTGGGCATCCGCATCATCGGTGAGGTCACCGAGGAGCGCCTGGAGATCCTCCGCGCCGCCGACCTCATCGCCCGCACCGAGCTCACCGCCGCCGGCCTCGACGATCAGATCTGGCAGTGCCCGGTGGTCCTGCTTGCCGATGTCCGCTCCGTCGGCGTCCAGGGCGACGGCCGCACCTACGGCCACCCCATCGTCCTGCGCCCCGTCTCCTCCGAGGACGCCATGACCGCCGACTGGTCGCGCATCCCCTACGACGTGCTCGAGCGCATCTCCACCCGCATCACCAACGAGGTCAAGGACGTCAACCGCGTCGTCCTCGACGTGACCTCCAAGCCGCCGGGAACCATCGAGTGGGAGTAGTCTTCCCCTGTGGCAGCGCCCCCTGACAGGTTGTCAGGGGGCGCTGCTTTTTGCTTATCGACGCCTGCCTGACGATTTTGTCACCCACCCGAGAGGGTTCATGTCCGGGTGGTTAGATATAAGGGGTCGGGGGCGGGTGACGATATCGCCATGTCCCGCGCAGGGCGCGCAGGATGACGATTTTGCCACCCACCCCGGAGGGTTTATGTTCGGGATGTTGGGCCTAAGGGGTCGCGGGCGGGTGACGATATCGCCACCGAAACCTGATGATCCCCGCCGCGAGCAACCACAGCGCCGACCACAGCACCACGACTGCAGCGATGTCCGGGGCCCACGGCCACAGGTGGTGCAGCGGATACCCGAGAACATACGGTGCGGTCAGAGAAACCACGGCGATGAGCGCTGCGGCCACCACCACCCAGCGGCGGGGTCGCAGGGCCAGGGCGAGGACGGGGAGGAGACACGTCATCATGAGCCACATCGACAGGCGGGAGGGGGCAGGCAGCGGGTCGACCCGGCCACCGAGTTCCGCGCGGACGAGATTGTCGGCCCATGCACCCAGGCGCTGCGCCTCGGTCTCGCCGTAGTAGGCGGTGAGCAGCACCACCGCCCGGTCGAGCTCGGGAACGAGGGTGACGTGGGCGAAATAGCCGGGCACCGCGCCGCTGTGGCGGTAGGTGGTGACCTCGGTGTCTGCGCGAGCGTCGATAAGCATTGATTCCTGGCGCCACGCGGCGGAGGGCTCGGCGAGCTGCCGGGCGGCGAAGTTGGCGAGGGTGGTGATGTCGCCGGCGAGGTAACCGTAGCCGAGGCCGGTGGGGTCGTGACGCGCGGGCAGCGGCATCCGCCAGGAGAGGAAGGGGACGGAGCCGGCGGGGACGTCGCCGTCAGTGACCACGCCGGGGGCGACGGTGGCGAAGTCCGGCCCGGTCTCCTCCAGTACGGCCTGAAGGAGCACGTAGTTGAGGCTGGAGTAGCGGTAGCCGCGTTCACCGAGTGGTTGGTCGACGATGTCGCTGAGCTCCACCCCGGCGCCGTCGGTGAGGGTGATGTCGTGCGGCAGTCCGGAGGTGTGCCCGAGCAGGTCCGCGAGGGTGGTGCCGCGGTGGGCGAGCTCGGTGTCCCGCAGGGCGGGGAGCACCTCGGCGACCGGGGTGGTAAGCGGGAGATCGCCGGCCTCCAAGGCCGCGGCGGTGATGGTCTTGGACACGGAACCGAACTGGTAGATGCGACCCGGGTCGGTGTGCGCGGCGTCGGTACGCAGGATGCCTGCGGAGGACACGACGGCCATCTCGGTGGGCGTGGCGGGGGCGGGGGCGGCGAGGGTGCCACCGCCCACCGCGGCTGCGATCAGGGCCGGGGCCAGCAGGCGGGAGAGCATGGTCAGTCCTGGGCGGGAAGATCACGCGGCACCGACACCTTCACCGGGCCGATACCGCCTTCGACCTGGAGGGTGAGCGTGCCGCCGGAGGCGCGGTCGTTGTAGGTGCCGGGGTCGCAGTCCAGCTCCCCGAGGCCTTCCTCGCAGGTCAGCTGCACGGGGACCGCGGTGGGCAGGTAGACGTTGACGGGGCCGATGCCACCGTCGATGCGGACCGTGTGGGATGCGTCCAGCGGGGGCAGCTGGCGCAGGTCGACCTCGAGGGAGCCGATTTCGCCCTGGTAGCGTCCCTGCAGTTCGGCCTCGGTGGCGGGGGTGTAGGAGAGATCCTGGCCGACGTCCTTCTGATAGAGGAAGGCGCCGAAGACGCCGGAGAGGATGGTCGCGGCGCTGAGTGCGCCGAACAGTCCGAGTGCCACCCAGGGCCAGAGGCGCGGCTTGCGGCGCGTCGGCTGCGGGGCGGGGCCGGGTTCGGGCAGGTCCCAGGCGAAGGGGGCGGCGCCGAGGGGGTCCCAGGACGGCGGGGTTTCGCGTCCGGGTGGGACGTCGGTGCCGTCGGCGGGGTGAAAGCCGGAAAGATCGACGGGGGTGGACATGGCGGGGGAGGGGGATTCGGCCAGCAATCCGGCCGGGGGGTGCGGGGCGCGCTGGTGGAGCAACCACCACGCGCCGAGCAGCAGCGCCATGGCCATGAGCCCCGAGGAGAAGAAGGCGCCTTCCGTGCCGAAGGAGCCGAAGGTGAGCACGAAGAAGATGAGCAGCCACCAGCCGGCGGTGCGTTCCTTTCTCTCCGGGGGGCTCAGTTCTTCTTTCCGGCGGGAGATCGCCTGGATCGGGGCGACGTGCATGCCGTAACGGGGCATGCACATCCAGGCCAGGAGGTAGGCGGCGAGGCCGCCGCCGAAGGTGAACAGGGAGACGACGAAGAGGACTCGGACGATGGTCGGGTCGATCTGATAGCGCACACCGATGCCCTCGCAGACACCGGCGATCTTGGCGTTGCCCCCCTGCTCGGCGGGGATACGCGGCGGTCGGGTGGCCCACATGCGGGAGACGGTGTCGCTGAAGGTCGATGTGGTGGTCATGGCTTCATTGTGGCTGGTGGTGGCGGGGAAACGGTATCGGGATCCACCCTGATTTCCCGGATTCAGGGTCTGCCCCGATGTATCGGGGAGGGGTGTCTGGGAAGATCGGGGCATGAGTAACGCCAGCCCGGTGCCCTACGGGGCGGATCCCGCCCGCGCCGTCGTCGGCCCGTACCCGACGTATCGACGCCCCCGTTCCGGCCGCGTCATCTCCGGCGTCGCCGGTGGCCTGGCGGTGCATCTCGGGGTGGACGTGTTCTATGTGCGCCTGGCCTTCATCATCGGCTCCTTCCTCTCCGGCCTGGGCGTCATGGCGTACGCGGGCCTGTGGATGTTCTCGAAGGCCTCCGACGAGGTGGTGCTGCCGCAGCGGAAGCACCAGCTCTCGCGCCCGGTGTACCTGCTGCTGGCGGCCGTCGGCGGGCTGGGTTTCTTCATGTCCGTCACCCTGGTCTCCGGGGTGCCGGGGGCGGTGCTCGTGCCGCTTCTGGTCGCGGGAGTCGGCGCGGTGCTCGCCTGGCAGGCCTATGACCGGGGGCTGGAGTCGGGGCGCAGTTACGTCAGCATCATCGGCGGGGCAGCGTTGGTGCTGGCCGGCGTGGTGGTGACCATCTTCTTCGCGGAGAGTTCCGGTGGTTTCGCAGCGGCGCTCATCGCGGTGCTGCTCACGCTCGCCGGGGTGGCGGCGCTCGGGGTGCCGCTCATTGTCCGCCTGTGGGATTCGCTGGCGGAGGAGCGGGCGGCCAAGGCGGCGAGTGAGGAGCGCGCGGAGATCGCCTCCCGTCTGCACGATTCGGTGCTGCAGACGCTGGCGCTCATCCAGAAGCGTGCCGAGGACCCCGCCGAGGTCACCCGTCTCGCCCGCGGCCAGGAGCGCGAGCTGCGGCAGTGGCTTTTCGACGCCGAGGAGAAGATCTACCAGACCGTCTTCGCCGCCGTCGAGACCGCGTGCGGCGAGGTCGAGGACCTTTTCGGCATCCGTATCGCCCCGGTGACCGTCGGCGAGGACATCGACCTCAGCGAGGAGACCCAGGCTGTCGTCCTGGCCGCCCGGGAGGCGATGGTGAATGCGGCGAAGCACGCGGGCGTCGATAAGCTCGATGTCTACGCGGAGATCCTCGCCGGCGAGCTGTCCATCTTCGTTCGCGACCGCGGTGCCGGTTTCGACCCCGCCGACATTCCCGAGGATCGTCACGGTATCCGCGACTCCATTGAGGGCCGCATGCAGCGCATCGGCGGTACGGCGCGTATCCGTTCCACACTGGGGGAGGGCACCGAGGTCACCGTGAGTTACCGACTCCCGGTATCCTGAACGGCATGGTGGACCCATCGTCGAGGACCCGGTGGTGGATGCCCTCACGCGCCGCGAAAATGGAGGTCCTGCGCCTGCCGGCGCGTGGGTACACCTACCGGGAGATCGGCTCCGAGCTGTTCATCTCTGTTATGACGGTGGAGGCCCACGCCTCCAACATCCTGCGTAAGACTCAGCAGTCCAACCGCCACGCGCTGACCCGCTGGGCGCACTCGACGGACCTCGACTGATGGTGCGCGAGCCGAGGACCTACGAGTTCTTTTTTTGGCCGCGAGCTCGTGGCCGCGGCCATTATCGCGTCGCAGGCCGACCTGGCGTGGAACTGGGGGCTGCCAGGGTTCTTCGTGCTGGCCGCCATCTTTGCCCTCATGCACGCCGTCTACACCTGGGCGAACCGCAAGCCCAATATGTGGGGGCGCCGGGCGTGGGAGGTGGAGGAACGGTTGTAGGGGGTTGGCCAGCTTATGATAGAAACGCAGTGGCATCAGTGAGGGCGCGCTATATGTTCAATCGGATATCTCAGAAGCAGTCCACGCTTCCCCTACATTGCTCAAGGTGAAAGTAATAACGTCCGAGCTGCTGTGGAGGACCAAATTTTCCTCTAATGAAGGGGGGCACAGGTCCACCTCTTGCCGGGAAAATGCCACCCAACGAATCTCGCCCGCCTGGCTCCTTAGCAATAGTCGATTATAGCGATCCTGCATAGTCAAGGATGGGGTTGGTGGCTCAGCCACGTCCAAGCTGGTAGAGATCATCTCGTCGGTTGTATACGGGCATACCACGGCGTATTCCTCCCACGAGGGTCCATACAAATCGGAAATATCGACCAGGGTGGTTGCGGGAAAAGAGTCCGTCTCTTCTGCCACAGTTTTCAAATGTAGGGTAAGTGGGTCCCTATGTAGCATGGCGCACGAGGGGAGTAGCGATAGGGTAATGAGAATGCCGATCGATGAGTTGCGCAATTTCGAAGCTGCTCGGATGCTCATCCTGTCCTAACTTAAGGTTGACAGAATGCCAACACTTGCCCACAGTGCGCACTGGTCACCTGCAGCTGATTCGTTACCTCCCGTAGAGTATCCCGAACCAATAAGGCGTCCTTGGGCATTGTTGAAGTAGTCCATGGAGTTTTCTTCTGGAGAGCCGGAGCCCATCAACTCGTGATTCGTGGCAACCCGTTCTGCCCCCCACGCACCAATTCTCATCACCATGTAGGCGTTCCAGTCGCAATGGCGATAGGCGTCGCCCTTTCCATTGTGAAGGGAATTGCTTCCAGGAAACCGAATTTCAGCTTCGTCACTTGCCTTCGAGGCCGCATTTGCGGCAATCACACATGACGTTGCATCGACTAGCGATGTGCAAGTCATCATTTCCAATGCGTTCATGACAATCCTGTAATTTCCCGAAAACGGCACAATCTGCTTAGTGACTTTAGGGCCCTCACCTCGCTTGGCTGCAGCGATGACTGCAAGCTGCACGTTTGTGGGTAGTGCGTCAAAGTATACGTACGGGTCTGGGGACTTATCCATGGCGTCGATTTCTTTGCGGACTGCCTGAATATCAGCTTCTGAAATATTGGAAGTGTCAATTAGCGGCTCGGGGTCGAAGTTGATGGCTGTTTCAGGTAGTGGTTCCAGCGCGATGCTGGGCAGGGTGTGCTGCTCCGTGGCATGGGTGGTACGGACGAGGTCGTGGTGGGCGGCCAGTTCCGCGTCAGTGATGCCGCCGATGCTGTCGACTACGGGGGCGATGGTGCGTTCAGCCTGGGCGGTAGCTACCGCTGGCATGCCCCCCCGATCATGATGAGGACCGCGGTGCTGGCGGCGATGCGTTTCAGGGGTGCCACGTGGGTCTCCTTATGGGTTGATGGTGACACCTGTAACCTTAAACGTGCAGTGGGAAGCGTGCAGGAGAATCTATGTATGAGGGTCTTTGCCGGGGGTGTTTGCTAGGTGTATACCAGCGGTGGATTCTAGGGGTCGTTGCAGCAGTGGGTGTTAAGCGGTGATGCTACCGACTTCTTTGAATGCGGCTGCCATTACTTCGGCTGATGTGAGCCAGTCGAGTGTTGTGCGTGGTCAGTGAGGGGCGTGCGAAGACTGCTTTCCGGTTGCATGATTCGGAGTTGCAGGCGCTGGCGTTGATTCAGGGGTGGGAGCTGCGGTCGAGACCGCGTATGGCGAGGCGGAGGACCGCCACGGCATCCGCGACTCTATCGAAGGCCGCATGCAGCGCATCGGCGGCACGGCGCGTACCCGTTCTACGCTGGGGGAGGGCACCGAGGTCACCGTGAGCTACCGACTCCCGGTATCCTGAACCGCATGGTGAAGGTGTTCCTCGTCGACGATCATTCCGTCTTCCGCTCCGGCGTCCGCGCCGAACTCTCCGGCCAGGTGGACATCGTCGGCGACGCCGGGACCGTCGCTGAGGCGATTGCGGGTATCGACGCCGCGCGCCCCGACGTCGTGCTTCTCGACGTCCACATGCCCGATGGCGGCGGCCTCGCCGTCCTCCGCGGCGTCTCCGCGGAGACCGTGTTCCTGGCGCTGAGTGTGTCGGATGCCGCCGAGGACGTCATCTCCCTCATCCGTGCCGGTGCTCGCGGCTATGTGACGAAGAACATCTCCGGTGAAGAGCTGGCCGAGGCCATTAAGCGAGTCCACTCGGGCGACGCCTACTTCTCCCCCCGCCTGGCCGGCTTCGTCCTCGACGCCTTCGCTGGCGGTGAGATCGTGGAGGACACGGAGGAGGAGCCGAAGAAGATCGAGGACCCGGTGGTGGACGCCCTCACCCGCCGCGAACTGGAGGTCCTGCGCCTGTTGGCGCGTGGGTACACCTACCGGGAGATCGGTTCCGAGCTGTTCATCTCTGTCAAGACGGTGGAGACTCACGCCTCCAACATCCTGCGCAAGACTCAGCAGTCCAACCGCCACGCGCTCACCCGCTGGGCACACTCGAGGGATCTCGACTGATGGCGCGCGAGCCGAGGACCTACGAGTTCTCCTTCGGGCGGGTCTTGCTCGCCGCGGCGGTGTTCACCGCCATTGTCGCGTGGCAGGCCGACCTCTCCTGGAATTGGTGGCTGCCCGCGTTCTTCGTGCTGGCCGCCATCTTCGCCCTCATGCACGCCTTCTACAACTGGGCGAACCGCAAGCTCAATGCGATGGGACGCCGGGCGCGCGAGGTGGAGGACCAGTTGTAGGGGGTTTTGGTCAGTACTTCGATGCTAGATACCTGGGGGTATGTGGCTTTTCAGGAACTCGTCCAGTTCGGGGCTCATCCAGCCGACAGGCAAAGTCCATAAGTGGACAAGATCACTGCTTAAGGACTTCCGGTGTTCAATCAGTGCTGAACGGGCCGATGCTTCGCTGACAGTGGCGGTGAGCAGGTTCTGGCCGGGAAACGCAAAGGCTATTTTTCCAGGTACTGGATTTGAGGTGATGAATACGAGGTGGACGTGATCGCCGACTTGTAGCTGCTCCGAATCGCTACCTTCTATTGTGAGGTCTTCTTGTATCAGGTAGTAATCCGTAAGGCCCGGGTGTTGGAGAAAGTGTGTGATTGAACTCGGATCGACTATCAGTCCCACGCAACACTCGAATGAAGTGTCTTTTTCCTCCAGGTAAACGAGCATGGGCGAGTATGTCACGATGGCCTCGAGTTGTCTCGTTGCACTTTAGGTCCGATCTATTGTGCAGAATAGGAATGTCATTTCGGGATTGGAGCGCCCGTAGTAGTTTTTACCTTCATGTCGGACATGGAAATAGGAGGAGCCCCAGAATAGATTTGGCCGTGCACCACTGCAGCTAGCTTCAATGTTGGTTTGAACGACCGGGCTGGACCGATTGAAAGACTGCTTGGCGTAAGCTGCCTGATCCCAACGGCCAAGGCGGTCGTAGTAGATCCATCCATATCCTGTCGCCTCGGTGGGGCCGCTAGAAAATGCGCAGTTTAGTACCGGTTTGAATCCGATTTTTGGCGGCTTCACGCCGGTGTTGTCGCTTTTTGTCCTTTTGTGAAGATTGGATGAATAGGTTTCGCACGGGACTGAGCTTTCATTGCTCCGTTGCAAGGTTTTATTATTCGTGAGTATCGGCTGCTGGTTTTCAAAATATTTGCGGGCCTCCTCGAGGGTATTAAAGGGAAGGAATTCGATGATTTTGAAGATTGGGTCCGGATAGAGATTTGCTGCGATTTCTCCCCTCTCGAACCGCTGGTTTGCCATTTTTTCTGAATATTTTTCGGGATCGCATAGTGGGTACCCGAAGGTCCCCATTTCCCCTCCATCTTCCAGCCAAACGGTGTGTATTTCTCCCGGAATCGGGTGTGCTCCGTGGTGTGGGTGCCAGTAGATGGAGCCGTGTTGGAAGATGCTGAAGCGTCCGATGCCGTCGGGGGTTTTGGCTTCGTCGGCGATGGGGAATCCGAGGTCGCTGTTGGGTCCGCCGAGGCTGAGCCATTTATCGAGGATCAGGCCGTTGATGCTGGCGACTTGGGGGCCGTGGGCAAGGGGGGTGCGGTAGATGCGTCCGCCTTGGAAGATTTGGACCCAGCCGTTGAGTTCTCCGTCGGCTGGGGTGGTGCCCGTTACGGGGACTTCACCTCCGAGGGGGTAGCCGAGCCAGCCTTGTTCCCATCCGTTGCGGGCCCACACGACTGCGCTGCGGGTGGTGACGGCATGGGCGCCGGTGGTGGGGTGCCAGTAGATGAATCCGTTGTGGAAGCGTTGGCGGTAGCCCTGTCCGTCGGGGTTGAGGTGCATCGGCTCGATGGGGTGCATGAGCCAGCCGAATTGTCCGCCGAGTGCTTCGTAGCGGGCGAGGATCGCGCCGCAGACCTGGTGGGGTGAGAACAGGAAGGTCCTGCAGTAGGTGGAGGTCGGGGCCATCGCCATGCTGTCGAGAGTGCCGAGTGTCTCGAGGCTGTCGATACTGGGCGGGGTGTCCTGCTCTACGGCGATGGCGATCTCAGCGGCGTCGGCATCCGTCTTGTCCACCCCAGCTGGCAGGCCGACGGTATCGGACCACATCTGGCCCGGAACCAGCTCGGTTTCGGGGTCCCCGACTGCCTGGGTGGCGCGAACCATCTCGTGATAGGCGGCCAACTCTGAGTCGCTGATACCGCCTACACCGTCGACCACCGGGGTGACATCGGGGTCCTGCTGGAATTCGGCGACGTAAGAGTCGATGTCCTCAGGGGTGATGGTGCGCTCAGCCTGGGCGGTGGCTACCGCTGGCACGACTCCCCCCGATCATGATGAGGGCCGCGGTGGAGGCGGCGATGCGTTTTAGGGGTGTCACGTGGGTCTCCTTATGGGTTGTTGGTGACACCTGTGACCTTAAATGTGCGACGGGAAGCGTTCAGGGGAATCTATGTATGAGGGTGTTTGTCGGGGGTGTTTGCTAGGCGTAGGCCAGCGCCCGGGTGCCGTCGATGTGGGGAAAGATGAGGTACATCCACCCGAACACGGCCGCGCCGACGAGCACCGTGCCCCACACGGGCAGGGGTGCGAACACGGGCACGATCATGAGCGCCAGCCACACGAGGAACAGGGGCAGCAGCTGCCCGATCTGCGGTTTGTTCACCGCGTTGTGGCGCTCGAGGAACTCCTTGATTTCGCGCCGGTAGGGGTGGCTGAACATGAGCAGCAGTCCGACGGCGATCGCCGCGATCATGACGCCGACCTGCACCCCGCGGCTCAGTCCCGTCGAGAGCACGGCCACGCCGACGGCGATGAGCGCTGAGGTGCCCATGCGGACGAGCGGCGGGGTCGGAATAGGGGTCTGGCGCGTGCGGAAATCGGAGTACATGGAGGTCAACGCTACCAGTTGACGGATCCTGCGCCCGGGAGCATACTGGAGCCGTGAATCAAACAGGTGTTCGGAAATTGCGGGAGGTGGACGACCTCGCGGGCCTCAGCCGGGCGGAGCAGGTCGAGCTCCTGCGTTCCCGGATGGGGGCGCTCGGCGGTGATGTCCCGCAGCCGGTCGTCGATAAGCCTGAGGTCATCGCCACCCCCTCTGACCTCGCCCGGGCCCTGCCCGGCGGGGGGCTGGCGCGCCGCGCGGTGACGCAGGTGGCGGACTGTCCGGTGCTCATCGTCGAACTCATCGCCCAGGCTACCGCAGGGGGCGGACACGTCGGCCTGGTGGGGTGGCCGGAACTCTCGCTCGCTGGTGTGGTCGATAACGGGCGCCTGGAGAACATCATCGCGGTGCCCGATCCCGGTGTGGATCCCCTCGGGATCATCGGGGTGCTCGTCGAGGGGCTCGACCTGGTGGTCGCGCGCTGGGCCGTGCCGCTGGAGCTTTCGCCCGTGCGCGCCCGACCGCTGCTGGGCAAGCTGCGCGGTGGCGCCGCGGCGCTGGTTCTCGTCGGGGCGAGCGTGCCCTCCCCGCACGCACGGATCGACGCCGAGGTGACCACCTTCCGCGGCATCGGTAGGGGCTCCGGCCGAATCCGGGGCGTCGACATCGCCGTGCGGGTGGAGGCGAAGGGACAGGCGAGTGCCTCGACGACCGTGACGGTGGGCAGGCGGGCCGAACTGAGGGTGGTGTGACATGCGCGTCGCCGCCCTGTGGTTCCCGGACTGGCCGGTGCAGGCGGCGCGTATCGACGCCGAAGGCCTGCCCGCCACCCTCGCCATCGCCCGTCAGCACCGTATCCGCGTGTGCTCGGCAGCCGCCCGCCACGCCGGGGTGCGCCGTGACATGCGGGTGCGCCAGGCGCAGGCCGTGTGTCCCGACCTGGTCGTCCTCGACGAGGACCTCGACCGCGACGGGCGGATGTTCGAGTCCATCGCCGCCGGCCTCGACGACGTCGCCTCCTCCATCGAGGTCCTGCGCCCCGGCCTGGTCGTCGTCGACGCCGGGGCCGCGGGCCGCTTCCACGGCTCGGAGGCCCGCGCCGTGGAGATGCTCATCGACGCCGCCGCGCGCCGCGGCATCGACGCCCAGGTCGGGGTCGCCGACGAGATCGCCACCGCCCTTATCGCCTCCCGCGTCGGGGCGGGGCAGGTGATCCCGGAGGGGGGCTCTCGAACCTTCCTCGACGTCCAACCCGTCACCCTGCTCGCCGCCGAGTCCTCCCTGCACTGTGAGCAGGCGCTGGTGGATTCGTTGGGGGACCTCGGCGTGCGCACCCTCGGGGAGCTGGCCGCCCTGCCCGCCACGGCCGTGACCACGCGTTTCGGGGCGGCCGGGGAACGCTGCCACCGCATCGCCCGCGCCGCCGCCGACCGCCGCGTCGCCCCCGACCTGCCGGCCGCCGACCTCTCGGTGGCGGTCACCCCGGAGGACCCCATCGACCGGGTCGACGCCGCCGCCTTCGCCGCCCGCCAGCTCGCCGCCACCCTCCACGAGCGGCTGCGCACCGCCGGGCTGAGCTGCCTGCGGCTGCGCGTGCTGGCGGAACTGGCCGACGGCACCCGCCTGGAACGGATCTGGCGTACCCGCGAACCCCTCACGGAGTCCGCCACGGCGGACCGCGTGCGCTGGCAGCTCGACGGCTGGCTCACCTCCGGCGGGGCCGGGGCCATCGCCACCCTCCTCCTCGAGCCGCTGGAATCCGCCCCGCCGGATGTCGTCGGTGCCCTCTGGGGGGAGCGGAACGACACCACCGCCGTGCGCCGCGTCGCCAGCCGCGTCCAGTCGACCCTCGGCATCGACAAGGTGCTCACCCCCCGGCTCGTCGGCGGGCGGGGAGTGGCGGAGCGGATTGATTTCGTGCCCTACGGGGAGGAGGGGGGCGTCGATAAGCAGGGGACCTGGCCGGGAAGAATTCCCGGGCCCCTGCCGGCTCGCCTGACGCACCCGGCCACGCGGATCCGGCTGCTCGACCGGCAGGCCCGTGACGTGGTGGTTACCGCGGAGGCCCTGCTCAGCGGCGCCCCCGTCGCCCTCGGCTGGGGGCAGCACCGCTACCGGGTGGCGGCGTGGGCCGGGCCCTGGCCCGTGGACACCGGATGGTGGGGGCCGGAGGCGCAGAAGGTGGCCCGCCTGCAGGTCGTCGGGCAGGCCGAGAACGAACAACACCCCCGCGCCTGGCTGCTGCTGTGGCTGAGCGGGGGTGGCTGGCGGATCGAGGCCAGTTATTAACGGTGCCGGATGTCGATGACCAGGCGATGCGGATCGTGGAGGACCTCCACCGAATACGGCAGTTTCTCCTTCATGCCGATGGCGAACTGGGAGCGCCCCTCGAACGTGCCCACCGACACCACCTCGGTGAGGTTGCCGGCCCCCGCGACCGTGCCGATGTGCGGGTCCTCGCGGCCCAGCTCAAAGGGGTAGGTGGTGCCGTCGATGTTGACGTTGAGGAACACCGAGCCCTTGACCTCCACCGGGTTGCCGGAGCCCTGCTGCTTCGGGGTCGTGGTGTAGTCGACGAACCAGCCCGGCTCGCCGTCCCCGACGAGATCGAAGTCGACCCGGTCGAAACCGTCATGGGCGGCCACGCGGACGGACTCCACCATGAGCATCGCCGGGGCATCCGGGCGGGCCGTCTTCTGTGCGACATCCGCGGCGCCGGTTGCGGTGGTGTCATTGCCGCCGAGGGTCGCGGCCGTGAGGGTCTCCATGAGGGAACGGTCCCCGTCCGCGTTGCGGTTCTCCTGGCCGACGCCCGTGCCGCAGGCCGCCAAGCCCAAAGCCCCCGCCGCCAGAACGGCGGCGAGGGAGGTGCGGCGTGGTGAGCTCTTGCGAAGCGGCCCCGGGGTGTCAGTCATAGCAATTACCGTAGTCACAGGAGGTGCAGACTATGAACTCAGAAAGTGGGTCGGCGGGGGATCGTGAACAAATCGTTGTAAAGAGACCCTAAGTGTCGCCGGGCGAGCGCTGGGGCCTGTGGTACACATCGCTAGGCTGGGTGCATGACTGATGCCGCCGCCCTCCGTTGCTCCGATGTCACCGGTGAACCGCTGCCCGGCTCCGCGAAGCAGGAACGCGTCTACGTCATCCTCGAATGGCCCCACGGCTGGAGCCGCGACATCCTCGACGGCGGCGTCTTCGGCGAGGACCTCACCGCCCGCCTGAAGGAGAAACTGGGCGCCGACGCCGGGCTGCAGCTCATCCGCCACCCCGGCCGCGACGGCCGCCACGTCACCAGCCACCACCTCTACCTCGTCTTCGCGGAGCACGCCCGCACCGAACTCCTCCTGGTCGACGGGCCCGAGGCCATCCTCGACCTCGACCTCAGCGGCCCGGGCCGCAACCGCGCCGAGCGTATCGACGCCCCCCTCATCCTCGTCTGCACCCACGGCAAACGCGACGTGTGCTGCGCCCTCAAGGGACGCCCCCTGGCGGCGGCGCTCTCCGAGCGGCACCCCGGCAGCGTCGTGTGGGAGACCTCGCACACCAAGGGCCACCGCTTCGCCCCGTCGATCCTCCTCATGCCCTGGGGCTACAGCTACGGACGCCTCAACGAACAGGCCGGGGACGCCCTGGTGCGCGCCGCCCTGCGCGGCGAGTACTTCTACCCCGGCAACCGCGGCCGCGGACTGCACGGCCCCCGCGGGCAGGTGGCGGAACTGGCGGTGGCGCGCGAGCTGCTCACCGCCGGGGAGTCCCTGTTCTTCGGCGAACTGGCGGTGCTCGAGGATTCCGCGGACGGGGTGGTTGTCGTCCACGCCGACGGCCGCTCCTGGCACGTCGCGCTCGAGCAGCGTGACGTCGAGGGAGTCATTTCCTCCTGCGGCGACGCCCCCAAGACAGGCCGGGTGTGGGTGGCCACCGACATCCGGCCCGACCAGGCCGGGCTGGGCTGGGACGAAAGAGAGTAACCGTGTCCCATCCCGTTGCGGTAGCGGCGCCGACCGGCGTCGTGGCCTCCTTCCGTTATGCCTTTAGTTCTCCCGCCCGCCTGCGCACCGAGGTCCTCGGCGGGCTGGTCGTGGCACTCGCGCTCATCCCGGAGGCGATCGCGTTCTCCATCCTCGCCGGGGTCGACCCGCGCGTCGGTCTCTTCGCCTCGGTGACCATGGCCGTGACCATCGCCTTCACCGGCGGCCGTCCCGCGATGATCTCCGCCGCCACCGGGGCGGTGGCCCTGGTCATCGCCCCGGTCATGCGGGATCACGGCTACGACTATTTCATCGCCACGGTGCTGCTGGCCGGGGTCATCCAGATCGCGATGGCCGCCCTCGGCGTCGCGAAGCTCATGCGCTTCATTCCGCGCTCGGTGATGACCGGTTTCGTCAACGCCCTGGGCATCCTCGTGTTCCTGGCGCAGCTCACGCACCTGTGGGACGTGCCGTGGCTGGTGTACCCGCTGTTCGCGCTGGGTATCGGCATCATGCTCGGGGTGCCGCGGATCACCGCTGTGGTGCCCGCCCCCCTGGTGACCATCGTCGTGGTCACCGGGCTCGTCGTGCTGGCCGGCTGGACCGTGCCCGATGTCGCCGACCAGGGCGAGCTGCCCAGCTCCCTGCCGGAACTCTTCCTCCCCGCCGTGCCGCTCACACCGGAGACCCTGCGGATCATCGCCCCCTACGCCTTCGCCATGGCGCTGGTCGGGCTCATGGAATCCCTCATGACGGCCAAACTCGTCGACGACCTCACCGACGTCCACTCCGACAAGACCCGGGAGAGCTGGGGACAGGGCGTGGCCAACCTCGTCACCGGGGCCTTCGGCGGGATGGGAGGGTGCGCCATGATCGGCCAGACCATGATCAACGTCCGCGAGGCCGGCGCCCGCACACGCTTATCGACGCTGCTCTCCGGCGTGTTCCTCCTGGTGTTCGTCGTCGCCCTCGGGGACATCGTGGGACTCATCCCCATGGCCGCGCTCGTGGCGATCATGGTCCTGGTGGCCCTGGGCACCATCGACTGGCACTCCCTCCACCCCCGCACCCTGCGGCTCATGCCGCGCAGCGAGACCCTGGTCATGCTCGTCACCGTCGGCGCGACGCTGGGCACGCACAACCTCGCCGTCGGCGTCATCGGCGGGGTGCTCACGGCGATGGTCATGTTCGCCCGCCGGGTGGCGCACATGGTGGAGATCGACACGGTCCGGGACGGTGAGGTCGCCATTTACCGTGTCACCGGCCAGCTGTTCTGGGCCTCGTCCAACGACCTCGTCTACCGCTTCGACTACTCCGACACCGCCCGTCGCATCGTCATCGACCTCTCCGGGGCCGAGGTCTGGGACGCCTCCACCGTGGCCACCCTCGACGCTGTCCAGCAGAAGTTCCGGGCGCGCGGCCGGGAGGTCGAGATCATCGGCCTCGACGGGCAGAGCAAGGAGCGGCTCGACCGGCTCTCCGGCCGACTGGGCTGAGACCCGGGAGGATCACTCCGTCACCACCCCGACAGCTCCGTCCGGGAGGGCTTTCCGGAGTGATGCTCCCTGCTGCCTTCAGGTGAGGCGGCGCAGCGTCGGGGCGACGGACTCGAGGACCTCGTCCGCAGCGTCCATGACCTCATCCGGGGACCAGCCGAAGGCGTAGGAACGGTCGGCGACGGCGTGCAGGGCCAGGTCGTTCCAGGAATCGCCGAAGGTGTAGAGACGAACCTCCTCGCGGCTGAGCCCCAGGTGGGAGATCACCTCCGCGATGCCCGTCGCCTTGTCGACCCCCGCCGGGACGATGTCGAGGAAGGTGCGGTTGATGTGCACCGCCACGTCGGGGCAGGCGGCCAGGATCTCCTCCCGCAGCTGCCGCTGCCGGGCCTGATCGTCCGGGACCCACACGGGGATGCAGGCGACGTCGTGTTCGTCCAGTTCGGAGATGTCGATCCGCTCCCACTCACGCAGGATCGTCCCGCCGAGGCGGGCGGGCTGCTCCGAGAGAAGCACGTCCGGGCCGTGGAGGGTGGTGGCGTAGACGGCGACGCTGGGGTCGCCGAGCAGAGGGGTGAGAATGTCCCGCAGGCTGTCGGTGGGCACCGTCCGGGAGGACAGGTAGGCGCCGGAGCGGTCGGCGACGGCGGCGCCGGTGAACACCACCGAGTAGTCGAAGACCAGGTCGTAGGGTTCCAGCGCGTGGCGCAGAGCGCTGAGGGACTTGCCGGTGGCGGCCACGGCCAGATGCCCGGCGTCCTGCCAGGCGCGGAGGGCGGCGATGTCGTCTGCGGCAATGCCGTCGGGGAACAGGAGGGTCCCGTCAATGTCGAAGGCGGCGATCTTCTTCATACCCCGAGCGTATCCGCGTTGTGGCGTACCCGTATGTGGATCGGGGACTTCCGCGAACTGGGGGAAGAGGATCGCCGCCCGCACAGAGGGGTACGGGGCAACGCACCTACCGGCGCATGATCCGCCGCGAGAGCCAGTTGCCCAGGAGCTGGGCGATCTGCACGATGATGACGATGACGATGACCGCCGCGTACGTCACCTCCAGGTCGTAGGCCCGGTAGCCGTAGACGATGGCGAAGTCACCCAGCCCGCCGCCGCCGATGTAGCCGGCCATGGCGGACATGTCGACCACGGCGATGAAGATGAAGGTGTAGCCGAGGACCAGCGGGCCGAGCGCCTCGGGGATGATCACCGTGCGGATGATCCGCCACGGGCTGGCCCCCATGGCGCGGGCGGCCTCGATGACCCCGGGGTCGATGGCCACCAGGTTCTGCTCCACGATGCGGGCCACCGCGAAGGCCGCGGCGATGCACATGATGAAGATCGCCGCCGAGCGGCCGATGGTCGTGCCGATGACCTGCAGCGTCACGGGCGCCAGCATGGCGATGAGGATGATGAAGGGGATGGGGCGGATGAAGTTGACCAGGATGTTGAGCACCCAGTAGATCGGCTTCGACTGCAGGATACCCCCGGCGCGGGAGGTGTAGAGCAGCAGGCCGATGAGCAGTCCGCCGAGACCGCCGAGCACCATGGTGAGTGCGACCATGACGAGGGTGTCGCCGATGGCGTCGACGAAGGTGCCGCCGAGGCGGTTCCAGTCGGCTGCGAGGTAGGTGGTGGTCATCGGGTGATCTCCTCGATGTCGGTGGTGCGCGAGAGCGTGTCCCGGAACTTGTCGATCGCCGCGTCCGGGCCGGTGAGCCGGACCGTCATCTTGCCGAAGGACTGGCGCTGGAGCGTGGTCACACCGCCGTGGACGATGCTGATGCCCAGGCCGTCCTCGCGGGCGGTGGCGGCGGCGGTGAAGAAGCCGGAGTCCTCGGTGAGGTCGATGGTGAACAGACGCCCGTCGTGGGCGAGCAGGTCCTCCGCCTCGACGAGGTCGGGGGTGTTGCGCAGCGAGGTGGACACGAAGCGCTGGGCCACCTTGGTCTGCGGGGCGGAGAACACCTCGTAGACGCTGCCGTACTCGACGACCTTGCCGGCCTCCATGACGGCGACCTTGTCGGCGATGGCGCGGACCACGTCCATCTCGTGGGTGATGACGACGATGGTGATCCCCAGCTCGCGGTTGATCTCCCGGAGGAGGTCGAGGACATCGTGGGTGGTCTCCGGGTCGAGCGCGGAGGTGGCCTCGTCGGCGAGCAGCAGCCGCGGGTTGGTGGCCAGGGCGCGGGCGATGCCAACGCGCTGCTTCTGGCCGCCGGAGAGCTGCTCCGGGTAGTTGGATCCCTTGTCGCCCAGGCCGACGAAGTCGAGCAGCTCCGCCACCCGCTTCTTGCGTTCCGCCCGGGGCATGCCCGCCAGTTCCAGGGGGTAGGCGATGTTGCCGGCGGCGGTGCGGGAGTGGAAGAGGTTGAACTGCTGGAAGATCATGCCGATGCCCCGGCGGATCGAGCGCAGCTTGGACTCGGGGAGACCGACGACGTCGGTGCCGTCGAGAAGCAGCTGGCCGGAGGAGGTGGAGTCCAGGCCGTTGATGAGGCGGACGAGGGTCGACTTGCCGGCGCCGGAGTAGCCGATGACGCCGAGGATCTCCCCGGGCTCGACGGTGAGGGTGACGCCGTCGACGGCGCGGGTCTCGGTCTTCTTCTGGTTGGTGAAGACCTTGGTCACATCGCGGAATTCGATGCGCGTACCGGTACGCGGCCGGGTGGGGGGTGCGGACACTGTTTCGGTCACGGGGATCGTAGGGCCGTTCTGGGAGGGGATGGGACGGACAAATGCGTCACCCCGCCGCGGGCAGGCGACGGGGTGTGCATGATGCTGGGTATCTTACTGCTCGCCGGCTTCGAGGCGCTTCATGATCTCGAGGAGATCCTCACGCGGGCGCTCGACGGTGACGGCGGTGTTGCCGGAGGACTCCATGATGGCGGCGGTGACGGCCGGGTCCTTCCAGATCTCGGCGAGACGGTTGAGGGTCTCGTCGTCAGCCTTCTCCGGGGTGGTGGCCCAGATGTTGATGTAGGGCTCGGCCTGCTCGTTGTCCGGGTTGTCCTGGAAGATCGAGTCGAGCGGGTCGATGCCGGCGCGCTCCAGGAAGGAGTTGTTGATGACGGCCGGGCGGCCCTCGTGGAAGACGGTGGTGGTCTGCGCGGCGTCGACGGCGATGACCTTGACCTTGGAGGCGTCGGTGTCGATGTCGGCGGGGGCCGGGTCGAGCAGGCCCTCCTCACGCAGGGTGACCAGGCCGGCCTGGACGAGGACGTTGATGGCACGGCCCTGGTTGGTGGCGTCGTTGGGGATCGCGACCTCTTCGCCCTCGATGCCGTCGAGGCTGTCGTGGCCCTGCCAGAACAGTGCCAGCGGGTAGATCTCGGTGGAGGCGTAGGGGACGAGATCCTCGCCGGCGCCCTTGTTGTAGGAGGCGAGGAACTTGAGGTGCTGGAACTTGTTGACGTCGATCTGGCCCTGCGCGAGAGCGTCGTTCGGGGTGTTGTAGTCGGAGAACGGGACGATCTCGATGTCGATGCCCTCCTCCTTCACCAGGTCGGCGAAGACGTCCCACTCCTTGAGGTTGGCGTCGGTGGTGCCGATACGGACGGTCTCGGTGCTGGCGGCGGCGGTGGTGGTGCCGTCGGCGGAGGTGTCAGCGGAGTCGTTGCCGCAGGCGACGAGGCCCACGGAGGCGATGGCGGCGGCTGCGGCGCCGGCGAGGATGCGACGGAAAGTCATGGTGTTGTCCTTACTGTTGATCTGCTGGTTGAGAAACCTAGCACCAGGTGTACCGCTCTGTCTAGCCGGTGCCGTGGAATGTTTGGCACATCTGTTCTATTAGTGCTACAGTACGGGCCATGAGATTCAATGGCGGGGCACCTCTCAACTGGTCGCGGCTGGAGCGCATCCTCTCCGGCCGCCCCGGTCCCGCGCCCGTCCCCGTTGACCATCAGCAGGAGGGGGTGTCCCGGCCCGCCCGGGCCGACCCGCCCGCCGTCGAATTCGCGGAACTCCACGCGGTGAGCTCCTACAGTTTCCTCGGCGGGGCGAGCGATCCGGAGTCCCTCGTCGAGCGTGCCGTGGAGCTCGGTCTGAGCGCATTGGCGCTGGTGGATCGGGACGGATTCTACGGTGCCGTGAAGTTCGCGGAGGCCGCCGCCGCGGCCGACCTGCCCACGGTCTTCGGGGCGGAGCTCACCCTGGGGGAGCGGGTCCTGCCGGTCCTGGCGCGGGGGCCGGAGGGGTACCGGCGCCTCTCCCACCTCATGACGCAGGCGCACATGGTCACCGGCGTGAAGGGGGAGGTGGCCTATCCGCCGGTGGGGGAGATCGCGGCGCTCCTGGGCGGTCACTGCGTGGCGTTGCTGGGGCATGAGTGGGCGGGGGATATCGCGCACATGGTCGATGTTTTCGGGACGGACGATCTGGTGCTCGAGTACGCGGTGACCATGACGCCGGAGGACGCGGATCATCATGAGAAACTTGATGAGTGTAGACGGCACGGTCTACGGGCGGTCGCCACGGCGCTGCCGGCCGCCGCCACCCGGGAGCAGGCCCGCCTGGCGGGGGCGAAGCGGGCGCTGGCCAGGCGGCTCTCCCTGGGAGCGGCGGAAGCGGACCTGCACCCCATGGGCGCACCCTGGCTGCGCTCCGGGGAGCAGATGGCGGGGCTGCTGCCGGAGCGGCCGGAACTCCTCGCCGCCGCGGTGGACCTGGCCCGCGAGTGCGCCTTCACCCTCGACCTCGTGGCGCCGGAGCTGCCGGATTTCCCCACCCCGGAGGGGCACACGGAGATGACGTGGCTGGCGGAGGAGACGCGGGGGCGGGCGCGGCGTCGGTACGCGAGTCGGCCCGATGAGATCCGGGCGCGGGCCGCGGCGCAGATCGAGCACGAGCTGGGTGTCATCGAGGGGCTCAACTTCCCGGGCTACTTCCTCATCGTCATGGACCTGGTCGATTTCTGCCGGGAGAACAACATCCTCTGCCAGGGGAGGGGATCGGCGGCGAACTCGGCGGTGTGTTTCGCGCTGGGCATCACCAATGCGGAGCCGATCTCCGCGGGCCTGCTCTTCGAACGTTTCCTCTCCCCGGACCGGGACGGCCCGCCGGACATCGACATCGACATCGAGTCCGGGCGCCGGGAGGAGGTCATCCAGTACGTCTTCGACAGGCACGGCCGGGACAAGGCGGCGCAGGTGGCCAATGTCATCACCTACCGCCGGAAGGGCGCGCTGCGCGATGCCGCCCGGGCGCTGGGACACCCGCAGGGGGCGGCGGACGCCTGGTCGAAGGGCACCGCCGAGCCGCCCCGGGCGGTGCAGGAGCTCGCCGCCGAGTTCCGGGGCCAGCCCCGGCACCTGGGCATCCACTCCGGCGGCATGGTCATCTGCGACCGCCCCATCGCCGATGTGGTGCCCGTCGAATGGGCGCGCATGGAGGGCCGTTCCGTCGTGCAGTGGGACAAGGACGACTGCGCCTCTGCCGGGCTGGTGAAATTCGACCTCCTCGGACTCGGCATGCTCGAGGCACTGCACCACATGATCGATCTCGTCGAGGAGCAGCACGGCGAGCGCATCAACCTGTGGGAGCTCGACCTGGCGGACCCGGGGGTCTACGACATGCTGTGCCGCGCCGACGCGGTCGGGGTGTTCCAGGTGGAGTCCCGCGCGCAGCTGTCCACCCTCCCGCGCCTGCGCCCGCGGTGCTTCTTCGACCTCGTCGTCGAGGTGGCGCTCATCCGCCCCGGGCCCATCCAGGGCGGTTCCGTGCACCCCTACCTGCGGCGCCGGGCCGGGAAGGAGGAGATCACCTACGATCACCCGGTCCTGGAGAAGTCCCTGGGCAAGACGCTGGGCATCCCGCTGTTCCAGGAGCAGCTCATGCAGATCGCCGTCGACGCCGCCGGTTTCTCCGGCGCGGAGGCCGATGCGCTGCGTCGGGCGATGGGGTCGAAGCGTTCCCCGGCGCGGATGGCGGCGCTCAAGGAACGCTTCTTCCGGGGGGTGTGGGAGACCAACGCCATCCCGCCCGAGATCGCCGAGAAGCTGTGGAACAAGATCGTCGCGTTCGCCGCCTACGGTTTCCCGGAGTCCCATTCGCAGTCCTTTGCCTCGCTGGTGTACTTCTCCGCCTGGTTCAAGCACCACTATCCGGCGGAGTTCTGCGTCGGCCTGCTGCGTGCCCAGCCGATGGGCTTCTACTCCCCGCAGTCGCTCATCCAGGATGCGCGCCGCCACGGGGTGGAGATCCTGCCGGTGGATGTGCAGGAGTCCGGGGCGCAGGCCCGGGTCGTCGCCGGGCGCATCCGCGTCGGCCTCAACCTGGTCAAGGGCCTGGGGTCGGAGGCCGCCGCCCGCGTCGAGGCGGCCGCCCCCTTCACCGGTATCCCCGACCTGGCGCGCCGGGCGGATCTCAGCGTCGCGCACGTCGAGGCCCTGGCCCGCGCCGGGGCGCTGGAGTGTTTCGGGGTGGATCGTCGGCAGGCGTTGTGGCAGGCGGGGGTGGCCGCCACCGAGCAGGCGGGGATGCTGCCGGGGCTCTCCGCCATCGCGGCGCCGGCCCTGCCCGGCATGAACGCCTTCGAGCTCATGGCCGCCGACATCGCCGCCACCGGGGTGACCCCCGATCGGCAGCCGGTGGAGATGCTGCGTGCCTCGCTTATCGACGCCGGGGTGGTCACCGCCGCCGACCTCCGTACGGTGCCGGACGGCACACGCGTGCGCGTGGCCGGGGTGGTCACCCACCGGCAACGCCCGCAGACCGCCTCGGGGCTGACGTTCCTGGGGATGGAGGATGAGACGGGGCTGGCCAACGTCATGGTCTCCGTCGGCCTGTGGGCCCGGCAGCGGGTGGTGGCGCGCACCGCCCGGGCCCTGGTGGTGCGGGGAATCGTGCAGAATGCGTCCGGGGCGGTGACCGTCGTCGCCGATCATCTCGAGCCGTTGGTGGCGGGGGAGTGGCTGAGCCGGGGGTCGCGGGACTTCCACTGACGTACTCATCGGATGTGTGCGGCCTACAATCGGAATCATGAGCACTACGCAGGGGACACTGGACCAGATCGCCGCCGACATCGCCGGTGCCGACACCGTGGAGGACGTGCGGGCGGCGCTCATCCGGGAGTGCGCGCTCTCCGATGCCGAGGCGCAGCGGCTCGTCGGCGTCCAGGCCGATCACCTGTCCACCGAGCTGTTCCCCGCCGGGGTGCTGCCCACCGGTGAGGTCTACGACCAGCAGCGTTATGAAAACTGGCTCACCCGCGAACTGCGCACCACCTTCGGCGCGGCCGTGGAGAAGGTGGAGGAGGACGTGGCGGGTTTCCTCCGGGTGGTGTTCGGGCGTGGTGATGAGCCCTCCGCGGAGTTCAACGCCGCCATCTTCCTCGGGGCGAAGAAGCGGGTGGCGCAGGAGGTGTCGTCGGTGGCCGTGGGCTATTTCTGCCGCGACGGTATCGCGCACCTGAAGAAGTACGGCGCGCAGTGGCGCGAGCACCCCTTCACCTCGCCGGGGTGGTCGCAGGTGGGCAGCTACGAGGTCAACCGGGACGACGAAGGGCTCTGAGGGGTCAGAGCCAGCGGTCGCGGATCATCTCGAAGGCGGCGAGCAGCGTGGCGGCGGCGAGGGTGCCGGCCAGCCACACGCCGAGGAAGAAGAGGATGTCCATGAGGTCCAGCGGCATCTCGCGGGTGAGCAGCGTGGACGCGAAGGCGATGAGGACCGCGATGGTCGCGCCGGTGGGGAGCTTGGACTGGAGGTACTCGAGGGCGATCACACCGGTCAGCGTAGCCGGTGGCGGCGGGTACCCAGCAGCACGGTGAGGAACATCGCGCCGTACACCGTCGCCATGGCCGCGGAGGTGGCGGTGTCCGTGGCGAAGGCTATCCAGAAGCCGGCGCCCGCGCCGAGCAGGGCGAAGAGCAGCGTCCACGCGAGGAAGGGGGCCAGGCGGGTGGCCAGCAGCTGGGCGGTGGCCGCCGGGGTGACCAGCAGCGCGATGACGAGCAGCGCGCCCGCGGCATGGAAGGCGGCGGTCACGGTGAGAGACACGGTGAACATGAACGCCAGGCCCAGCCAGCGCACGGGGATGCCCAGCAGGCGGGCGTGGACGGGGTCGAAGGTGGCGGCGGTGAGCCGGGGGAACACCGCCGCGAGGAAGGCCGCGTTGAGGGCCAGGATGGCGAGCATGACGTAGAGGTAACTGGGCCCGAGGTCGAGGCCGCCGAAGGTGAGCCGGTCGAAGGAGGCGAGGTTGAGGTCGCCGACGAGGACGGTGTGGGTGTCCAGGTGGATGTGGGAGAGGCGGGCGGTGACGAGGATGATGCCCACCGCGAACAGCGCCGGGAAGACAAGTCCCTGCGGGGCGTCCCCGGCGACCAGCCCGGTGGCCGCGAACCACTCCGCGCCGAGCACGACGAGCAGTCCGGCAAGCGCGGCGCCCAGGATAAGCCACGGCGAGCGCAGGTCATGGGTGAACAGGTAGCCGACGACGATGCCGGGGAAGACGGCGTGGGAGATGCCGTCGACGATCATGGAACTGCGGCGCGGCACGATGAAGACGCCGGGGAGGGCGCACGCGAGCGCGGTGACGAGGGCGAGGAGGAAGGTGCCGAGGATGAAGGTCATGGGGATACCGGGGTCAGGGGGCGTCGATAAGCACGGGGCACGACGCCGCGGGGGGACAGGAGGAGGGAGATGACGAGGACGGCGAAGAGGACGAGGACGATGACGGGGCCGGTGGGCACGGGACCGAAGACGATGGAGAGGTAGGAGCCCAGTGCCGCGCCCGCCGCGCCGAGCACCCCGGACAGCGCCACCATGGACGACAGGGTGCGGGTCCACTGGCGGGCCGCGGCGGGCGGGGTGATGACGAAGGCCACCATGAGCACCAGGCCCACCGCCTTGAGGCCGATGACGGTGGCCACCGTGACGGCGAGGAACACGAGCGGATCGAGGATCCGGGGGTGAAAACCGAGCAGTCCGGCGAGGTCGCGGTCGAAGGTGGACAGGGCGAATTCCTTCCAGCAGGCGATGACCACCGCCACCGTCGCCGCGCCCACCGCGAGGGAGACCGCCAGGTCGGCGCGGGTGATGGTGGAGGCGTTGCCGAAGAGATAGTCCTGGATGCCGCCCTTGCCGGGCAGCGGGCTGCGCTGGATGTACTGCATGAGGAGCATGCCCAGGCCGAAGAGGCTGGACAGGACGACGGCCATGGCGGTGTCGATGGCGACCCGGGTTGACCGGGTGAGTGCGTTGGCGGCGAGGACCGCCGCCGTGCCCGCGACGGTGGCGCCGAACAGGAGACCGGGGAGGGCGCGGGCGTCGAGACCCGCGGCGCCCAGGAGCAGGAACGCGAGCAGGGTGCCGGGCAGGGCGGCGTGGGAGATGACGTCGCTGATGAGCGACTGTCGACGCAAGTAGACGAAGGATCCCAGGGCGCCGGCGATCCCGCCGATGACGGAGGTCCCGGCGGTGACCATGGTGAAGGTGTGGTCGGCGAAGAACTCGGCGGGGCTCATCGGGGCAGTCCGTAGGCGCGGGCGATGGAGGCCTCGGTGAAGTGCTCGGCCGTCTCGCCGCTGGCGACCACCCCGCCCTCGCTGAGCAGGGTGACGTGGTCGCAGTAGCGGGTGACGGTGGCCAGATCGTGGTGGACGAGGATGATGGTGCGCCCCTGCCGGCGCAGCTCGTGGAGCACCTCGACGATGGCCTGCTGGGAGACGGCGTCGACGCCCTGGAAGGGTTCGTCCATGACGAACAGGTCCGGCTCCTGCGCCAGGGTGCGGGCGAGGAAGACGCGCTGGCGCTGCCCGCCGGAGAGCTGGCCGATCTGGCGGGCGGCGAGATCGCTGATGCCGGTGGACTCCAGTGCCGCGGCGGCGGTGGCGCGTTCGCTCCGGCCCGGGCGGCGCAGCCAGCCGAGGCGGCCGTAGGTGCCCATGAGCACGACATCCGCGACGGTGGTGGGGAAATCCCAGTCGACGGCGGTGTGCTGCGGCATGTAGCCCACGCGGTGGCGCACCCGCGGGAGGGGTTGGCCGAAGAAGCGGGCCGCGCCTGCGGCGAGGGTGACCAGCCCGAGCATGGCCTTGAGCAGCGTGGACTTGCCGGAGCCGTTGGGGCCGACCACGCCCATGACCACCCCCTGGGGCACCTGCAGGGAGACGTCCCGGAGGACCGGGTTCCCCTGGTAGGCGACGCTGAGCCCCCGGGCTTCGGCGGCGGGGATCACGACAGGGCCTTCGCGACGGCGGCGACATTGTGCTCGAAGGCCCCCAGGTAGGTGTCCACCGGGGCGGCCGGGCCGAGTGAATCGGCGAAGAGTTCCGCATCCGAGACCGAGACGTCCCAGCCGCGGGCGTGGACCGCCTCCTGGAGGGAGGTGATGGCCTGGGGATTGGCCTGGTTGTCGCGGAAGATGACGGGCACCCGGTGCTCGGCGATGTAGTCGGCCAGCTCGCTGAGCTCGGTGGGGGACAGTGCGGCCTCGGTGGAGATGTAGTCGGTGGCCAGGACCTCCAGGTCGAAGGTCTGCCCGAAGTAGGCGAAGGCGTCGTGGCCGGTGATGAGGATGCGCGGAGCGGTGATGCCCGCCAGGGTGTCGTGGGCGCGGGCGGCGCTCTGCTCGATCTGCGCGCGGTACGCGGCGGCATTCGCGCGGTAGGTCTCGGCACCGGCGGGGTCGTGGGCGGAGAGGGCGGCGGCGATGTCGTCGATGACCAGGCTCCACGCCGTGGGGCTGTTCCACACGTGCGGGTCGTGGAGCGGGTTGCCCGCGGCGTCGGTCTCGTCCCAGGGCAGCAGCACCTGCGCGGGCAGGTGCTCGGCGACCGCCCGGTGCGCATCCCCGAGGGATGCCAGCTGGGACTCCATCTGGGCCTCGAGGTGGAGCCCGGTGGAGAACACCAGGTCAGCCGAACGCAGCTTCTCGACGTCCCGCGTCGTCGGCTGGTAGGTGTGCGGATCGCCGCCCGGCCCGACCATGGTGGTCACGTCGGCCGCGGGGGCGATCGTGGTGACGGCGTCGGCGAGGTAGCCGGTGGTGGCGTAGATGCGCAGGGTGCCGTCAGCGTCGGTAGGGGAGGGCGCGGCGGTGCAGGAGGCGAGGGCGGGCGGGAGGAGGACAGCGAGGGCGGCGAGGGCGGCGAGGGCGGCGAGAAGACGCCGGGGAGACGACATGAATCGGTGCTTTCTGTTTGCTGGATATGAAAGTTCAACGGAATGAACTTCTGGCTACGCTAGCCTGCACTGCCTGCTGCGGCAAGTACCCGCCCCGCTACGATGGATGTATGCACGTCACCGACCTGCCCGATCGCTCGCAGGACTACCTCAAGGCGATCTGGGACATCGCGGAACAGACCAGTGCCCCGGTGGCGCTGGGCGACCTGGCCCGCGCCACCGGGCAGAAACTGCCCACCGCCTCCGAGGCCGTCAAGCGTCTCGCGCGGCAGGGCCTGGTGGACCACCAGCCCTACGCCGGGGTCACCCTCACCGCGGAGGGGCGCCGCCTGGCCCTGGGGATGGTCCGCCGCCACCGCCTCCTGGAGACCTTCCTGGTGACGGTCCTGGGCTACACGTGGGATGAGGTCCACGAGGACGCGGACCTGCTGGAACACGGCGTCTCCGACCGGCTTCTCGCGCGCATCGACACCCACCTCGGCCACCCCGCCCGCGACCCCCACGGCGACCCCATCCCCGCCGCCGACGGATCCGTGGAGGAGTTGTCCGGACACAGTCTCGCGGCCGCCCAACCCGGCACGGACGTGATCATCGAGCAGATCAACGACCACGACCCGGGACTGCTGCGCTACCTCGCCGAGCACGGCATCGGGCCCGGCGTGCGCGTGAGCGTGGCGGCGGCCCCGGTCGCCGGTCTGCTCAGTGTCCGGGTGGGGCGGCGGACGGTCCCGATCGCCGAAAGCAGTCTGGGCGACATTCGGGTCCGCTGGGAATGATCTGGCGACCTCGTCCGGGCGGGAACTTCCCGGAGGGGTGAATCGGGGCCGGCGGGCGAGGGCGGTCGGAACCGGGCGGCTGCCGGGGACGACTGATAACACATGACCCATGTCATTGATAATCAAACCCACACGCCACGGGCGGCGCCAGATGCACCCCGCAGCCACCCTCGGGGTGGGGGCGGCGGTTCTCGCCTATTCGCTCATCGCCCCGCTCTTCGGTCTCAGTCTGCTGGCGTTCCTGCTTATTGACGCCGCCCTCCTCCCCGTCCGCCGCGCCCGACGGCGGCGTCGCCGCGGTTAGGGTGGAGGCCGTGCATCCTGTCTCCCCGCAACTGACCACCGCCCGCTACCTGGGCCGCCTGCCGTGGCTCATCGTCCCCCTGCTCGTCTGCGCCGTCCTGGCGTGGTGGTGGAGCCCCTGGTTCTGGATCGGCGCGGGAATCCTCCTGGCACTGCTGGCCTGGCAGATCTGGCTCATCCCGGCGCAGGTCAAGCTGCTGGGGTGGCAGGAGACGGAGGATGAACTGCTCATCACCAAGGGCAGGCTGTGGCACACCTTCACGGTCGTGCCCTACGGCCGGATCCAGTTCGTCGACGTCACCGCCGGACCGGTCGAGCGCGCCCTGGGGATGAAGACCCTCAAGCTGCACACGGCCTCGGCGTCCTCGGACTCCACGGTCGAGGGACTGCCCGCCGACACCGCCGACGCCCTGCGGGAGCGGCTCGCGGACAAGGCCCGGGAGAGGATGAGCGGCCTGTGAGCCCGGACGAGGAGTTCCGTCGCGTCCACCGGCTGACCCCGTTGCTGAAGTTCTGGACTCTCATCCTCGCGCTGCTCGCCGTCGTGGTGCTCAACGTCAACCTCAGCGCACTCGGCAGCGCCTGGACCTGGCTGGAGGGCGGGCAGGTCCTCGCCCTCCTCGGGGTTGCCGCCGCCTTCGCACTGGCCTGCGGGCTGGTGTGGTTTGTGTCCCAGGTGTGGTGGAAGGCGCTGGGTTTCCGTCTCGGAGCGGAGGAGCTGGCGCTGCGGCAGGGCGTGCTGACCACGAATCTGCGCACCGCCCGGTACGACCGCATCCAGGCCGTCGACGTGGTGGAGTCCGTCATCGCGCGGATCTTCGGCCTGGCCGCGGTTCGGGTGGAGACCGCCGGCGGCGGCAACTCCGTCATCGAGATCGCCTACCTGCCGAAGGCCGAGGCGGAGGCGGTCCGGAGCGAGGTCCTCGCCCGGGTGCACACCGGCCCGGCGGCCGCCGACCCCATCCCCGCAGCGACGCCCGACACGGCGATCGTCCCCGAGATCCCCATCGCCCGCTCCCTGGCCGCCGCGGCACTGCAGGTCTCCAACATCGGTGCCGTCATCGTGGTCGTCGCGGTCGTGCTCTCCCCGCTGAGCATGGCGGCCCTGGTCCCCATCCTCCTCGGTGTTGTGCCCGTCGTGTGGAATCAGATCGACCGTGCCTGGCGTTTCACCGCGCGTCTCGACGACGACACCCTCCATCTCTCCTACGGACTCGCCGACCGCCGGAAGCAGTCGATTCCGCTGGACCGCATCCACGGCGTGCGCCTCACCCAGCCTTTCCTGTGGCGGCTCACCGGCTGGTGGTCCGTCGCGGTCTCCGTCGCCGGCTACGGGATGACGGCTGGCCGCAACGCCGCGACCACCACCGTCCTGCCGGTCGGGGACCGTGCGCAGGCCAACGCCCTCCTCGCCGTCATCGCCCCGGCCCCGCTTATCGACGCCCCCACCTTCACCTCCCCGGCCCGTGCCCGGTGGGTCTCACCCGTGGACCTGCACCAGCAGTCAGTGACGGTGCGCGAGGATGCCGTCATCACCCGGACCGGGCGGCTGAGCACCCGCATCAGCATCATCCACCCCAGCCACATCCAGGAGCTCACCCTCACCCGGGGCCCGCTGCAGCAGCTGCTCCGCCTGTGCACCGTGCGCTTCGACCTGGTGCCCGGTCCCGTGCGCATGGCCGGTCAGGATCTCACCCCGGAGGACGGCACCTCCCTGCTCACTCTGCTGCGCAGTCGTGAACTGCCGACCTACACCCCGCCCGGGAAGCCGAGCTGACGCCAGGCCTCATAGGTCGCCACCGCTGCGGAGTTGGACAGGTTCATCGAGCGTCGTCCCGGGATCATGGGGATACGCACCTCGTGCTCCAGGCGCGGGTGCGCGAGCACCGTCTCGGGCAGGCCGGTGGTCTCCGTGCCGAAGAGCAGGGCGTCGCCCTCCCGCCAGGCCACGTCGGTATGCCACACGGTGGCGCGGGTGGTGAAGGGGAAGATGCGGGAGGCGGGGAGCGTCGATAAGCACTCCTCGAAGGAGGCATGGACGGTGACCTCGGCGAGGTCGTGGTAGTCCAGGCCGGCGCGCCGCAGGTGCCGCTCAGCGAGCGAGAACCCCAGCGGCTCCACGAGGTGGAGGTGCGCCCCCGAGCCCGCGCACATGCGGATGGCGTTGCCCGTGTTCGGGGGAATGACGGGATTATCGAAGATGACGTGCAGTCGGGCCATGGAGGAGAGTCTAGGATGAGGGGCGTGACTGCGATCAAACTTGACGGACAACTCTATCGTGACGAGATCTTCGAGGACCTCGCGAAGCGGACCGCCGCGCTGCGGGAGAAGGGCATCGTCCCCGGCCTGGCGACCGTGCTCGTGGGCGACGACCCGGCCTCGCACTCCTATGTGAAGATGAAGCACCGCGACTGCGAGCAGATCGGCATCAACTCGATCCGCAAGGATCTGCCGGCGGACATCTCGCAGGAGGACCTGCTCGCCGTCATCGACGAGCTCAACAACGACCCCGCCTGCACCGGCTACATCGTCCAGCTCCCGCTGCCGAAGCACCTCGACGAGAACGCCGTGCTCGCCGCCATCGACCCGGACAAGGATGCCGACGGCCTCCACCCGGTCAACCTGGGCAAGCTGGTGCTCAACGAGCCCGCCCCGCTGCCGTGCACCCCCAACGGCTCCATCCACCTGCTGCGCCGCTTCGGCGTCGAGCTGGGTGGCGCGAAGGTGGTCGTCATCGGCCGCGGCGTCACCGTCGGGCGCCCCATCGGCCTCATGCTCACCCGCCGTTCCGAGAACTCCACAGTCACCCTCTGCCACACCGGCACGAAGGACCTCGCCGCGGAGACGAAGAACGCGGACGTCATCATCGCCGCCGCCGGCGTGCCCCACATGCTCACCGCCGACATGATCAAGCCGGGCGCCGCGGTGCTCGACGTCGGCGTCTCGCGTCTCGACGGCAAGCTCGCCGGCGACGTCCACCCCGACGTGTGGGAGGTCGCTGCGTACGTCTCCCCGAACCCGGGTGGTGTCGGCCCGCTGACCCGCGCCTTCCTGGTGTCCAACGTCGTCGAGAGGGCGGAACTGCTCGCAGGTGAGTAGACCCCTGGACAACCCCCACGACCTGTCGGTGGCGCCCGCGCGGCTGCCCCGGTGGGTGCAGTGGGGATTCCTCGCACTCTTCGTCCTCGGGGTGGGGCTGGCGAGTGTGTACTCCCTGACCGAGCACTGGCGGCGCGCCACCTTCGTCCTCGGGGTGTCCCTGTTGTGGCTGGCCGTGGTGCGCTACACCTGCGATTCCCGCCTCGTCGGGGTCTTCGCCGTGCGCTCTCGGCGTTTCGACGCCGCCTTCTGCACCGTCCTCGGGGGGACGATGGCGTTTCTGGCGGCGTCGGTGGACGCGTTGGGGTCCTGATTCCTAGATGAGGTAGCCGTCGTCCTCGTGATCCTCGCCGCTGAGCACGCTGAGGACGAAGAAGCGGCGGAGGATCCGGTCCATCTGCCGGAACTCGGCGAGGAAGGCGTCATGGCCGACGGGGGAGGAGATCCGGGCGATGCCCATGAGCTCCGGAATGTTGCGGGAGAGGTGCTCCTGCTGGTGATAGGGGTAGAGGATGTCGGTGTCCACGCCCACGATCATGGTGGGGACCCGGCACGCGCCGAGCGCCTTGTTGAGGCCCCCACGGCCGCGGCCGATGTTGTGGCGGTTGAGGGCCTCGGTGAGGACGACGTAGCTGCCGGCGTCGAAACGCTCGACCAGCTTCTGGCCGTGGTACTGCAGGTAGCTCTCCACCGCGAAGCGCTGCTCCGGGTCACGGAACTCGCCGTGGGGGTTCTCCCCCTCCTGGCGGCCCGCGCCGAAACGCTCGTCCAGCTCCTGCTCACCGCGGTAGGTGAGGTGGGCGATGCGGCGGGCCGCGGCCAGCCCGGCGTCGGGGGAGGAACCGGTGTCGTAGTAGTCCCCGCCCTGCCAGGCCGGGTCGCGTTCGATCGCGGAGATCTGCGCGGTCTGGATGCCGATCTGCCAGGCGCTGGCCCGCGCGGAGACGGCGATGACGCAGGCCGCGTTGAGCTTCTCCGGGTGCATGAGGGCCCACTCCAAGGTGCGGGCCCCGCCCATGGAGCCGCCGATGACGGCGTGGATGCGGGAGATCCCGAGGGCGTCGAGAAGCATGGTCTCCGCGGTGACCTGGTCGCGGACCGAGATCGCCGGGAACCGGGAGCCCCACCGGCCGCCCTCCGGGTGCGGGGAGGCCGGGCCCGTGGACCCCTGGCAGCCGCCGATGACGTTGGTGCACACGATGCACCAGGCGTCGGTGTCCAGGGCGCGCCCGGGGCCGAGGAGGTCGCACCACCAGTCGGCGACGTTGGTGTCGCCGGTCAGGGCGTGTTCGATGAGAACGAGATTGTTGGTGCCGTCCGGGTCGCCGCGGAACTCTCCCCAGCGACGGTAGGCGATGGTGGCGTCGGTGACGACGCCACCCGCCTCCGTCGGGAGGTCTCCGATGCGGACCTGTGAGAGTTCGCCCTGAGGGGCCAGAGTGAGGTTAGCGATGGGACGTCACCTTCCTGGTCTCCTCGGCGGCGTGCGAGAGCAGCTGGAGGGCCTCGACGCTCCACTCGTTCATGTCCATGTCCTGCCCCTTTCCGCGCGGTTTCGCTAAAGGGTAGATTTCCGCACGGGCCTGCGCAAACAGTGGGGTAGCCTCCATTCACGTCCCCGCAGGTCGGGGCGTGAATGTATATGGACCAAGCTGTCTTTCCGGGGGTGTCTACACAGCCTCGAGGCCGCGCTCCAGGTCGGCGATGATGTCGGTGATCTTCTCGATGCCCACCGACAGGCGGATCGTCTTCTGCGTCACCTGCGCCCGCGCCAGGCCCGCCTCATCCGACTGGGAGTGGGTCGTCGATGCCGGGTGCACGACGAGCGAACGCACATCGCCGACATTGGCCAGGTTGGAGTGCAGCTGCAGGGCGTCGATGAAACGCCACGCGTTCTCCCGGTCATCGCCCTCGGCCGCGAGCTCGAAGGTGAGCACGGAGCCCGTGTAGCGCAGCCCCAGCTTCTCCTTGGTGGCGGCGTAGGGCGAGTCCGGGGTGCCCGCGAAGTTCACCTTCGCCACCTTCGGGTGGTTGTGCAGGAACTCGACCACCTGCAGGGCGTTCTCGTTGTGGCGCTCGATGCGCAGCGGCAGGGTGTCCAGACCCTGCAGCGTCACCCAGGCGTTGAAGGGGGAGATGGCGGCGCCCGTGTCGCGCAGCAGGCCGACGCGGGCCTTGAGGCCGTAGGCGGCGGCGCCCAGATCGGCGTACTTGAGGCCGTGGTAGGCCGGGTCCGGGGTGACGAACTGCGCGTGCACCGGCTCGCCGTCGCGCTCGACGGTCCAGTCGAAGGTGCCGCCGTCGACGAGGATGCCGCCCAGGGCGGAGCCGTTGCCGGTGTAGAACTTGGTCAGCGAGGCCACGACCACATCGGCGCCCAGCTCCAGCGGACGCACGAGAGCGGCGGTGGCGATGGTGTTGTCCACGATGAGCGGCACGCCGTTGCGGTGCGCCACCTCGGCGACGGCCGGGATATCGAGGATGTCCGCGGCCGGGTTGCCGAAGGTCTCGCCGTAGAAGGCGCGCGTGTTCGGCTGCACGGCCGCCTGCCAGGACTCCGGATCATCCGGGTTCTCCACGAAGGTCACCTCGATGCCCAGGCGCTTGAGGGTGACCTGGAAGAGGGTCTCCGTGCCGCCGTAGAGGTGCGGGGAGGTGACGATGTGATCGCCCGCGCCCGCCACATTGAGGATGGCGGCCGTCTCCGCGGCCTGGCCGGAGGCGAAGGCCACGGCGTGGACGCCGCCCTCCAGGGAGGCGAGGCGATTCTCCAGCGCCTCCACCGTGGGGTTGGTCAGGCGCGTGTAGACGGGACCGAGGTCCTCGAGCGCGAAACGCTGCTTCGCATGCTCGGCCGAGTTGAACACGTAGGAGGTGGTCAGGTGGATCGGCTGGTTGCGGGAGTTGTTGTCGGAGTCCAGGGTCTGGCCGGCGTGGATGGCGCGGGTGTCAAAGTCCCATTCGGCGGCTGCGGAATTATCGTATCGAGTCATGGGGGACACTTTAGGTGGCCTGTGTGGAGTTTTAAACCGAGCGGTCTGCTTTAGAGGGGTTTGGGCAGGTGGAGGCGGTTGAATAAAAATAGAGCATCGGTAGACCAAGTGGTTCATTGGTGGGGTTGGCGGCCTCGTCGAAAGCACGCCGTCGAAAGGGTTGCCTGCCGGACCCGGGAAGCCCTGCAATCGACAGCGTGAATTCGACGAGGGCGCGGCGGGGCGCGGCGGGGCGCGGCGGGGCGCGGCGGGGCGCGGCGGGGCGCGGCAAGCCAAGGCAGCGCCCACCCACACCCACACAGCACAACGCCGCCCCGGCCCGGGAGGGCGGGGGCGGCGTCGAGAAGCGGCGCGTTACTTCAGCGCGTCGATGATCTCGTTGAACTTGGAGGAGGGACGCATCACGTCGGAGGTCTTCTCATCGGACGGGTTGTAGTAGCCGCCCAGGTCCACAGCGGAACCCTGGTTGTCGATGAGCTCCTGGTCGATCGTGGCGGCCTCGGCGGCGAGAGCCTCGGCGACCGGCGCGAAGGTCTCGGCCAGGGCGGCATCCTCGGTCTGCGCGGCCAGGGCCTCGGCCCAGTAGGCGGCCAGGTAGAAGTGGGAGCCGCGGTTGTCGATCTCGCCGACCTTGCGGGACGGGGACTTGCCCTCGGCCAGCAGCTTCTCGGTGGCCTTGTCCAGGGTGTCGGCCAGCACGGCCGCCTGGGCGTTGTCCTGGGTGCGGGACACGTGGCGCAGGGACTCGGCCAGGGCGAGGAACTCGCCGAGGGAATCCCAGCGGAGGTGGTTCTCCTGCACGACCTGCTCGACGTGCTTCGGGGCGGAGCCGCCGGCACCGGTCTCGAAGAGGCCGCCGCCAGCCATGAGCGGCACGACGGAGAGCATCTTGGCGGAGGTGCCCAGCTCGAGGATGGGGAAGAGGTCAGTGTTGTAGTCGCGCAGCACGTTGCCGGTCACGGAGATGGTGTCCTCGCCGCGGCGGATGCGCTCGACGGAGAGCTTGGTGGCCTCGACGGGGGAGAGGATGCGGATGTCCAGGCCCTCGGTGTCGTGGTCTGCCAGGTACTTCTCCACCAGGGTGGTGAGGTTGCGGTCGTGCGCGCGCTCCGGGTCGAGCCAGAACACGGCCGGCATGCCGGAGATGCGGGCGCGGTCGACGGCCAGCTTGACCCAGTCCTGGATCGGGGCGTCCTTGGTCTGGCAGGCGCGCCAGATGTCGCCGGCGGAGACCTCGTGCTCGAGGAGGGCCTCACCGGCGGAGTTGCGGACCTGGACGGTGCCGTCGGTGGCGATCTTGAAGGTCTTGTCGTGGGAGCCGTACTCCTCGGCCTTCTGGGCCATGAGGCCGACGTTCGGGACGGTGCCCATGGTGGTCGGGTCGTAGGCGCCGTTGGCCTTGCAGTCCTCGATGACGGCCTGGTAGATGCCGGCGTAGGAGGAGTCCGGGATGACCGCCAGGGTGTCCTGGGTCTGGTCGTCCTTGTTCCACATCTGGCCGGAGGTGCGGATCATGGCGGGCATGGAGGCGTCGACGATGACGTCGGAGGGGACGTGCAGGTTGGTGATGCCCTTGTCGGAGTTCACCATCGCCAGGTCCGGGCCGGCGGCGAGAGCCTCGTCGAAGGCGGCGCGGATCTCGGCGCCGTTCTCCAGGTCCTCGAGGCCGGAGTAGATGGCGCCGAGGCCGTTCTCGCCGTCGAGGCCGGCGGCCAGCAGCTGCTCGCCGTACTTGTCGAAGACGTCGGAGAAGAAGGAGCGCACGACGTAGCCGAAGATGATCGGGTCGGAGACCTTCATCATGGTGGCCTTGAGGTGGACGGAGAAGAGGATGCCCTCGTCCTGGGCGCGCTTGACCTGCTCGTCGAGGAAGGACTGCAGGGCGGCGGCGCGCATGACGGTGCCGTCGACGACCTCGCCGGCCTGGACCTTGAGGTCCTCGCGCAGCTTGGTCTCGGTGCCGTCGGCGGCGACGTGGACGAAGGAGAGGGTGTCCTCGGCCGGCAGGATGACGGACTGCTCGTTGTGGCGGAAGTCATCGGCGTCCATGGTGGCGACGTTGGTCTTGGAGTCGGCGGACCAGGCGCCCATGCGGTGCGGGTTCTTCTTGACGAAGTTCTTCACGGCCTCCGGCGCACGGCGATCGGAGTTGCCCTCACGGAGTACGGGGTTCACGGCGGAACCCTTCACTACGTCGTAGCGCTTCCGGGCGTCCTTCTCCTCCTCGGTCTGCGGGGAGTCGACGTACTCGGGGAGGTCGTAGCCCTGCGCCTGCAGCTCCTTGATCGCGGCCTTGAGCTGCGGCACGGAAGCGGAGATGTTCGGGAGCTTGATGATGTTGGCCTCCGGCGTCTTCGCCAGCTCGCCGAGCTCGGCGAGGGCGTCGTCGACGCGCTGCTCCTCCGTGAGGCGGTCCGGGAACTGGGCCAGGATACGGCCGGCCAGGGAGATGTCGCGGGTCTCGACATCCACGCCTGCAGTGCCGACAAAGGCCTCCACGACAGGCTTGAACGAGTAGGTCGCGAGCAGCGGGGCCTCGTCGGTGCGGGTCCAGATGATCTTTGCCATGTAACTCCCTAACGCTTTCTTCAATATCGGCAGTGTCAACGGCTAAGGATACCTGTTTCCGCTGGAGCAGGTGTAGGACAGGGCATGGGGAATTGCATTCAACCCCGCATGGCCACGCCTTGTTTCCAGTAACCCATGAACGACACCTGGGAGCGTGCCACCCCCCGGTCCCGCACCAGGTGTCGCCGGAGGGTGGTCACCATGACCGCTTCGCCGGCGATCCAGTGGTAGGTGCCGTCCCCCGGTCGCTTATCGACGTCGAGGGGCTCACCCGAGGAGGAGTAGTCCGGGGTCTCCCACGGCAGGACCTCCCCGGGCGAGGGCTCCCGGCCGGTGAGCTGGAAGTGGTCCAGCAGGAGTTGCCCGGGCGGGAGCCCGTGCCGGGGCAACCAGCGGACGGTCATCCGCTCGGGAGTGGGAAAGGACAGCACATCGTCCTGGGTGGGGACCTCGATGAGCGCCTGGCCCCGGGCATCGGCGGGCAGGTCGTCGAGGATGCGGGCGATCGCCGGGGCGGCGGTCTCATCCCCGACGAGCACGATGCGGGTGGCGGTGCCGGGCAGGAACTCCACGCCCATCCCCTCCGGGGTGTCCCGGGAGGGGCCGATGACCAGGAGTGGATCCCCGGGACGGGCGTCCCGCGCCCACCGGGCGGCCGGCCCGGTGGCGTCGGGGGCCAGGTGGAGCACGAAATCGATGACCAGGAACCGGTGACCGGCGGCGTCGAGAAGCTGACGGACTGAGTAGCTGCGCATCGGGCCCCGCCTCTCGGCGGGCAGCGCCGACCACTGCGCGAACCAGTCACCTGCGGCATCGAGTACGGGCAGATCGCCGCTGTCGGTGGGGAAGATGAGCTTGAGACGCTGATCGAGGAAAGGTCCGCTGGCGCGGAAATGGCGCAGCTCATCCCCGGTGAGGGTGATCCGCAGGAAATGGGGGCTGAGCCGCTCGCTGCGGTGGACGTGGACGTGGAAGGGGCGGTAGGACACGGCGGTTACCTCGGCAGGGGGTGGAGGGCGGGATCGAGCACCCCGTGGCGCCCGACGGGCAGGACCAGCGGAGCCCCGGAGACGGGGTCGGGGACGATGCGGGAGGGCAGGTCGAAGACCTCCCGGATGAGGGCGGGGGTGATCACCTGGGCCGGAGGCCCGGCGGACACGACACGCCCGGCGGAGAGCGCCACCAGCTGATCGCAATAGCGGGAGGCGAGGTTGAGGTCGTGCAGGACCATCACCACGGTCGTGCCGCGCTCGGCGTTGAGGTCGCGGAGCAGGTCGAGGATGTCGATCTGGTGGGCGATGTCGAGGTAGGTCGTGGGTTCGTCGAGAAGCAGGATGTCGGTGTCCTGCGCGAGGGCCATGGCGATCCACACCCGCTGCCGCTGTCCGCCGGAGAGCTCGTCGACGCTGCGGTCGGCGAGGTCGGCGATGCCGGTGTTGAGCAGCGCCCGCGCGACCACCTCGTGGTCACGGGCCGACCACCGTCCGAACAACCCCTGGTGCGGGGTCCGGCCGCGCCCCACCAGGTCGGCGACGGTGATACCGTCCGGCGCGAGCGGGGCCTGCGGCAAAAGGCCCAGCAGCCGGGCGACCTGTCGGGCGGGCAGGTCCGTGAGCGGGGTCGAGTCGAGCAGCACCTGGCCCGCGGTGGGGCGCAGCAGGCGGGAGAGGGCGCGGAGCAGGGTGGATTTCCCGCACCCGTTGCCGCCGATGATGCCGGTCACCGCGCCGGGCAGGATGCTCACGTCCAGGTCGGTGAGGACCGGGCGGTCGCCGTAGGACACGGACAACTCCCGGGCGGAGAGGGAAGGGGTGGTCATGGGTGGGTCCCCGATCGTTGGGAGCGGATGAGCAGGAGGATGAGATACGGCGCGCCCAGCATTCCGGTGATGACTCCGACCGGGTAGCGGGTCCCCAGGGCGAATTGCCCGACGAGATCGGCCGTGAGCATGAGCAGCGCCCCGCACAGGCCGGCCGCCGGTACCGGCGAGGCTCCGGGTGTGGTGAGGCGGAGGGCGATGGGCCCGGACATGAAGGCGACGAAGGCGACCGGGCCGCAGGCGGCGGTGGCCACCGCGATGAGAGCCACCGCCGCCACCATGACCGTGACCCGGGTGAGTCCGACCGGGACCCCCAGGCCGGCGGCGAGGTCATCGCCCAGGCGGAGAACGCTGAGGCGGTGGTCGAGCACGAGGATGAGCGGCACCAGCACGCCCACGGCGGTGGCGACGGGCAGTACCCACGGCCAGCTCGCGGCGTTGAGGGAACCGGTCAACCAGCGGGTGGCGGTGGGCAGGTCCCACGCGGCCGCCCGGGACAGCGAGTAGGTGACCACCGACTGCAGCAGGGCCGCCACGCCGATACCGATGAGGATGAGCCGGGTGCTGCGGAAACCGCCGCGCTGGGACAGCAGGTAGATGGCCCCGGCCACCGCGAGCGCGGCCAGCAGGGACAGTGCCGATACCGCCGCCTGGGTGAGGTGGAGGAACACGATGCCCACCACCCCCGCCGCCCCGGCCCCCGAGGAGATGCCGATGATGTCGGGCGAGGCCAGGACATTGCGCAGCAGCATCTGGAACACCACGCCGGAGACCCCAAAGGCGGCGCCGGCCAGGACCGCCAACGCGGTCCGGGGCAGGCGCAGCTCACCGACCGTGTAGGAGGCGCCCGGCACCTGCTCCCCGCCGATGACCCGGGCCACCTCGAGGGGGGTGTAGAAGGTCTCGCCGACCATGAGGCTCGCTCCGATCACGGCGCTGAGCAGCACCGTCAACAGGAGCAGACGCTGTCGGTGGGCGGCGCGGCGTCGGGACCGCGCGGCCCTCAGGTGGGGGATCACAGGTCACGCACCTTCTGGCGGCGCACGATCCAGATGAACAGCGGCGCCCCCAGGAGCGGGGTGATGACGGCGACGGCGATCTCATGGGGCCGCGCGATGACGCGGCCCACGGTGTCGGCGGCGATGAGCAGCACCGCGCCCGCCACGGCGGAGGTGGGCAGGAGCCAGCGGTGGTCGCTCCCGACGACGAGGCGACACAGGTGGGGGACGACCAGTCCCACGAAGCCGATGGGGCCGGCCAGTGCGGTCGCGGTGCCGCAGAGGGTGACGGCGCCGGTGGCGGCCACCAGTCGGGTGGCGCCGGGGTGGGCGCCGAGTCCGGCGGCGACGTCGTCGCCGAGGGCCAGTGCGTTGAGCCCTCCGGCGCTGGCCAGGCACAGCAGGGCGCCTCCCAGCAGGAACGGCACCCCCAGGAGGAGATGCTCGAAGGTGGCTCCCCCGACGCTGCCGATCTGCCAGAAGCGGAAGGTGTCCATGACGTCGACCCGGGGGAGCAGGACCGCGCTCACCAGCGAACTGCCGGCGGCGGCGGTGGCCGCCCCGGCCAGCGCCAGGGAGAGGGGAGCGGGGTCCCCGCCCCGCGCGCCGCCCGGGCTGCTCAGCGAGCCCACGACAAAGACAAATACCGCCGCCAGCGCGGAACCGAGGATGGCGGTGAAGAACGTGGGCACGGGGTTGCGCAGCCCGAAGAAGGCGATGCCGACGACGACCGCCAGGGCGGCGCCGGACAGGACCCCGAAGATCCCGGGGTCCGCCAGGGGATTGCGGGTGATCGCCTGCATGCTCACCCCCGCGACCGCCAGCGCCGCACCGACGGCGGCGGCCAGGGCGGTGCGGGGCAGGCGTTGCGCGGCGGCGGCCTGGTTGATGGTGTCGGCGTGGCCGCGGAGGGCGGACCAGGCGTCGGCAAGCGCGATGTCGCGGGCCCCGTAGGTCACGGACGCGAGGGCACAGACGAGGAGCAGGCACGCGAGGGCGCCGAGGATGAGGGCGCGGGAGGAGTGGGTGGGCATGGCGGCTACGTCAGGGCCTCCGCGAGGAGGGCGAAGTAGTCCCGGACTCCCCAGGGAATGGACAACGGGGAGGGGTTGGCGGCGGCGGACAGGGGTCCGGTGCCGAGGAAGGCGACGTGGCCGTCCCGGATCGCGGGGATGGTCCCCAGGAGCGGATGTGCCTGCAGCGTGTCCAGGGTCTTCTGGTTCTCCTCCGGGTCGTCGGATCCGTAGGAGATGATGAGGTCCACGTCGTGGAACGACTCCACGTCTTCGGCCGAGTACTCGATCCAGAACTGCGCGGCATCATGGCTCTCCGCTGCGACGACGGCGGGGACCCCGAGGCCGGCGTCGGCGAGGAAGCCGGCCCGGGGATCCTGGGTGCCGTAGAAGCCGATGGTGGACAGGTCGTTCTGGCCGCCGAAGGAGGTGAACAGGACCTTGGCCTCCCGCAGCTCCGGGTGTTCGTCGAGCGCAGCGGCGACCTCGGCCTCCAGGTCCGCGGTGAGCTCGTGGCCTTCGGCGGACTTACCCAGGCCCTGGGCGTCGAGCGAGATCATGTCCGGCAGGGAGGTCCCCCAGGGGATGCCCGGGTAGGCGACGACGGGGGCGATCTTGCTCAGCTTGTCGTAGTCGTCGCGGGTGAGTCCGGAATAGGCGGCGAGGATGACGTCAGGGCGGGTGTCGGCGATCTGCTCGAAGGGGATCGCGTCGGTCTCGTCGAAGAGGACCGGCGGCGGGGCGTGAAGTTCCGCGAGCTTGTCCTCGACCCAGGGGAGGAGGCCGTCGCCGTCATCGTCTCCCCACGTGGCCTTCGACATGCCGACGGGGACGATGTCCAGAGCCAGCGGCACTTCGTGGTTGGCCCAGCCGATGGTGGCCACGCGTTCCGGGGTGGTGGGGATGGTCGTCGTTCCGAAGGCGTGGGTGATGGTCGTGGGGAAGCCTGCGGCGGGGTCGGCAGGGGAACTGGCGGGCGTGTCGCCGGGCGAGCTGCAGGCCGCGAGCGTGAGGGCGGCGAGCGCGCTGGCGAGCACCCCCGTGACGCGGAGGCGGTTGGGTCGGTGCACCGGAATCCTTTCGATAGCATTTAGGCAAGGCTTGGCTAACTTAGCATGGCCTAAATTGACAAGGAAAGGGTCGGGGAGAAACTGGTGCGCCCGCCCGCCCCGACTAAGGTGAGCGGAATGAGCCTGACCATCTCTTCCGTCAACGTCAATGGAATCCGCGCCGCAGTGAAGCAGCGCAACGAGGACAACCCCGGCATGCTCGCCTGGCTGGAACAGTCCCCGGCCGACGTGGTGCTGCTCCAGGAGGTCCGCGCCACCGTCGAGGAGTCGATCGCGGCCCTCCAGCCGGCGCTCGACGCAGGCTGGCACTACGTCGGTGCCCCGGCCGCCGCCCGGGGCCGGGCCGGCGTGGGCATTCTCTCCCGCGCCCCGCTTGCCGACGTCCGCGTCGGCCTCGGTTCCTTCCTCGATTCCGGCCGCTGGATCGAGGGCACCTATGAAGGTGTGCGGGTCGCCTCCCTCTACCTGCCCTCCGGTTCCGCCGGCTCGGCCAAGCAGGACGAGAAGTACTCCTTCCTCGACTCGTTCGGCCCCCACCTCGACGCCCTGGCCGACGCCTACCCGGACATGGTCATCGGCGGCGACTGGAACATCTGCCACCGCCGCGAGGACCTGAAGAACTGGAAGTCCAACATGAAGAAGTCCGGCTTCCTCGCCGACGAGCGGGCGTTCATGGACTCCGTGTTCGGCGCCTTCCCGGAGGAGAACCCGCAGGACAAGCCGGGGCTGGGGGAGTATTTCGGTGTCATCGACTACCCGGGGCGTACGATCCGGGGTGCAGCCACCGAACCGCGGTGGTTCGACGTGGCCCGTCGCCTCCAGCCGGAAGGGGAGGGGCCGTACACCTGGTGGACCTACCGTGGGCAGGCGTTCAACAACAACGCCGGCTGGCGCATCGACTACCAGGCGGCCACCCGGAGCATGCTCGGGCGGGCCGAGCGCAGCTGGGTTGACCGCGCACCCACCGTGGAGACCCGCTGGTCCGATCACTCCCCACTGAATGTGACGTACTCATAGATCATGGACGCTGTCGATACCGCGCAACTGCTCGTGGTCACCTTCGTCATCGGCATCACCGCCGAGGCGATCACCGCGGCGCTGGCCGCGGGCAAGCAGAAGATGGACCTCTTCGGCGTCGTGGCGCTGGCCGCGCTCACCGCGCTCGGCGGCGGCACGATCCGCGACATGGTGCTCGACACCTACCCCCTGACGTGGGTGGAGCAGCCGATCTACCTCATCATCGTCGTCGTCACCGCGCTGGTGACGGTGTCCCTGTCCTTCCTCATGCACTACTTCCGGAAGGTGTTCCTGCTTGCCGACGCCGTCGGCCTGGCCACCTTCTCGGTCATCGGCACCCAGATGGCCCTCGGGCTGGGGCACGGCTTCGTCATCGCGTGCGTGGCCTCGGTGGTCAACGGCGTGTCCGGCGGCATCCTCCGTGACCTCATGAGCGACCGCGTGCCGCTGGTGTTCTCCAAGGAGCTCTACGCCACCATCTCCATCTTCGCCACGTGCATCTACATGAGCCTGCTGGCGATGGGGGTGGGGGAGAACTGGACCATCGTCATCACCCTGGTGGCCGCCTTCGTCATCCGCGTCATCGCGATGTACTTCGGCCTTTCCCTGCCGGTCTTCGAGTACCAGACCGACGAGGCGACGAAGAACCCCCGTTCCTCCCTGCACTACCAGTCCACCCGCCGCAGCCTCCGCCGCTCCCGCAACAGCCTCAGCTTCGACGTCTCCCGCTATTCCCTGCTGGGGAAGAAGCGCGGCGCGGGCGGGAAGAAGCAGCGCTGGGCGCTACCGGAGGATGATCCGGACACCGGACCGGAGCAGGAGCCGGAAGCTGATCCGCAGGTACGCCCCCGGGGCTAACCCCGGGTGCTAGAGTGTTGCACGACTATAGAACCTTCAAGAGAAGTGGAACTCACATGCGCGCTCTCATCTACCTGGTCCTCGGTGCCGCCCTCTTCATCGCCGGCTGGTTCTGGGCCGCCGCCCTGGGTCACGCCGTGCTGGCCATCGTCGCGGCCCTGCTCATGGGCGCCGGTGGCGCCCTCGTCATCGTGGCCCTGGCCATCGGCCTCGACAAGTACAGCCCCACCTCCCGCAAGCTCTAGCCGCTGCGGCGGGGAGAAGGCGGCGTCGATACGCAGGTGATCGACGCCGCCTTCGGCATGTCGGGCTAGACTCAACAGCCATGAGCGAGCAGAATCCGTCGACCGAATCCCGCCAGCGAGTCCTCTCCGGCATCCAGCCGACCGCGGACTCCTACCACCTGGGCAACTACCTGGGTGCGCTCAAGCAGTGGATCGACCTGCAGAACAACTACGACGCGTTCTACTTCATCCCCGACCTGCACGCCATCACCGTCGAGCAGGATCCGGAGGAGCTGCGCCGCCGCACCATCGCCGGCGCCGCCCAGCTCATCGCCCTGGGCATCGACCCGGAGCGCTCCACCCTCTTCGTCCAGTCCCACGTGCCGCAGCACGCGGAGCTCACCTGGGTGCTCGGCTGCCTCACCGGCTTCGGCGAGGCCTCGCGGATGACCCAGTTCAAGGACAAGTCGGCCAAGCAGGGGGCGGACCGCGCCACCGTCGGCCTGTTCACCTACCCGGTGCTCATGGCCGCCGACATCCTGCTGTACAAGCCGCAGCTCGTGCCCGTGGGCGAGGACCAGCGTCAGCACCTCGAGCTCACCCGCACCCTGGCGGAGCGCTTCAACTCCCGCTACGGGGAGACCTTCGTCGTGCCCGAGAGCTTCATCCCCGAGGGGGCCGCGAAGATCCAGGACCTGCAGAATCCCACGGCGAAGATGTCCAAGTCGGCGGAGAACCCCAAGGGCTGCGTCAATCTTCTCGACGACCCGAAGACCTCCGCCAAGCGCATCCGCTCCGCGGTGACGGACAACGACGGCATCATCACCTTCGACAAGGAGAACAAGCCGGGCGTGTCCAACCTGCTGGTCATCCAGTCGGCGCTGACGGGCACGCCCGTCGACAAGCTCGTGGCCGGCTACGAGGGGGCCGGCTACGGCGCGCTCAAGGTCGACACCGCCGACGCCCTCGAGGCGTTCACCACCCCGCTGCGCGCGCGTTTCGACGAGCTCATGGCCGACCGCGGCGAGCTCGAGCGCATCCTCGCCGCCGGTGCGGAACGCGCCCGGGAGGTGGCGGAGCCGCTCGTCGAGGACATCTACGACAAGGTCGGGTTCCTGCGCTCCCTGCGCGTCGCCAGGTAACGGTTTCGCCGCAGCGGGCGTGCGGTGGGTGCGGGGCGCCCCAAATTTCCCTACCGTTGAAGTCATATCAACAGACGTGATGGTTTCACCGTTCCCGAGGAGATCCCGTGGCCACGAGCACACACCCCGATCAGCGCTACACCGACGAGTTCGGAATTGAACGGCTCCGCGACGACGAGCAGGGGGTCGTCGACAAGGTGCGCGACCGCTCCGAGGCGGTCGACCACCTCATGCGGATGCAGGACCGCTACTCCTCCATGGGAGGCAACCAGTACTCCGCCGGCATCACCTACTTCTCGGTACTGGCGATCTTCCCGATCCTCATGCTCGTGGTGGCGGCCATCGCCAGCTTCCTGGCCAACCGCCCGGAGGTGCTCTCCCAGGTCCAGGAGCAGATCGCCGGATCCGTCGGGGGTGAGGTGGGCGCTCTCATCAACGACATTCTCGAAACCGCCATCGAGCAGCGCGGCACGGTCGCCGGCATCGGTGCCCTCACCGCCCTGTGGTCGGGCCTGGGCTGGATGAGCAACCTGCGCTACGGGGTGTCCAAGATGTGGAAGGTCGATCCCACGGCGGTGGGCAACTTCCTCAAGAACAAGGCCTCCGACCTGCTCGGCCTCGTCGGCCTGCTGCTGGCCCTGGTGCTGGCCTTCGCCGTCACCGCGGTCTTCAGCTCCGGGTTGACCACCCACGTGCTCGAGTTCTTCGGCCTGGGCGAGGTCCCGGGCATCCGCTTCGTCACCTTCCTCGTCTCCATCGTCGTCGGTGTGCTGGCGAACTTCCTCGTCATGGCGTGGATGGTCTTCTACCTGCCACGCACCAAGGTGCCCCGGCGCTCCGGCCTGCAGGCGGCGCTCATCGGCGCCCTCGCCTTCGAGGTGATCAAGCAGCTCGGATCCCTCTTCGCCTCCAACGCCCTGTCCAACCCGGCGGGCGCCACCTTCGGACCCATCATCGGTCTCATGGTCCTGCTCTACCTCGTGTGGCGCCTCGTGCTCTACGTGTCCGCATGGGCGGCGACCACCGAGGAATCGATGGCCATGGCGCAGATGCCGGCCCCCGAACCGGCGGTCATCCGCGTGCGCCAGGAGATCAACCGGGGGCCCGGAACGGGCACCGCCGTCGGGCTGGGGGCGGCGGCCGCCGCCCTGGGCGCCGGCGCCCTCGCGCTGCTGCGCCGGAAGTAGCCGCCGTATCAGGGGAGAAATCAGGGGAACGCCCGATGCGGGGGCGCCCCCTGAGGCTTAGCCTGTAGTCATAACCCGCCGAACAGACAGGACCAAGGTGAACGCCATGACCTCCCCGATGCCCGACCTCTACGACACCGTCGGTTGCGAGCGCTCCGCCTCCAGCAGCGACCTGGCCCGCGAAATCGCCGCCCGCGACCTGGACCTGGAGAACCAGCTCATCCCCGCCTCCGATCCGCGGCGGCGGCAGCTGCAGACGGCCTTCGCCGTTCTCTCCGACGAGAGCCGCCGCGCCACCTACGACGACGCTCTCCGCGCCTCCCTCCGACTCACCTGGGCGGACCTGGAGCACCTGGGTAACTTCGGCACCTTCCCGGCCGCGGGCCTGCAGCCCGAGCCGACGCCTCCGGCCAACGCCTACAACTACCCCACCCACGTCCATGAGCCCCCGCCGGAGCCGGTGTTCCAGCCCTTCCAGAACGCCACCCCCTACACCGCGCAGGTGCCGGTCGCGCCCGCCTACGGCGCCGTGCCGTCCTTCGCGGACCGGCCCTCCGCCCTCAAGCGCCTGGGCATGATGATCCTCGACGGACTCGCCGTGGGTCTGGTCACCAGCGTGGTGCTCGTCGGCGTGGACACGGAGGCCGTCCTCGGGACCGTGCTCGCGGGTCTCATCGGAGCGGCCTGGTTCCTCGGCTTCGAGGTGCTCACCGGCGCCTCCCCGGTCAAGCACCTCTTCGGCTACGAGGTCCGGGACCAGCAGACCGGTGACAAGCTCAGCTGGGAGCAGTCCGCCAAGCGCCAGTGGTGGCGTCTGGTCAACATCATCCCGGGCCTGGGCGCGCTCATCAGCTTCATCGGCATGATCGTCATCGGTGTGTCCATCAAGCCGGAGAACGGGCTCATCGGCGTCCACGACCGCTGGGCCGGCGCCGAGGTCGTCCGGAAGTCCGGACGCTGATCACAGCCCCCACCAGGGCGAGCACCCCCACGACCGCCACCGCGATGATCCCCGGCAGCCCCCAGGGCCGGGGATCATCGGCGTCGTGGACCCCGGGCACCTCCACGGGATCCGCGTCCGGGGCCGGGGTGGGCTCCGCCGCGGACACCGGCTCGAGCAGGCCAACGCCCTCGCCGGCGGGGGTGTCGAAGGCGGCGTCGAGAAGCAGCTGCGCCTGCTCCCACGGGCGCGCCTTCTCTGTCGTCGTGTCGAGGATGACCGCGAAGAGGCGCCGGCCGCTTCGCTCCTTGGCGCCGACGAAGGTGTGGTTGGCGTCGTCGGTGTACCCGGTCTTGCCGCCGAGGCCGTGTTCGTCGTTGAGCAGCAGGCCGTTGTCGTTCCACACCTCGAAACCGGGCAGCTCATCGAAGCCGGGGAAGGCGACGTGGTCGGTGTTCATGATCTCGTAGAGGCGCGGCGTGGCGTAGGCCCGGCGGTAGATGAGTCCCATGTCGAAGGCGGAGGTGGACATCCCGGGGGCGTCGAGGCCGGAGTAGCTGGCGGCGACGGTGTCGGTGGTGCCCAGCTCCCGCGCCAGATCGTTGATCAGGCGCAGGGTGAGGGCATCGCCGCCGAGCTCCTGCGCGAGGGCGTGGGCGGCGTCGTTGCCGGAGGAGAGCAGCAGACCGTGGAGGAGGTCGTCGACGGTGTAGGTGCCGCCCTCGCCGAGCCCGACCGCCGAGCCGATCTGGGCCGCGGATTCGTGGCTGACCACCACCTCCGTGGCGGGGTCCAGCTCCCGCAGCACGACCATGGCCAGCAGCACCTTGATGATGCTCGCCGGCCGGTAGCGCCCGTGCGGGTCCTTCGCCGCGATGACCTCGCCGGAATCCATGTCGGCTAGGAGCCAGGCGCTGGCGTGCACCTCGTCGGGGACGTCGAAACCACGCGGCGCCGACACCCCGCACGGCGCGTCCGCGACGACCGGCAGGGGAGTGGGGGTGGCCCCCGGCTCCGGCACCTCCGAGGTGGTCTGCGGCTCCGGCGGGAGGAGGGAGTGCGGGCAGCCCGACGTGTCGGGGGCGCGGTCGCGGGTGGGGGTCTCCGACGGCGGCAGGGTGGGCAGCGTCAGCGCGACGGCCAGGGTGAGGGTGGCGAACATCTTCATGACGGGAGCCATCGTAGGCCCCCGTTAGGATGGTCGACATGAGCGACATCTCCGATCTGCCCAAGGTCCTCCTCCACGACCACCTCGCCGGCCCGCCCGCCCAGACCCCCGACGCGCTCACCGCCCAGGTCCGGGAGCACCTTGAGCGGCTGGTCGAGGACCGGGTCGTCTACGTCGAGCTCCGCCTCTCCCCGCACCTGCACACCGCCGGCGGCCTCACCCTCCAGGAGGTCATCGATTGCGCCGTCGCCGGCCTCGACGTCCCGCTTATCGACGCCCGCCTCATCCCCACCGCCCACCCCGGCCAGGATGCCACCGCCGTCGCGTCCCTCGTCGTGGCCAACCACGGGCCTGCGGTCGTCGGCTTCGACGTGGCCGGCGAGCTGGCCGGGCTGGAGGAATTCGCCGAGGCCTTCCGGCTGCTGCGCGAGAACTACGTCCCCTTCACCGTCCACGCCGGGTTGCACGGCGGCATCGAGGAGATCGCCGCGGCGGTGCAGCACGGCGCGGTGCGCCTGAGCCACGCGCTGGCGCTCATCGACGACTTCACGGTCGACACCGAGGGATTCGAGGGAGTCCTGCCCGGCCGCGTCTCGAGCTGGGTGCGGGACCGGCACATCGTCGTGGAGTGCGCGCCCTCGCTCGAGGTGTCCCTCGGCGTGGTTGACGAGTATTCCGAGCATCCGCTGACCCTGTGGCAGCAGCTCGGTTTCACCTGCACGGTCAACACCGCGCAGCTCGACGTGGCGGGCGGCCTGAGCGCCGAGTTCGAGCGCCTCGAGCAGATCTTCGGCTACGGCCTGGAGGAGTTCTTCGACCTCACCGTCAACGCCGTGCGCGGGGCCTTCATCAGCGAGGTCGAGCGCCAGGACCTGCTCGAGCGCGTCATCCTCCCGGCCTATGAGGCGCAGGACCTCGGCGCCGGGCTCGACGAGTTCGACGACGAGTTCCGGGAGTAGCTGTCAGGTCGGGCGCCTAGAACTTGGAGAAGCGCTTGACCAGCATCTCCTCCAGCTCCTTCCAGGAGTTCGCGTGGTCGGAGTAGGGCTTGGAGGGCACGTAACCGGCCGTCTTGGTGGAGCCGAGCATGTAGGACAGGTAGTCCTGCGTGCGGGGGTTGGCCAGCAAGTAGGAGTTGAGGGAGTCGTCGGCGGCCCAGTCGGCGGCATCTGCGAAGAGCTCGTAGCCGCGCGACATCTGCGCGGTGTCGACGGCCTCCGGGCCCTTCCCGATGTCCGCGACCAGCCCCTGGTAGGAGTACTGGTTGTCCGGGTGCACGAGGACGTCCAGCTCGCCGGCGTTGGCGTGGGTCATCACCGTCTCCCACGTGGCCAGGCCGGCCATGTCGTGCTCGTCGTTCTCCACCAGCCAGCGGGCGAGCTGACGGGTGGTGGGGAAGGTGAAGATCTCACCGAAACGGCCCAGGAACACCGGGGCGCCGTCGACGTAGGTACGCAGGGTGTAGACCGACTTGCCGTCGAGGGTGATCTTCACCGGGTCGATGCCGGCCAGGCCCCACACGGAGGAGTCGTAGGGGTCGGCCTGCTCGGCGGCCTCCTTCTCGGCGGCTTCCGCGGCGGCCTTGGCTTCGGCGGTGCGGATCCGGGCGTCGTCGATAAGCTGCTGGGATTCCGCGGCCTCCGTGTCGGCGACCTCGATGACCCGCACCTGCTCGTCCAGGGATGCGACGACCTTGGCCCAGTTGGCCAGCACGACCCGGCCGACCGCCGACCACTCGCCCATTCCGTGGTCACCGCCGTAGTGGTCCGCGCCGCGCTGGACATTGCCCAGGACGGAGTGGGAGGCGAAGAAGAGGACGGCGTCATCCGCACCCGTGACCTCGGCCAGCGACCTGGTCACCTGGAGCACGCGGCCCAGGGCGGAGACGTTCTCGTAGGAGGGGCGGCCGGCCAGCAGTGCCGGGGCGCCGATGATGTCGAAGGTCTCCTTCTTCTCCGGCACGATGAGATCCGCGGGCTGGGCGGCGAAGGCGCCCCACTTGGGGTGGGAGGTGAGGTCGTGGCGCTTCCCGGAGCGCAGGAAAGCGTGGAGCTGCGCCGGGGAGGTGAACAGGAACAGCCCGTCCTCGTCGCCGAGGAAGGCCTGCCACTCCGCCCCGTGCTCCTTCCAGGTCGGTGCCCAGAGGGTGTAGAAGTCGCCCTCGGTGAGGGACAGTTTCACAGGAATGATCGCACGGGAGGTCATGGGGCGGGATTCTACCGGAGTCCTAGCCCGTCGGCCGCCAGAAGCCCTTGAAGGCCATGCCCATGTTCGTGGTCCGCACCGGGTTGAGCGAGACGGGGTCCCCGGCCTCGATGAGCTGCCCGTCCCCGGCGTACATGGCCACGTGCCCGTCCCACACCGCGAGATCGCCCGGCTGCAGGGATTCGGCGCTCACCTGCACCCCGACGTTCTGCTCCTGGGCCAGGCGGGGCAGCTCCACCCCGGCCTGCCGGTAGGCCCATTGCGTGAGGCCGGAACAGTCGAAGCCTGCAGGCGTCGTGCCTCCCCACACGTAGGGAGTGCCCAGGGCATTCTTGGCCGCCGCGACCGCCGCCTCGCCGGCCTGCACATCACCGCTGCTCGTCGAACTGGCCGGCGCTGTCTCCGGCGCTTCGGGGGCAGGGTCCGGGAGGGGCGCGGCGTGCGGGGTGGCGGCCACGCGCTCGAGGTCCTCGCTCAGGGGCGCGAGCAGGCCGTCGAGATCGGTGACGCGCGCGGTCGCCTCCTGCAGGAAGCTCTGCGCCAGAAGCTGGAGTTCGAGCAGGGCGCCCAGCTGCGCGCCGGGGGCGGGGGAGAAGAACTTGGGCACCACCGCCCCCGCCTCCTGCAGCAGACCGTGGGTGAGGTGGGTGAGCTCGGCGCGGGTGGCCTCCACGTGGGCGGCGGCGCGGTCGCTGATCCGGGACACAAGATCACGGTCCCCGCTGAGGTGACGGGCAACCTCCACCAGGGTGGTACCGCCGGGTGAGCCGTGCGCGATCATCTCGGCCAGCGGGACGGCCGCGGCGAAATCCGGCAAGGGGGGCAGCTCCACCGGGGACAGCTCCTCGGGGGCCAGGTCGAGGATGTGGCGGACCGCCTCCACGATCTCCCTCATGACAGCCTCCCCAGCTCCGCAGCCAGCCCCCGGTCCTGGGCATCGGCGGCTGCGATGATCCGGTGCGAGCGCTCGCCGAGGACGCGGGCCCGCTCGTGGACGCGGCGGGTCTGGGTGTCGAGGTGGAGGAGGGCGTCGAGAAGCGAGGCCGCGAAGCGGCCGCCCCCGGAGACGGTGACGGGGGTGAGGGGAGGGCGGGAGGCGGCGTCGAGAAGATCGGTGGCCAGCAGGCGGGCGTGGGCGGGATCGAGGTGAAGAGTGTCCATGCCTTTATTGGACTGTGAAAACGGCCGAAAGGTTCCCGCTATCCTGGTGCGCATGGAGATCACCATCGTCGAACATCCGCTGGCCGCCTCACGACTGACCATCATGCGTGACGCCCGCAGCGACAACGCCGCCTTCCGCGCCGCCCTCGCCGACCTGGGCACCATGCTGGTCTACGAGGCGTCGCGTGACCTGCCCGTCGAGCATTTCGAGTGCCAGACCCCCGTGGCGGTGGCGGAGGGCACGCGCCTGCAGGACCCGCCGATCATCGTCCCGGTGATCCGCGCCGGGCTGGGCATGATCGATCCGGCGCTGTCGATGATTCCCGACGCGCAGGTGGGCTTCATCGGCCTGGCCCGCAACGAGGAGACCCACGAGCCGGTCCCGTACCTCGAGGCGCTGCCGCATGATCTCACCGGCCGCACCGTTTTCGTCGTCGACCCGATGCTGGCCACCGGCGGCTCGCTGCTCCACGCCATCCGCCTGCTGGCGGACCGCGGGGCAACCGACATCACCGCCATCTGCATGGTCTCCGCCCAGCCGGGGGTGGATGCGCTCGCGGAGTCCGGGCTGCCCGTGCGCCTGGTCACCGCGTGCGTCGACCCGGAACTCAACGCGGACGCCTACATCGTGCCTGGTCTCGGCGACGCCGGCGACCGTCTCTACGGACCCCGGAACATCGACCTGTAGCCTCCCGACCACCCGGGGCCACCGCTCCGCCCACTGCAGTGGGCGGAGCTTTCCCATCGCAGTGGGCACCGTGGAGGGATGGCGGGTGAGCAGGAGTGGACCGGGTGGCCGAGCTTCGGGCTCTGCCTCGGGCGCACGCTGCGCACACTGCGCCGGCAGCGGGGGCTGACGCAGGAGGAACTGGCCACCCTCACAGGGCTGGCGCGCAACACCATCTCCAACATCGAGCGCAACCTGGGCAACGCCGACACCCCGGCCGATCCGCAGCTGTCCACCATCTACCGCCTGGCGCGCGCCCTCGACGTGCCGCCCGCCGTGCTGCTGCCCGCCGGAGGGGAACCGGTCGCCGACATCTGCGCCGCCGAAGAGCACGGGATCACCCTGCACTGGCCCGCGGACACGCCCGTCGAGCCCTTCCGCTCCGCCTATGTCCTGCACGGTCAGCTGCCGCGCTATGAATCGGAGGTGGCCCGGGAGGTCCGGGAGGTGCGGGAGGTGCGGGAGGTCGGCCCCGCGCAACCCGGCCTGCCCGCCGGGGAGGCGGGGGCGACGGAGTAGGATCGATAGGCGTTGACCCCCGGATGAGGTCTGCGGAAAGGACTGTTCGTGAAGGGTATCGCCGCGCGCGTCGATAAGTGGCTTCTCGCCCACCAGGAGAAGGTGCTGGGCTGGCGTCGGCACCTGCACTCGCACCCCGAGCTGTCGCACATGGAGTACGAGACAACCGAGTACCTCGAGGAGACCCTCCGGGCGCACGGGCTCACCCCCGTCCGCTTCCCCGGCACCGGGCTCATGGTGGACATCGGACCGGATTCCCCCGACCGGCTGGCCTTCCGCGCGGACATCGACGCCCTGGCCGTCACCGAGCTGACCAGGCTGCCCTACGCCTCCGCCGTGCCGGGGGTGTCGCACTCCTGCGGCCACGACGTCCACACCACCATCGCCCTCGCCCTGGCCTGCGCCCTGGCGGAGCAGGCCGACACGCTGCCGCAGGGCATCCGCGTCATCTTCCAGCCGGCCGAGGAGGTCATGGACGGCGGCGCCACCGACGTCATCGCCTGGGGCGGTCTCGAGGGCGTGGGCTCGATCTTCTCCCTGCACGTCGAGCCGAAACTCAAGGTGGGCAAGGTCGGCGTGCGCACCGGCGCGATCACCTCCGCGGCCGACGTCCTGCGCATCAAGGTCTCCGGCCCGGGCGGGCACTCCTCGCGCCCGCACCTGACCAACGACGTCGTCTACGCCTTGTCCTCCCTGGTCACGCAGCTGCCGGCGCTGCTCTCCCGGCGCATCGACCCGCGGACCGCGACCGTCCTCGTCTTCGGATCCCTCAACGCCGGCTACGCGCCGAACGCCATCCCGGAGTCCGGGCAGCTCACGGGCACCGTGCGCACGGCGGACATCGCGACGTGGCGCATCCTCGAGGAATTGCTCGAGGAACTCATCGCCCAGGTCCTCGCCCCGACCGGCTGCGCCCACGAGCTCGCCTACCAGCGCGGCGTTCCCCCCGTGCTCAACGACGATGTCGCCACCGCGTTGCTCGCCGACGCCGCCCGGTCCATCGACCCCCAGGCCGTCGTCCAGGCCCCCCAGTCCTCCGGCGGCGAGGATTTCTCCTGGTACCTCGAGCATGTCCCCGGGTCGATGGCCCGTCTGGGCTGCTGGTCCGGCGAGGGGAGGATGGGCGACCTGCACCAGGGCGACCTGCTTGTCGACGAGCGTTCCATCGGCGTCGGCGTCCGCCTCTTCGCCTCCGTCGTCGAGCAGTACAGCGAGGGTACCGGAACGGGTGCCTCCAGCGGCGGCTTCCTCACCTAACGACTAAACTCGGGGTCCAGTTGTTCACGGCACACCGTGAACCGTACACACGCGCGTGGAGGAGACCCCTTGAAGAATCGCATCGTCATCATCGGCGGAGGCCCCGCCGGTTACGAGGCAGCCCTGGCCGGAGCCAAGTACGGGGCGGATGTGACGATCATCGAGGAACGTGGCATCGGCGGCTCCTCGGTCCTGCTCGACTGTGTGCCCTCGAAGTCCTTCATCGCCGGCACCGGCATCAAGACCGACCTGCGGCGTGCCGACGACATGGGCCTCAACTCCCTCCTCGGCCGGGCCCGCATCCACCTCCCCGCCCTCAACCAGCGTGTGAAGAACCTGGCGCAGGAGCAGTCCGACGACATCATGGTGCAGCTCGAGCGCGCCGGGGTCCGCTCCGTCAACGGCCGGGCCCGTTTCGCGGAGTCCCAGCTGGACAAGGTCCACCACGAGATCACCGCCACGCTTCCCGACGGCAGCGAGGAGGTCTACGAGGCCGACCTGGTGCTCCTGGCCACCGGCGCCACCCCGCGTATCCTGCCCAACGCCCAGCCCGACGGGGAGCGCATCCTCACCTGGCAGCAGGTCTACGACCTGGAGGACACCCCGGAGCACCTCATCGTCGTCGGCTCCGGTGTCACCGGCGCGGAGTTCGTCTCCGCCTTCGCCGAGCTCGGCGTCAAGGTCACCATGGTCGCCTCCCGTGACCGCATTCTCCCGCACGATGACGCCGACGCGGCGGACGTCCTCGAGCACGTCCTCTCCCAGCGCGGTGTGTCCCTGGAGAAGCACGCCCGCGTGGACTCGGTCACCCGCACCGCCGATGGCGGCGTCTGCGTGCGCACCGCCGACGGGCGCGAGATCTTCGGCTCCCACGCCATCATGTCGATCGGTTCCATCCCCGCCACCGAGGGCCTGTGCCTGGAGAACGTCGGCGTGAAGACGACCCCCTCCGGCCACATCAAGGTCGACCGCGTCTCCCGCACCAACGTCGCCGGCATCTACGCCGCCGGTGACTGCACCGACCTGTTCCCGCTGGCCTCGGTCGCCGCGATGCAGGGCCGCATGGCCATGTACCACGCGCTCGGCGAGGGCGTGACCCCCATCCGCCTGAAGACCGTGGCCACCGCCGTGTTCACCCGCCCGGAGATCGCCGCCGTCGGTGTCACCCACGCGCAGGTGGAGAGCGGGGAGGTCTCGGCCCGCGCCGTCGTCCTGCCGCTGCAGTCCAACCCGCGCGCGAAGATGCGTTCCCTCAAGCACGGCTTCGTCAAGCTCTTCTGTCGCCGCAACTCGGGCCTGGTCATCGGTGGTGTCGTCGTGGCACCCACCGCCTCCGAGCTCATTCTGCCCATCGCCATCGCGGTGTCCAGCAACCTCACCGTCAAGCAGCTCTCCGAGGTCTTCGCCGTGTACCCCTCGCTCTCGGGGTCCATCACGGAGGCCGCCCGCCGACTGGTGGCCACCGACGACCTGGCGTAGCTCAGTAGGTGGTGTAGGAGAAGTCGAGGGTGGCGTCGAGGTCGACGAGCACCTGACGCCCGGCGTGCGGGAACGCGCGCTGCGGGCACCGCTCGCGGGGGCAGGTGGTGCAGCCGGGGCCGATGGGGGTGGCTGAGGCGGGGGAGAGATCGAGGCCCTGGGCGTAGACGAGCCGCTCGGCCTGCTCGAGATCGCAGCCCAGCCCGACGGCGAACTCCTTGCGGGGTTGGCCGAAGCCGTGGATCTGGCCGGCTACGGTGCGGGCGATCCACAGGTAGTTGCGGCCGTCGGGCATGCCGGCGACCTGGCGGGTGACACGCCCGGGTGTCTCGAAGGCGCGGTGGATGACCCACAGGGGGCAGGAGCCGCCGGAGCGGGAGAAGTGGAATCCGGTGGCGGACTGCCGCTTGGAGATGTTGCCCGCCCGGTCCGTGCGCACGAAGAAGAAGGGGACGCCGCGGCTGCCGGGGCGGTTGAGGGTGGAGAGCCGGTGGCAGGTCGTCTCGAAGCCGGTGCCGAAGTGCACGGCGAGGCGGTCGATGTCGTAGCGGACCTCCTCCGCGGTGCTGAGCATCTCCCCGTAGGGCATGACGACGGCCGCCGCGAAGTACTGGGCCAGCGCCAGGACGGCGATCCCCCGGGCCTCTTCGGTGGGCAGGTCGGCGGCGAGTTCGTGGAGCAGGTCGGCGTGGCCGGTGAGCCCGTACTGGAGGGCCAGCTCGAAGCACAGCTGCGCCTCGGAGAGCCCGGTGCGCAGGTGCAGTTCGCGGGTCTCGGGGTGGAAGACGCGGCGGGGGCCGGAACTGAGCTTGCGGAAGCGGACGATGACCCCGAGATCCCGGTCGAGGAAGGTGGCCAGGCGCGTGAGGCGCAGCTGGGGATCGCCGAGGCGGCGGGCGAGGTCCTCGCCGAGGACGTCGAGTTCGTCGACGTAGTTGTGGGCCTCGTAGAAGAAATCGCGGACGAGGCGGTAGGGGGAGTCGTCGGCGAGGGTGGGGGCGCGGTCGGCGAGGTCGAGCACCCGGGTGACCAGGTCGGGGTAGCGGGCGGCGAGGTCGGCGAGCTGATCGTCGGGGACGGTGGGGAAGGCGTCGCGTAGCTCGCTGATGGTGCGGGCGTCATGGTCGGGGGAGAAGAAGGCGGGATCGACGTCGAAGTGACGGGACATGGCCATGAGGACGGTGACGGTGAGGGGGCGCTGGTCATTCTCCAGCTGGTTGAGGTAGCTGGTGGACAGGCCGAGGCGGCGGGCCATCTCCTGCTGCGTGAGCTTGCGGCCGCGTCGCAATGTGCGGATCCGTGCCCCCGCGAAGTGCTTGCTCATGGGTGTTCCTCTCCGGGAATTACCGCCCTGATCTGGGCTTTATGCAAGTTTTGCAGATCATGCGAGTTGATGCCACAAGATTACACCTTCTTCACTGTGACCCCCAACACAGAATTCGCAGTACTGTGAGGACCAACGCAAATCCGCCCAGTACGAGGAGTAGCTCGAGAACATGATCAACCACACCGTGCGTACCTACCGCTCTGCCGAGGACTTCCCCCACGAGGAGCACCTGGCCTACAAGATCGCCCGCGTCGCCGCCGACCCCGTCGAGGTTCCGGAGGAGACCAAGGAGATGATCATCAACCGCATCATCGACAACGCCTCCGTCCAGGCCGCCTCCGTGCTGCGTCGCCCGGTCACCTCCGCCCGCGCCATGGCCGCCGCCCGCCCCGTCACCGACGGCCGCGGCGCCTCCGTCTTCGGCCTCAAGGGTAAGTACGCCGCCGAGTGGGCCGCACTGGCCAACGGCACCGCCGTCCGTGAGCTCGACTTCCACGACACCTTCCTCGCCGCCGACTACTCCCACCCGGGCGACAACATCCCGCCGATCCTCGCCGCCGCTCAGCAGGCCGGCAAGAGCGGCCGCGAGCTCATCCGCGGCCTGGCCACCGGCTACGAGATCCAGGTCGACCTGGTCCGCGGCATCTGCCTCCACGAGCACAAGATCGACCACGTCGCCCACCTCGGCCCCTCCGCGGCCGCCGGTATCGGCACCCTCCTCGACCTCGACGTCGAGACGATCTACCAGGCCATCGGCCAGGCGCTGCACACCACCACCGCCACCCGCCAGTCCCGTAAGGGCGAGATCTCCTCCTGGAAGGCCTTCGCCCCGGCGTTCGCCGGCAAGATGGCCATCGAGGCCGTCGACCGCGCGATGCGCGGCGAGGGTGCCCCGTCCCCGATCTGGGAGGGTGAGGACGGTGTCATCGCCTGGCTGCTCTCCGGCCCGGGCCACGAGTACACCGTCCCGCTGCCCGCCGAGGGCGAGGAGAAGCGCGGCATCCTGGACACCTACACCAAGGAGCACTCCGCGGAGTACCAGTCCCAGGCACCGATCGACCTGGCCCGCCGCATGGGCGAGAAGCTCGCCGCCGAGGGCCGCAACCTGGCCGACGTCGAGTCCATCGTGCTGCACACCTCGCACCACACCCACTACGTCATCGGCACCGGCTCGAACGATCCGCAGAAGTTCGACCCGCAGGCCTCCCGCGAGACCCTCGACCACTCGATCATGTACATCTTCGCCGTGGCCCTCGAGGACCGCGACTGGCACCACGAGCGTTCCTACGCCCCGGAGCGCGCCAACCGCCCGGAGACCATCGAGCTGTGGAACAAGATCTCCACCGTCGAGGACGCGGACTGGACCCGCCGCTACCACTCCACCGACCCGAACGAGAAGGCCTTCGGCGCCAAGGCCGTCATCACCTTCGCCGACGGCACCGTGGTCGAGGACGAGCTGGCCGTCGCCGACGCCCACCCGCTCGGCGCCCGCCCCTTCGCCCGCGAGCAGTACATCGCCAAGTTCCGCACCCTGTGCGAGGGCGTTGTCTCCCCGGAGGAGCAGGACCGCTTCCTCGCCGCCGTCGAGAACCTGGAGAACCTCACCGACCTGGCGGAACTGAACATCGAGCTCGACGAGGACGTCCTCGCGCAGGCTCCCACCGTGGGCGAGGGTCTGTTCTGATGGCGGGCCTGTTCTCCTCCCAGGTGACGCCGACCGAGCGTCGTAAAGCATTCCGCGACGGACTGAACAGCGGACGCATCCAGAAGCTCCCCGGCGCGTTCTCCCCCCTGGTCGCCCGCGCGATCCAGGAGGCCGGCTTCGAGGGCGTGTACGTCTCCGGCGCCGTCGTCGCCGCCGACCTGGCCCTGCCGGACATCGGACTGACCACGCTCACCGAGGTCGCACACCGCTCCCGCCAGATCGCCCGCGTCACGGACCTGCCCGTGCTCGTCGACGCCGACACCGGCTTCGGGGAGCCCATGTCCGCGGCCCGCACCATCTCCGAGTTCGAGGACGCCGGCGTCGCCGGCTGCCACCTCGAGGACCAGGTCAACCCGAAGCGGTGCGGCCACCTCGACGGCAAGGAGGTCGTGCCCACCGAGCTCATGCTGCGGCGCATCACGGCCGCGGTCAACGAGCGTCGCGACGACCAGTTCGTCATCTGCGCGCGTACCGACGCCGCCGGCGTCGAGGGCATCGACTCCGCCATCGAGCGCGCCAAGGCCTACGCCGACGCCGGAGCGGACCTCATCTTCACCGAGGCCCTGCACACCCCGGAGGACTTCGAGAAGTTCCGCGCCGCCGTCGACGTGCCCCTGCTGGCCAACATGACCGAGTTCGGCAAGTCCGAGCTGCTCTCCGCCCAGCAGCTGGAGGATCTCGGCTTCAACGCCGTCATCTACCCGGTGACCACCCTGCGCATCGCCATGGGCCAGGTCGAGGACGCGCTCGCCGAGATCGCCGCCACCGGCACCCAGACCGGGTGGGTCGACCGCATGCAGCACCGCTCCCGCCTCTACGAACTGCTCCGCTACAACGAGTACAACGCCTTCGACCAGCAGGTGTTCACGTACTCCGCGGACACGTACCAGCCCACCTTCAACTGACACCAGAACCTGCCCTCTGAAAGGGGATGAGCACCATGTCCGAGAACAACAACCCTGAGGTCCGTAAGGGACTCTACGGAGTCATCGCCGACTACACCGCCGTGTCCAAGGTCATGCCGGAGACCAACTCCCTGACCTACCGCGGCTACGCCGTCCAGGATCTGGTCGCCGCCTGCTCCTTCGAGGAGGTCTTCTACCTCCTGTGGAACGGCGAGCTGCCGAACGAGGCCCAGCTGGAGGAGTTCAACCAGCGCGGCCGCTCCTACCGCAAGCTCGACGCCGGCCTGATCGCGCTCATCCACTCGCTGCCGACCGACTGCCACCCGATGGACGTCATGCGCACCGCGGTGTCCTACATGGGCACCAAGGACCCGGAGCACTTCACCCCGGACGAGGACCACATCACCCACGTCGGCCACAACCTCCTCGCCCAGCTGCCGATGGTGCTGGCCATGGACATCCGTCGCCGCCAGGGCCTCGACCTCGTCGCCCCGGACCCGGACAAGTCCGTCGCCCACAACCTGCTGTCCATGGTCTTCGGCAACGGCCCGGACTCCCCGGCCTCCAACCCGGACGATGTGCGCGACTTCGAGAAGTCCCTCATCCTCTACGCCGAGCACTCCTTCAACGCCTCCACCTTCACCGGACGCGTCATCACCTCCACCCGCTCGGACGTCTACTCCGCGATCACCGGTGCCATCGGCGCCCTCAAGGGCCCGCTGCACGGCGGCGCCAACGAGTTCGTCATGCACACCATGCTCGAGGTCGAGGATCCGGCCAAGGCCGCGGACTGGGTCAACAACGCCCTGGACAACAAGGACCTCATCATGGGCTTCGGTCACCGCGTGTACAAGAAGGGTGACTCGCGCGTGCCGTCCATGGAGCAGTCCTTCCGTGACCTCGCCGAGCGTCACGACGGCGCCAAGTGGGTCGAGATGTACGAGAACATGCGCGACGCCATGGATGCCCGCACCGGCATCAAGCCGAACCTGGACTTCCCGGCCGGCCCCGCGTACTACATCCTCGGCTTCCCGGTGGACTTCTTCACCCCGCTGTTCGTCGTCGCCCGCATCGCCGGCTGGACCGCCCACATCGTGGAGCAGTACCGCGACAACTCCCTGATCCGCCCGCTCTCCGCCTACAACGGCCCGGAGCAGCGTCAGGTCACCCCGCTCGCCGACCGCTAGGCCGGCACGATAGAAGCCCACGGCACTGCCCGCATTCTGGGGTGGCTGGCGTGGGCTTCTGTTCCGCTCAGCGGAATATATCCCCGCTTATCGACGCCCCGTGAACGGTGTCCGGAAACGGACATCAGCCAGCAAATATCTGTCCCGTTGCGGGTGGTCACCGCTCCAGATTCTCCCGGTGGACACCCCCAGTACTGCGATATTGTGGTGCGGAAGAGAGACCACCCCCTCTCAGTCGCACCCCCGACATGATGTCCGGAAAGGACCCCCAACGTGGCCACAACCACTCTGCCCTCCTTCAAGAAGGTACTCGTCGCCAACCGCGGCGAAATCGCCGTCCGTGCCTTCCGTGCCGCCTTCGAGACGGGAGCCGCCACCGTCGCGGTCTACCCCAAGGAGGACCGCAATTCCCACCACCGTTCCTTCGCCTCCGAGGCCGTGCGCATCGGCACCGAGGGCTCGCCGGTCAAGGCCTACCTGGACATCGACGAGATCCTCCGGGCCGCCAAGAAGACCCACGCCGACGCCGTCTACCCCGGCTACGGCTTCCTCTCCGAGAACGCCCAGCTGGCCCGCGAATGCGCCGAGAACGGCATCACCTTCATCGGCCCGCCGCCGGAGGTCCTCGACCTCACCGGTGACAAGTCCGCGGCCGTCGAGGCCGCCCGCAAGGCCGGCCTGCCCGTGCTGCAGGACTCGGAGCCGTCGACGGACATCGACAAGCTCGTCGAGATGGCGCAGGACTTCACCTTCCCCATCTTCGTCAAGGCGGTCGCCGGTGGTGGCGGACGAGGCATGCGTTTCATCGAGAACCCGGAGGACGTGGCGCAGCTCGCCGCCGAGGCCTCCCGCGAGGCGGAGGCCGCCTTCGGTGACGGCCACGTCTACCTCGAGCGCGCCGTGATCAACCCCCAGCACATCGAGGTGCAGATCCTCGCCGACCACACCGGTGACGTCATCCACCTCTACGAGCGCGACTGCTCCCTGCAGCGCCGCCATCAGAAGGTCGTCGAGATCGCCCCGGCACAGCACCTGGACCCGGCGCTGCGCGACCAGATCTGCGCCGACGCCGTGAAGTTCTGCCGCTCCATCGGCTACGTGTGCGCCGGCACCGTCGAGTTCCTCGTCGATGAGAAGGGCAACCACGTCTTCATCGAGATGAACCCGCGCATCCAGGTCGAGCACACCGTCACGGAGGAGGTCACCTCCGTCGACCTGGTCAAGGCCCAGATGAACATCGCCGCCGGCGCCACGCTCCAGGATCTCGGCCTGAGCCAGGAAACCATCAAGCTCAACGGCGCGGCCCTGCAGTGCCGCATCACCACCGAGGACCCGGCGAACAACTTCCGCCCCGACACCGGCACCATCACCGCCTACCGCTCCCCGGGCGGCGCGGGCGTGCGTCTCGACGGTGCCGCCTCCCTCGGCGGCGAGATCTCCCCGAACTTCGACTCCCTGCTGGTGAAGATGACCTGCCGTGGCGCTGATTTCGCCACCGCCGTGGCCCGCGCCCAGCGCGCGCTCAACGAGTTCACCATCTCCGGTGTGGCCACCAACATCGGCTTCCTCCGCGCCCTGCTGCGGGAGGAGGACTTCCAGACCCGCCGCATCTCCACCGGCTTCATCGCCGAGCACCTGCACCTGCTGGCCGCCCCGCCGGCCGATGACGAGGCCGGCCGGATCCTCAACTACCTCGCCGACGTCACCGTCAACCGCCCGCACGGCAAGCGCCCCACCGAGATCCGCCCGGTGACCAAGCTGCCCGCCCGCGACGACAGCCCGCTGCCGCGCGGCTCCCGCGACGTGCTGCGCGACCTCGGCCCCCAGAAGTTCGCCGAGCAGCTGCGCCACCAGGACGCCCTGGCCGTCACCGACACCACCTTCCGTGACGCCCACCAGTCCCTGCTGGCCACCCGCATCCGCTCCTCCGCCCTGGTCGCCGCCGCCCACCACGTCGGCCGCATGACCCCGGAGCTGCTCTCCGTCGAGGCGTGGGGCGGTGCGACCTACGACGTCGCCATGCGCTTCCTCCACGAGGATCCCTGGGAGCGTCTCGACGAGCTGCGCAAGGCCATGCCGAACGTCAACATCCAGATGCTGCTCCGCGGCCGCAACACCGTCGGCTACACCTCGTACCCGGACAGCGTCGGCCGGGCCTTCGTCAAGGAGGCCGCTGACTCCGGTGTCGACATCTTCCGCATCTTCGACGCCCTCAACGACGTCTCCCAGATGCGCCCGGCCATCGACGCCGTCCTGGAGACCAACACCACGGTCGCCGAGGTGGCCATGGCGTACTCCGGCAACCTGCTCGACCCGAACGAGAACCTCTACACCCTCGACTACTACCTGCGCCTGGCGGAGCAGATCGTCGACACCGGGGCACACGTCCTGGCCATCAAGGACATGGCGGGCCTGCTCCGCCCGACCGCCGCCTCCCGCCTGGTCAAGGCGCTGCGCTCCAACTTCGATCTGCCGGTGCACGTGCACACCCACGACACCGCCGGTGGTCAGCTGGCCACCTACCTGGCCGCCGCCCAGGCCGGTGCCGACGCCGTCGACGGCGCCTCCGCCCCGCTGGCCGGCACCACCTCCCAGCCCTCCCTGTCCGCCATCGTCGCCGCCTTCGCCGACACCCACCGCGACACGGGTCTCTCCCTCCAGGCCGTCTCCGACCTCGAGCCCTACTGGGAGGCCGTGCGCCAGCTCTACGCCCCCTTCGAGGCAGGCGTGCCCGGCCCCACCGGCCGTGTGTACAAGCACGAGATCCCCGGCGGGCAGCTGTCCAACCTGCGCACCCAGGCCAAGGCCCTGGGCCTGGAGGACCGTTTCGAGCTCATCGAGGACTACTACGCCGCCGTCAACGAGATGCTCGGCCGCCCCACCAAGGTGACCCCGTCCTCCAAGGTCGTCGGTGACCTGGCGCTGCACCTCGTCGGCGCGGGCGTCGATCCCCGCGACTTCGCCAACGACCCGCAGAAGTACGACATCCCGGACTCCGTCATCGACTTCCTCCGCGGCGACCTGGGCAACCCGCCCGGCGGCTGGCCGCTGCTGCGTGAGAAGGCCCTCGCCGGTCGCTCCGCCAAGCAGTCCTCGCTTGTCGACGTCCCCGCCGAGGACGAGGCCGCCCTCCAGAGCGAGGACCGCCAGACCCGGCGCTCCACGCTGGACAAGCTGCTCTTCCCGAAGCAGGCCGCCGAGTTCGCCGAGCACCGCCGCCAGTACGGCAACACCGCCGCCCTCGAGGACCGCGTCTTCTTCTACGGCCTCAAGGAGGGCGAGGAGAACGTCATCCGCCTCCTCGGTGAGAAGGGCCAGCCCCCGATGGTCGTGCGTCTCGACGCCGTCGGCGAGCCCGACGACAAGGGCATGCGCCAGGTCGTGGCGAACGTCAACGGCCAGATCCGCCCGATGAAGGTCCGCGACCGCAACGTCGAGTCCGTCACCGCCTCGGCGGAGAAGGCCGACACCACCAACCCGGGCCACGTGGCGGCGCCGTTCGCCGGTGTGGTCATGGTCCACGCCAAGGTGGGCGACGAGGTCAAGGCCGGTGACCCGGTGGCCGTCATCGAGGCCATGAAGATGGAGGCCACCATCACGGCCCCCAAGGACGGCGTCATCGAGCGTGTGGCGCTGCCGCAGGCCACGAAGGTGGAGGGCGGCGACCTCATCGTCGTCATCGCCTAGCTGACACCCCCACCACCGTCGAGAAGGGCCCCTGCCACCGCTGGCAGGGGCCCTTCTCGACGGCGGGGAGGGGGTTGAGCACGCCGAAGCCCCGTCACCAACGAGGTGATGGGGCTGTCAGGCGGGTACTACTTGATCTCCAGCAGGACCTGTCCCTTGGTCACGCCGGCGCCGGCCTCGACGGCCAGGCCCTCGACGACACCGGACTTGTGGGCCTTGACGGGGTTCTCCATCTTCATGGCCTCGAGGACGACGATGACCTCGCCCTCGGTCACCTCCTGGCCGTCGGTGACGTTGACCTTGATGACGGTGCCCTGCATCGGGGCGGCCACGGAGTCACCGGAGGCGCCCCCGGCACCGCCGGCGGAGCGACGCTTCTTGGCCTTCTTCTTCGGGGCGGCGCCGCCACCGAGTGCCAGATCGCCCGGCAGGGAGATCTCGACGCGACGGCCGTCGACCTCGACGACCACCTTGTGGGCCGGGGTGGACTCGTCCTCGGGCAGGTCGGCCGGATCGACGAAAGGCTCGATCGGGTTGTCCCAGACCTCCTCGATCCACTTGGTGTAGACCTCGAAGCCGTTCTCGTCACCGACGAAGGCCGGGTTCTCCACGATGTGGCGGTGGAAGGGGATGACGGTGGGCATGCCCTCGACGACGTACTCGTCCAGGGCGCGGGCGGCGCGCTGGAGGGCCTCCTCGCGGGTCTCACCGGTGACGATGAGCTTGGCCAGCATGGAGTCGAACTGGCCGCCGATGACGGAGCCCTCGCGGACGCCGGAGTCCACGCGGACACCCGGGCCGTCCGGCTGGTGGTAGCGGGTGACGGTGCCGGGGGCGGGCATGAAGTTCATGCCGGCGTCCTCGCCGTTGATGCGGAACTCGAAGGAGTGGCCGCGCGGGGTCGGGTCCTCCTTGTGGCGCAGCTCCTGGCCCTCGGCGATGCGGAACTGCTCACGGACGAGGTCGAGGCCGGTGGTCTCCTCGGTGACCGGGTGCTCCACCTGGAGGCGGGTGTTGACCTCGAGGAAGGAGATGAGCCCGTCGGAACCGACGAGGTACTCGACGGTGCCGGCGCCGTAGTAGCCTGCCTCGCGGCAGATCTGCTTGGCGGACTCGTGGATCTCGGCGCGCTGGGCGTCGCTGAGGAAGGGGGCCGGGGCCTCCTCGACGAGCTTCTGGAAGCGACGCTGCAGGGAGCAGTCGCGGGTGCCGGCGACGATGACGTTGCCGTGCTGGTCGGCCAGCACCTGGGCCTCGACGTGGCGGGCCTTGTCCAGGTAGCGCTCGACGAAGCACTCGCCGCGGCCGAAGGCGGCGACGGCCTCACGGGTGGCGGACTCGTAGAGCTCCTCGACCTCGTCCATGGTGTAGGCGACCTTCATGCCGCGGCCACCGCCACCGAAGGCGGCCTTGATGGCGATGGGCAGTCCGTGCTCCTCGGCGAAGGCGAGGACCTCGGAGGCGTCGGCCACGGGGTCCTTGGTGCCGGGCACCATGGGGGCGTTGGCGCGCTGCGCGATGTGGCGGGCGGTCACCTTGTCGCCGAGGTCGGCGATGGCGGAGGGCGGGGGGCCGATCCAGATGATGCCGGCGTCGATGACGGCCTGGGCGAAGTCGGCGTTCTCGGCGAGGAAGCCGTAGCCGGGGTGGATGGCGTCGGCGCCGGCCTTGGTGGCGGCGTCGATGATCTTCTCGATCACCAGGTAGGACTCGGCGGAGGACTGGCCGCCCAGAGCGAAGGCCTCGTCCGCCATGCCGACGAACGGGGCATCAGCATCCGGCTCGGCGTACACGGCGACGCTGGCGATTCCCGCATCCTTGGCGGCTCGGATCACACGTACCGCGATCTCGCCGCGGTTGGCCACGAGGACCTTGGTGATCTTCTTGGTCTCTACTGCCACTTGGGGGTCCCTTTCATGTGCTGCACTGGAGGTTCGCGTCGGCCCGCCCGCGTGAGGCGGCCGCGCGACGCATGCGACTATTCTTGCACACAAAAACGTGAGCATTCCGTCAGGTTCGTGATTCTGCCCCAAAAAGTCGCGAATCGCCAGTAGAAGCGCACTGAAATCATTCTGTTATCTTCGGCGCGCCGTGCCCGGGCGGTCGGAAACGGGGCCCTTTCGGGGGCGTCGAGAAGCGAATCAGGCGTGCGGGGCCTCGCCGCGGGCGATGGGCATGCGCACCATGTTTCCCCACTCGACCCAGGAGCCGTCGTAGTTGCGCACGTTGGCGAAGCCCAGCAGGTACTTGAGCACGAACCACGTGTGCGCCGTGCGGTCGCCGACGTGGCAGTAGACGGTGGTCTCCGCCTCCGGGTCGAGCGCGGAGTAGAGCTCGGCGAGCTCGGCACGCGAGCGGAAGCGGGAGTTGGGGTGGACGTTGTCCTGCCACGGGAGGTTGACGGCGGTGGGGATGTGGCCGCGCCGCAGGGCCGGGACGAGGGCGGGGGAGTCGTCGGCGCCCACGAGGCCGTTGTACTCCTCGGTGGAGCGGACGTCGACGATGGTGGAGGAGCCGATCTTCTCCAGCATCTCGTCGACGAAGACGCGGTACTCGGCGTCGTTGCGCTCGATGACCGGGTAGTCGGACTCGCGGAACTCGGGCACGACGAAGGAGGTGTCGCGCTCCTCGGCGACCCAGGCGTCACGTCCGCCGTCGAGAAGCCGGACGTCCGCGTGGCCGAAGAGGTCGAAGACCCACAGCGTGAAGGCGGCCCACCAGTTGGACTGGTCGCCGTAGATGACCACGGTGTCGTCGCGGTGGATGCCCTTGGCGCGCATGAGGGCGGCGAAGGATTCGCCGTCGACGATGTCGCGGCTGAGGGGGTCATTGAGGTCCTTCTGCCAGTCGATGCGCACCGCGCCGGGCAGGTGGCCGATGTCGTAGAGGAGGGAGTCCTCGTCGGACTCGATGACCCGCAGGCCGGGCGTGCCCAGGCGGGCGGAGAGCCAGGAGGCGGAGACGAGCCTCTCGGGGTGGGCGTACTCCTGGAACTGGGGGTGCGGGTCGAAGGGAACGGCCACGGTATTCCACCTTTCTGGGCGACTGACCGGCCGTGCGACGCCGGGGTCTAAAGTATGATGAATCATTATGTGAGTCAGTCCCAAGAGTAGTTCAGGGCCGTGCGGAGGGTCACGCGGGGGCGGTCGATGTGGCCTTAATTACTAGTTGTCTCTACAGTGGGCAGACCACAGGGGCAGGCACTAAAATTGCCTGTTGACGGCGCTGTTTGGCAGCGCCGCGTCTCACGTCATTCCCGGAAAGGGGTGCTTCAGTGCACAAGGCAATCGTCGTCTTCGAGGTTGAGGGCGGATCCGACAAGTTCATCGACGGTCACCGCAAGGACACCATGCCGATCGTCAACGCCATCAGGGACGCCGGCTGGAAGGCCGAGGTCGTCTTCTACCGCCCCGAGTGGACGGAGCCCCTCTTCGAGTACGTCTCCGGGAACTTCGACGGGTACATCTCCCGCGTCAACCCGGGCAACATCCCCGGCGGCGAGGACGGCTACTTCGATCTCCTCTCCCGCCTCTCCGAGGTCGGCCTCGTCGGCATGTCCACCCCGGAGGAGATGATGGCCTACGGCGCCAAGGACGCCCTGGTCAAGCTCAAGGACACCGACCTGGTCCCCTCCGACACCGCCGCCTACTACGAGGTCGAGGACTTCCACGCCACCTTCCCCACCTCGCTGTCCTACGGTGAGCGCGTGCTCAAGCAGAACCGCGGCTCCACCGGCACCGGCATCTGGCGCGTCCAGCTGGCGGACAAGGAGCTGGCCGCCTCCGTCGAGCCGGGCACCGCCCTGCCGCTCGACACCGTGCTCAAGGCCACCGAGGCCGTGGACAACCACACCGAGACCCGTGAGCTCGGCGAGTTCATGGACTTCTGTGACCAGTACATCATCGGCAACAACGGCATGCTCGTGGACATGCGCTTCATGCCGCGCATCGTCGAGGGCGAGATCCGCATCCTCCTCGTCGGCCCGCACCCGGTGTTCGTCGTGCACAAGAAGCCGGCCGAGGGCGGCGACAACTTCTCCGCCACCCTCTTCTCCGGTGCGAAGTACACCTATGACTCCCCGGAGAAGTGGCAGGACCTGGTCGACATGTTCGCCGCCGCCCGCCCCGTCATCGCCGAGAACCTCGGCGGGGACAACATCCCGCTCATCTGGACCGCGGACTTCATGCTCGACACCGACGAGGACGGCAACGACACCTACGTCCTCGGCGAGATCAACTGCTCCTGCGTCGGCTTCACCTCGGAGCTCGACATGGGCATCCAGGAGCTGGTGGCCAAGGAGGCCATCGGCCGCGTCGAGGCCAAGCACAACGCCTAGTTGCTTATCGACGCCCCACAGCGCCGACCCCCGCCCGGGGGTCGGCGCTGTTGCTCCTCGTGGAGGTGGTCGCCTGCCCCTGGGAGTCTGCTGTGTTCTAATGAGCACGGACGCAGCTGAACTGCGCGTTTCCTGCCCTCTCGCCTTGAATGGAGTGTCCCCATGACCTACGAACCCTTTGCCCAGCCGGGCCAGCCCCACCAGCCGGTCATGGCCCAGCCCGGGGCCGGGGCGGGCTCGGAGAACTTCTTCGCGGCGCTGCTGGACCTGAGCTTCTCGCAGTTCATCACCGTGAAGTTCGCCAAGTACCTCTACCTTCTGGCGATCATCCTGCACGTGCTGGTGGTGCTTTTCGTCGCGGCGGGCACGTCGGTGAGGGAGGGAAGTTTCCTCGTGTTCCTCGGGACGCTCATCGGCGGTTCCCTCCTGGCGCTGCTTTCCCTCATCGGGGTGCGCCTGGGCCTGGAGCTGGCGGTGGCGATCATCCGCACCGCGCAGAACACCGCGCGTTAGTCACACCCCGTCGATGAGCCTGCCCACCGACTCCGGGTCGGCGTCGGAGAGCATCTGGCGGCAGCGCTCGTACTCGTGGTCCTCGCCGATGAGCTGAGCCGCGCGGGCCAGGGCAGCGATGGCCCGCAGCACCGCCTGATTCGGCTCGTGGGAGAAGGGGACCGGCCCCCAGCCCTTCCACCCGTTGGCGCGCAGGCGGTCGAGGGAGCGGTGGTAGGCGGTGCGGGCGTGGGCGTAGGCGGTGAGCTTGGCCACATCATCCAGCGAACCCGCGGCAAGGAGCATCTCCGCCCGGGTGGCCCACACGAGGGGGCTGTCGGGATGGGCGAGGGCGGTGGCCGCGGCGGCGGGGTCGGCGTCACCGGCGGGATCGGCGGGCAGGTGGACGGGCGGGGGAGCCATCATGTCGTTGAGCTTCATGCCTTCCGAGCCTAGTGAGCTTTAGGGCGCGACGGGGCGGGCTTGTTACCCTGTCTGGGTACTTCAGCAGGGAGGAGGCCGTCATGCAGGCGACGACCACAGCGGCGCAGGCCACGCCGGTCCGCTCGGTGTCCTACCGTTACGACCTGGACGGCCTGCGGGGCATCGCCATCGCCTTCGTCGTGGTGTTCCACGTCTTCGTGGGCAAGGTCTCCGGCGGTGTCGATGTCTTCCTGCTGCTCAGCGGCTACTTCTTCCTCGGCTCTCAGCTGCGCTACGCCGCGCGCGACTCGGCCAGCCGCAATCCGTGGTGGCCCTTCTGGCGCACGCTGCGCAGGCTGTATCCGGCGCTGCTGGTGGTGCTGGGCACGACGGCGGTGGTGTCCTTCCTGTGGGTGCCGCAGATGCGACGCCTGGACATCGTGCAGCAGTTCACCGCCAGCCTGCTCTACTTCCAGAACTGGGAGCTGGCCAGCCAGAGCGCGGACTACAACGTCGCCTCCGGCACCGTCAGCCCCCTGCAGCACCTGTGGTCGATGGCCGTGCAGGGGCAGTTCTACGTCCTGGCGATCGCGGTGGCGATGGTGGTCATCTGGACGGGCCGCTCCCGCTGGGTCACGCCCTTCCTCATCGCGGTGACACTCGCGTCCTTCGCCTACGCATGCTGGATGTGGTGGGAGTTCCAGCCGCTCAACTACTACTCCACGTGGTCCCGGATGTGGCAGCTCACCCTCGGGGCGCTGCTGGCGCTGCACGCCCACCGCCTCCGCCTGCCGACGCGGGTGCAGCAGGCGTGCACCCTCCTCGGTCTGGCGATGGTGCTGTCCACCGGCTTCCTCTTCGACGGGGCCTGGTACTTCCCCGGCGTCGCCGCGCTCTATCCCATCGGCGGCGCGACGCTGGTCATCCTCGGCGGAGGCATCGGCCCGGTGGCGGGCGCGCTCGCGCACCGCGGCATGCGCTGGCTGGGCGACATCGCCTACCCGCTCTACCTGTGGCACTGGCCGGTGCTCATCCTGGCGCTGGTGCTTCTCGACGTGGACACGGTGTCCCTCCCGCTCGGCACCGCGGTCATTCTCGGCTCGCTGGTGCTGGCGGATCTCACCCACCGGCTCGTCGAGAAGCCGCTGCGGCAGCACGCCCGCCGACCGCTCGCGGGGGAGCGACGGGTGGCGGACGCCCGTGCGCAGCTGCGCACCTCCCGCACCGCGCGGGGCCGCGCCGTCGCGGGCAGCCTGCTGGCCGCCGTCCTCGTCGGTCTGCTCACCGTCCAGGGCATCTGGCAGGTCCGCCTCCACAACGCCGGAGGCGTGCTTCTCGACGCCCACCTCTACCCCGGCGCCCGCGCCCTGGAAGGTGCGGACGTCCCGGAGCGCAAACCCGCCCCCGACCCGGACCTGGTGACCTGGATCCTCTCCCCGATATGGACGGAGGACTGCATCTCCCGCTTCGGGGACGATCCGGAGGTCCTGCCCGTCGATGTCCGCGGCCAGGACTGTGTCTTCGGCGACCGCGCCGCCACCCGCGACGTCTACCTCGTCGGCGGCTCCCACGCCGAGCAGTGGGTCATCCCCCTCGACGCACTCGGGAGGGAGCACGGCTTCCGGGTCGTGCCCCTCGTGCGCCAGTCCTGCCCCACGTTCGCGGAGGAACGCGACGGGCTCTTCGAACCGGACTGCGTGCGTTTCAACGAGCGCGTGCTTGAGCGCCTCGCCGAGGCGGACCCGGAGCTGGTCATCTCCACGACCACCCGGCCGCGCATCGAGCACGGCGGGCGCGAGGAACAGGTCCCCGCCTCCTACCCGACGTTCTGGAACTTCCTCGCCGAGCACGACATCCCCTTCGCCGGGCTGCGCGACAACCCGTGGAGCACCTTCGAGGACGGCACCGATCTCTCGGTCCCGGTGTGCATGCTCGATCTGGAGGATCCGGAGCTGTGCGGGATCAACGCCGCGGACTTCTACCAGCCGCAGGACCCGGCGGCCCGCCACCTCAACCGGATGCCGCACGCGAAGGCGATTGACACCCGGGGCTGGTACTGCGTGGATGACCTGTGCCCGGCGGTGATCGGCAACATCTTCGTCTACCGCGACGCCAACCACCTCTCCGCGCCCTACGTGCTCTCCCTGGCGCCGCAGCTGTGGGAGGAGGTCGCGGAGTTCCTCTAACGCCAGAAGGCGCTGGCGTCGAGCCCGAAGCTGTAGAGCGCGCGGCGGAGCACCGGCAGGCTCAGCCCGATGACCGACGACGGATCCCCCTCGATCCGGTCGATGAACCAGCCGCCCAGGGCCTCCAGCGTGAAGGCGCCGGCGCACTGCCAGGGCTCCCCGGAGGCGGCATAGGCCGCGATGTCGGCGTCGGAGGCCTGCGCGAAGTGCACGGTGGTGGCGGAGGTCTCCACGAACTCCTGCTCCCCGAAAAGAATGCAGTGCCCGGTGAGCAGCTGGGCCACCTTCCCGGCCTGCTCGTGCCAGCGGGCGACGGTGGCCTCGCGGGTGTGGGGCTTGCCCTGCAGGTGGTCGTCGATAAGCAGCATGGAGTCGCCGCCGATGACCACGTCCCCCGGGTGGTCGGCGGCGACGGCGTGCGCCTTGGCGCGGGCCAGGGCCGCGACGGCCGCGGCCGGGCTGCCCTCATGAGCGGCCAGCAGGGCGTCCTCGTCCACGTCGGCGGGCCGGATGAGCGGGTCCACGCCCGCGTTGACCAGGATCATCCGCCGCGAGGGCGAGGATGAGGCGAGGACGATCCGCATCAGTAGAAGGTGACGTTGCGGAACGCGTTCGGGTTGTAGAGGGTGGTGCGCTGCAGGCGGTCCTCGGGGCGGCCCCACAGGTTGCGCTCCCCGGACTCGGCCGCGGGGCGCTGCTTGGCCAGCGCGGTGAGCACGGCGGTGAGCGCGGCCAATTCGGTGGCGTCCGGGTTGCCCTTGAGCACGCGGAACAGCGGCTTGTCGGCGAGGGTGGTGGTCACTGGTGTCTCCTTAGAGAGGGATGTTTCCGTGCTTTTTCGGCGGGGTCTGGATGACCTTGCGGTCGAGCAGGCGCAGGCCCTCGATGAGCTGGGGGCGGGTGGTCGACGGCTCGATGACGGCGTCCACCAGACTGCGTTCGGCGGCGAGGTAGGGGTTGATGTGGTGCTCGGCGTAGGCCTGTTCGTCGATGCTGCCAGCGAGGGCGGCCACGGCGGCCGGTGCCTCGGTGACGGCGATCTCCGCCGTCGGCCAGGCGAAGACGAGGTCCGCGCCGAGATCCTTCGAGCCCATGAGCACGTAGGCGGGCCCGATGGCCTTGCGGACGATGACGGTGATCTTGCCGACACTCGCCTCGGCATAAGCGTAGGCCAGCTTGGCACCCCGGCGCAGCACTCCGGCGTGCTCCTCCTCCGCGGAGGGGAGGAAACCGGGGGAGTCGACGAACTCGACGACGGGCAGGTTGAAGGAGTCACAGGTGCGGATGAAGCGCGCCGCCTTCTCCGCCGCGGCGGCGTCGAGGCAGCCGGCCAGCTCTGCGGGCTGATTGGCCACCACACCCACCGCGCGCCCCTCGACGCGGGCGAAGGCGGTGACGATGTTGGCGGCGTAGTGCGCCTGCAGCTCGAGGAACTCGCCATTATCGACGACCCGGCGCACGACGTCGCGGACGTCGTAGGCGTGGGAGTCGGCGTCCGGGATGAAGGAATCCAGCTCCCGGTCGGTGTCGCTGAGCTCCAGGGAGGCCTCGGCCTCCGCGCGCGGGGCCTCGGCGCGGTTGTTCGCCGGCAGGTAGCCGACGACCTCCTTGACCAGGGTGAGGGCCTGCAGGTCGGTGGGGGCGCTGAGATGCGTGGTGCCCGAGGTGGTGGCGTGCACGGTGGCGGAACCGAGGGACTCCGGGGTGGCCGCCTGACCGGTGACCTGCTCCACGATCTCCGCGGCGGCCAGGTGCAGCGCGGCACCCTCGACCATGACGACGACGTCGGCGAACACCGGGGCCAGCCCGTGCATGCCGGCGGTGTCCCCGGTGACCACGCTGATCTGCGGGATGAGCCCCGAGGCGGTGGTGCTGCGCGCGAGGATCCGCGAGTACATCGACAGGGTGACGATGCCCTCCGCGACGCGCGCCCCGGCCCCTTCGTGGATGCCGATGATTGGCACGCCCGTCTTGATGGCCAGGTCATAGACCTTGATGATCTTCTCGCCGTAGACCTCGCCCAGCGCGCCGTCGAAAATGGAGCTGTCCTGGGAGAACACGCAGACCTTGCGGCCGTCGATGGTGCCGTAACCGGTGACGACACCGTCGGTGAGCGGACGCTCGGCGTCGAGGCCGAACTGCGTCGAGCGGTGGCGGGCGAGGGCATCGGTCTCGACGAACGAGGCGTCGTCGAGAAGCGCCAGGACCCGCTCGCGGGCGGTGGCGCGGCCGGAGGCGTGGGTGGCCTCGACGGCGTCGGTCCCCACCGGGGCCTCGGCCTCCGCCAGGCGGGCGCGCAGGTCGGCGAGCCTTCCGGCGGTGGTCGTGAGATCAGGGGAGGTGGAAGTCATGGTCCTCAAGTCTAGACGGCGACGCCCCGCCCGCGAAGACGAGCCACGGGCGGGGCGGGAAACACCGGTTTACAGCGGGATGTTGCCGTGCTTACGGGCCGGGCGGGACACGTTCTTGTCCTTGTACAGGCGCAGGTTACGGGCGATCATGCCGCGGGTCTCCGAGGGCAGGATGACCGCGTCGATGAGCCCGCGCTCGGCGGCCTTGTACGGGTTGAGCATGTGGTCCTCGTACTCGCGCTCGAAGGACTTGGCCAGCTCGACCACGTCGAGGCCCTTGGTCTCGGCCTCCTTGAGCTCCTTGCGGTAGATGAAGCCCACGGCGCCGGCGGCACCCATGACGGCGATCTGGGCGGTCGGCCACGCCAGGTTGACGTCGGCGCCCAAGCCCTTGGAGCCCATGACGCAGTACGCGCCGCCGTAGGCCTTGCGCATGGTGACGGTGATCTTCGGGACGGTGGCCTCGCCGTAGGCGTAGAGCAGCTTGGCGCCGCGGCGGAGGATGCCGCCGTACTCCTGGCCGGCGCCGGGCAGGAAGCCGGGGACGTCGACAAGCAGCACGATGGGGATGTTGAAGGCGTCGCAGGTGCGGATGAAGCGGGCGGCCTTCTCGGAGGAGTCGATGTCCAGGCAGCCGGCGTAGACGGCGGGCTGGTTGGCGACGAAGCCGACGGACTGGCCCTCGATGCGGCCGAAGGCGATGACGACGTTCTCGGCGCGCTCGGCCTGGATCTCCAGGTACTCACCGTCGTCGGTGAGGCACTCGATGACCTCGCGGACGTCGTAGGGCTGGGTCGGGGAGTCCGGGATGATGCCGTCGAGCTTGAGGTCGTCGGCGGTGATGTTGTCACCGACGGAGCCCTGGTCGGCGGAGAACTCCTCGTAGGGGGCGACGGTGCGGTTGTTGGAGGGCAGGAAGCCCACGAGGTCGTGCACCCAGTCGAGGGCCTCCTCGTCGGTCTTCGCGGTGAAGTGGGAGTTGCCCGCGGTGGTCATGTGGGTGGAGGCGCCGCCGAGCTCCTCCTGGGTGATCTCCTCGCCGGTGACGGTCTTGATGACGTCGGGGCCGGTCACGAACATCTTCGAGGACTGGTCGACCATGACGACGAAGTCGGTCAGCGCCGGGGAGTAGGCGTTGCCGCCGGCGCAGGCGCCCATGATCACGGAGATCTGCGGCACGACGCCGGAGGCGTGGATGTTCTGGTAGAAGGTGCGGGCGATCTGGTCGAGGGAGACCGCGCCGTCCTGGATACGCGCGCCGGCGCCCTCGTAGAGGCCGATGAGCGGGCGGCCGGTGGTGACGGCCAGATCCATGATCTTGATCATCTTCTCGCCGTAGACCTCGCCGAGGGCGCCACCGAAGACGGTGCCGTCCTGGGAGAAGATGCATACCTCGCGGCCGTCGATGGTGCCCCAGCCGGTGACGATGCCGTCGGTGGTCGGGCGCTTCTTGCCCATGCCGAAGTCGGTCGTGCGGTGCTTGGCCAGCATGTCGGTCTCGACGAAGGAACCCTCGTCGAGGAGGTAATCGAGGCGCTCACGCGCGGTGAGGCGCTCCTGGGAGTGGACGCGCTCAACGGCCTTCTCACCCATCGGGTAGGTGGCCTCGGCACGGCGACGCTTCAGGTCGGCGATCTTGCCGGCGGTGGTGGTGACGTCGGTCAGCTCAGTCAGGTCCGTCAAAGGTGAGGAAATGGTCATGTTTGGGGAGTCTAGACCCCTTTGCCGCTAGTTTCCATAACGAAAGTGGTGTGATGCGCGTCACTATAGGCATTTATGCAGGTGGTGGTAGTTTTTTCGGCAAAACATCGGCGTGTCGGAAGTGACTGGTGTGGCGGGGGATAGGCTGTGACGCGTGAATTCCTTCGCCTCCCGCCTCCCCGGATATGCCGCCGTCCGCTGGGTCGACACCACCGGATCCACCAACGCCGACCTGCTCGCCGACACCACCGCCCCCGCCTACACCGTGCTCATAGCCGGTGCCCAGAGCTCCGGGCGCGGTCGCCTGGGGCGCCCCTGGGCCTCCCCGCCGGGCACCCAGTCCATCATGTCCGTGCTGCTGCGGCCCTCCCCGGCGGAGATGGATCAGCTGGGCACCATCCCGCTGGCCGCCGGGCTGGCCGTGCTCGACGCGGCGCGCGCCGTCTCCGGGGTTGGGGCCGGGCAGGGCCCGGAACTGAAATGGCCCAACGACGTCCTGTGGCAGGGACGCAAGCTGTGCGGGATCCTCGCCGAGGCCGCGGGCTTCCCCGAGGACCCGCGCGTGGTCCTCGGCCTGGGCGTCAACGTCTCCCTCACCCGGGAACAGCTGCCCGTCGCGCACGCCACCTCCCTGGCGCTGGAAGGGGTCGCCGTCACCGCCGAGGACATGACGGTGGCCGTGCTCACCTCCCTGCGGAGTCGCCTGGAGCAGTGGTCCCGCGGCGACCGCACCCTCATGGACGACTACCGCCGCGAGTGCATCACCATCGGCCGCCCCGTCCGCGTGGAGACCGCCACCGGCGACCTCCACGGCACCGTCACCGACGTCGCCCCCGACGGCCGCATCGATCTGCTCACCGACACCGGCGAGCGTCACCTCATCGCCGCCGGCGACGTCACCCATCTGCGACGCACCGACACCTCCTATTAGACAGCCCGGGTAGGATCCGCACGCATGGGACTGTTCCGACCTGTCAGGGGAGAAGTGGTGCGCGCCGACCTCACGTCGCCGCTGCACACACTCACCTTCCCCACCCTGGAACTGATCCTGGTCACGGGCCTGAGCTGGATGCTCATCGGCTGGCTCGACCAGCCCGGCTCCGTCGTGGACCCGCAGGTGCGCAACACCGTGGTGCTGGTGTGGTTGGTGCTGGCCTTCTGGCGCTTCGTCTGGCCGCTGCTGAAATCACGCCGCCGCCGCCTCGTGGTCACCGACCAGCGCCTGGTCGTCCGCGCCGGGGAGATGCGGGCCCGCACCGACTCCATCCCCTTCCGGGACATCCGCTCCGTGCAGCGCCGCCGCAACGGGATCTACCTGGCCATCGTCGGCTACGAGCGGCCGCTGTACTTCCCGGACGTCCCCCGCGCCAAGAAGGTCACCGCCCTCATCGAGGAATCCCTGCCGCCGGCGCCGGTGCGCTACTGGTAGGTCGGCGCCCGGCGGGCTGACATCGGTTCCGCGAAAGCCCAGGACGGGACTGAAATCTTGCCTTGAGGTCAGCCCGGCGGGCGATCCGCCCCCGGACACTTCTGGGAATGCGGGCGCGCTGACTATAGTGAAGGCCGTGACTGAACCCGCAGGTAACCCGAACGCCCACGTCCCCGGTATGCCGGTCGTCGCCGTCATCGGTGACGGGCAGCTGGCCCGCATGATGCAGACGGAGGCGATCGAGCTCGGCCAGTCGATCCGCCTTCTCGCCGGGACGCCCGACTCCTCCGCCGCCCAGGTCGCGGCGGATGTGGTCCTCGGTGACTACACCGACCTCGACGATCTGCGCGTCGCCGTCGCGGGCGCGGACGTCATGACCTTCGACCATGAGCACGTGCCCACCGAGCACCTCCACCAGCTCATCGCCGAGGGCGTCAACGTCCAGCCCGGGCCCGATGCCCTGGTCAACGCCCAGGACAAGCTGCTCATGCGCAAGAAGCTGCGCGAGATCGGGGCCCCGGTCCCGCCCTTCGCCGCCATCGAGTCGGTCGAGGACGCCCGCGGCTTCTCCGCCGCCGTCGACGGCGCTGTCTGCCTCAAGGCCCGCCGCGGCGGCTACGACGGGCACGGCGTGTGGTTCCCCGAGCCCGCCGAGCTCGACTCTCTCGTACAGGAGCTTCTCGACGCCGGCACGCCCCTCATGGCAGAGAAGAAGGTGGACCTCGTCCGCGAACTGTCCGCCATGGTCGCCCGCCGCCCTTCCGGTGAGGTCGTGCCGTGGCCGGTCGTGGAGTCCGTGCAGAAGAACGGCATCTGCACCGAGGCCGTCGCCCCCGCCCCCGACCTGTCCCCGGAGCTGGCGGAACGCGCCCGGCAGCTGGCCGTCACCATCGCCGAGGAGCTCGGGGTCACCGGCGTGCTGGCCGTCGAGCTCTTCGAGTTCCGGGACGGCAACGGGCAGCCCACCATCGCGGTCAACGAGCTGGCCATGCGCCCCCACAACACCGGCCACTGGACGCAGGCGGGGTGCGTGACCAGCCAGTTCGAGCAGCACCTGCGCGCGGTCCTCGACTGGCCGCTGGGTTCGGTGCGCCAGACCGCGCCGGTCACCGTCATGGCCAATGTCCTGGGCGGCGACACCGACCCGGAGAAGCCCATGGCCGAGCGCATGCTCGATGTCCACGCCCGGTTCCCGGAGGCCAAGATCCACATGTACGGCAAGACCTGGCGCGCAGGTCGGAAGATCGGCCACGTCAACCTCGCGGGTGACGATGTCGAGCGCGTGCGTCGAGAAGCTCGTCTGGCCGCCCACTACCTCGTCACCGCCCGCTGGGCGGACGGCTACCTCTCTTAAGGAGAAATCATGTCCCCGCTTGTCGGCATCATCATGGGCTCGGATTCGGACTGGCCCACCATCTCCCCCGCAGCCGAGGCGCTCGCCGAGTTCGGCGTCCCCTTCGAGGTGGGCGTCATGTCCGCGCACCGCACCCCGGAGCGCATGCTCAGCTACGCCAAGTCGGCCCACGAGCGCGGGCTCAAGGCCATCATCGCCTGCGCCGGCGGTGCCGCCCACCTGCCGGGCATGGTCGCCGCCGCGACGCCGCTGCCGGTCATCGGCGTGCCGCGTGCGCTGGCGGATCTCGACGGCATGGACTCGCTGCTGTCCATCGTGCAGATGCCCGCCGGCGTGCCCGTGGCGACCGTCTCCATCGGCGGAGCGAAGAACGCCGGCCTGCTGGCGGTGCGGATTCTCGGGGCCGGTGACCCGGTGCTCGTCGAGAAGATGGCCGCCTACCAGCAGACCATGGCCGCCGAGGTGGAGGCCAAGGACGAGCGTCTGCGCCGGAGCCTGCTCGAGGGTTAGTCCTTCAGGTATGCAGGGGGCATGACTATTTTCGCTCTGGAGAACCCCAGCACCGGCCGCTCCGAGGAGACGTTCACGCGCATCGACGATTCCGAGCGCGACGCCATCCTCGACCGCGCCACCGCCGCGCAGCGCACGTGGCGGTCCACCACCATCGACGAGCGCGCGCAGATTCTGCGCCGCACAGCCGAGATCTACCGGGAGCGCACCGACGAGCTCGCCGCGCTCATCGGCCGGGAGATGGGCAAGCTGCGCCGCCAGGCGGTGGGGGAGCTGGGCACGGTGGTGAAGATTTACGAGTGGTACGCCGACCACGCCCACGAGCTGCTCGCTGACAAGGAGCTGCCGGCCGACGGCGCCCTGCGGACCTTCGTGCGCAAGGACCCGCTGGGTACCGTGCTGGGCATCATGCCGTGGAACTACCCCTACTATCAGGTCGCCCGCTGGGCGGCGCCGAACCTGCTGGTGGGCAACGCGCTGGTGCTCAAGCACGCCTCGCTCTGCCCGCTGTCCTCGCAGGCGTGCCAGGACATCCTGGAGGAGGCCGGGCTGCCGGAGGGCGTGTTCCAGAACATCTACGCCTCCGGATCCCAGATGGATGCGTTCATCGCGGACCAGCGGGTGGCGGCCGTGTCGCTCACCGGCTCCGAGGACGCCGGTTCGGCCGTGGCGAAGACCGCCGGCGAGCACTACAAGAAGTCCCTCCTCGAGCTCGGCGGCAACGACCCCTTCGTGGTGCTCGACGACCACAACCTCGACCAGGTGCTGCGTCGCTATGTCGGGTCCCGCATGTCCAACGCCGGGCAGTCCTGCACCGCGCCGAAGCGGCTCATCGTCCTCGACGAGTTCTATGACCGCGCGCTGGAGTACCTCACCGACAAGATCGGCGGCCTCCAGGTCGGGCCGTGGGATGAGGAGGAGGCCAAGGTGGGGCCGCTGTCGTCGATAAGCGCGCGCGATGAGATCGCCGAACGCATCGAGGACGCGGTGCGCAACGGCGACGCGACGCTCGTCGTCGGTGGGCGCGCCCTCGACCGCGCGGGCGCGTATCTGGAGCCGGCGCTGCTCACCGACGTCAACCCGCGCGCCGACATCGGCCGCAACGAGATCTTCGGCCCCGTCGCGCTGCTCTACCGGGCGGCGGACGTGGAGGACGCCGTCGCCATCGCCAACGACACCGACTACGGCCTCGGCAGCTACGTCTACGGCTCTGACCTGGAGCAGGCCCGCGCCGTTGCCTCCCGCATCGAAGCCGGTATGACCTGGATCAACGAGGCCGGCGGCGGCGGGCCCGGGCAGCCCTTCGGCGGCATCGGGCGCTCCGGCTACGGCCGCGAGCTGGGCCAGTGGGGCGTCGACGAGTTCGCCAACGAGCACCTCTTCCGGGTGAACGAAGCGCCGTGATCCTCATCCTCGGCGCGCGCACGCTGCACGGCTACCCCAGCCGCATTCTCGTCGACCGGCTGCGCGCCGCCCTCCCGCTTATCGACGCCCCCTCCCTCCCCGTCGTCGTCTCCGGCGACGGGGAGGCCGCCGCCATGGCCGACTGGCTCGCCGAGCACGGGGTCGATCCGGGCCAGGTGGTGCGGGAGCCCTACGCCCGCTCCACCAACGAGAACCTCGAGAACGCCCACGCCCTCCTTCCCGGGGTGGAACGCTGGACCGTGGTCACCTCCGACTTCCACGTGCTGCGCACCCGTCTGTGGGCCTGGCACCTGGGGATTCCCGTGCGCGTGGTGGGTGCGCCGACGCAGCGCCGCGACCTGGTGGTGGCGGCGCTGCGGGAATGCGTGGCGCTGCCGCATTCGGCGCTGCGGATCGGGTGGCGGCGGCTACTGGCTAGAGCGTCACGCTCCGACTGACGAGGATGTCGAAGAATGCGAGGGTATTCGATGCTTTTCTTGGGGGGACAATGTTCCAAATAGGGGGGATTACATTCTTTGGAATGTATTTAGATACTGCGTCATCTTAAAATAGGCAGGTCGGTATCAGTCAATTCCAAGGACATTGCCATGAAGAAGTCGCCAGTAATTGTCTCGAGCCTCGTTCTTGCTCTGTCAGCGGGCATAGTGGTTGCCCCGCAAGCTGTCAGTGGGGAGATCGCCGCCGAGGGGTGCCATGTTCGTGGAACTGCCGAATTGGAGGACAGCCTGTCCGTGCCGGCCGCTGGTTACCGCTTTGGTGTTGACCGAGTCGGCGTCAGAGATTCCCTCGATTACCATGACAATCCCTGGATCGTGGCGGACCCGGATCGGGTCTGGATGGAGTCTGGCACCCTCACTTTCCCGAGCCCCGGCCCTACGGCTACCAACAATGTCGATCCAGGGAAGATTGTGCAGGTGGACGGCCAGGACAGGGAAGTCACGGCGACGACGAATTATTTTCTGTACGGTGACAGGATCGGCTTTGACGTGACAGACTTCAACGGTCTTCCGCAGGGTGGTGCAGTCGCGGCACTGGACGTACTCAGCAACGTTGAGGTTCCACAGCTCCACCTTGATGCCACGTTCCGACCCACTACTGCCATGACGGAGGGGTGTGGGGCCTTCCAGCTCGTTAGCGGCATGGCTCCAGCGGTTCATGACGCAGACGGGTTGTCGCACCCGACGCCGTTCACCATCGGTAGTCAGGGCGTCGTCGGGGCGGAGGACTTCGGACGATTGTCAGTGCGCGCGGCGCTGAGCGATGCTGATTACGACACCCAGTGGGAACTGCACAAGGATCCAGGCGCAGTGCAGATTGAGAAAATCGAGGGGTACGTTGACGGGGAAGGAGTTGTCCACCTTACTGTTCCGCAGTGGATGAACCGCGCGTTTCCGGAAGGCGTGATCCCACTCGAGGTGTGGGCAGCCCCGCGAGCCGACGAGAGTGTTACGTGGTCTCACTACGCTGAGGAAGCCCTGGTACTGGACGGGCTGTCGGTGATCCTGACGGCGGCGGATGTTCCGCTCCTCCCCGGTGAGGGATCGTCGAGTGACCGTTGCGTGTAAACGGCGGCCGCCGTAGGCGTACCGTTGGCGATCCTGCTTCCCCTTGGACTGGCGACCCAGGTGAACATCCCGGGCCTGACGCCGATGGTGAACTCTCTGCGAGATTCCATGCAGGAGGCCAACACCCAGCTCCAGCGGCGGATGGGAGTGCTGGACCCCCGGCTGGCGGTAGAGATCGAGCGTTTCACTGCTGACGGCAGCCTGGAGCGGCTTGGTCTGATTGCTGCCGGTGCATTGGCACTGGGCATTATCGGTGATGCTTGCCTGACAGAGAATGGTTCGAGCTCGTCCAGCCTTTCCAGTGAATCGACCGAAGACGACTCATAGGGTGCAATGTCAGGTCAGGCCCCGCCTCGTGACTGCTGAGGCGGGGCCTGGCCTATTACTCAGCACGTGGCAATGAGTAAGCGCTTTGTTCGTCGGTTAGAGTGTCACGCTCCAGCTGACGGGGGTGTCGAAGAAGCCGCCCTTGTAGAGCGCCTTGTACTCGCCCGGGGTGTTGTCGCCGTCGAAGCAGACGGTTCCGTTGGTGTTGCCCCCAGGGTTGAGCTCGGCGGTTTCCAGGTTCCTGATGTCCAGGCCGGTGAAGGTGGTGTCGGCGACGACGCCGTTGGGCTTCTCCAGCTCGAAGTCGAACTGGCTGAAGTGCTTCTTAGTGTCGGCGACGTTGGTCAGGTCCACGTCGACGCAGACGTAACTGTCGAAGTAGTCCGAGGCGAAGCGGGCGTTGCTCACCGTCACCTGCATGCCGCCGAGTTCGGTGGTTTCGCCGATCTGCAGATCGCCCGGCTGCTCGGCGGGGGCCACTGCCTCAGCCTCAGCGGCGACCGGCTCGGCGGCCGGGGCCTGGGCTGCGGTCGGGGTGTCCTCGGAATCCCCGCCGGTGGCGGCACCGAAGACGACGAGGGCGGCGACGATGCCGAGGATCCACGGCCACTTCTTCTTTTTCTTCGGCTGCTCCACGGGCGCGGCCTGGTAGGGCTGGCCCTGGGGGAACTGGTTCTGATCGAAATTCTGCGGGGTGCTCATGTCCTGAGGCTCCTTGCGTGGGGCCACCCGGGTTGGTGACATTCCAGAAGCTATCCGGCAGCCCTGACATGAGGTCCGCACCCGTCATCCATGTGTTCGAAGTCGGGCATAAACTACAGGGGTGTTATTTCCGGCCGGCGCCCCGCCGCCACACCCACCACGTCAGCCCGACAAACACCGCCGCCAGCAGCCCCGGCCACAGGGCGGGCTCGGGAGCGAAGAGGTTCGCCACCGCCTGCACCAGCGCCAGAAAGGTGAAGAAACCGAGGAATCCGAGCAGGGTCTCGTGCTGCAGGGTGCGCCGTTGACCGCGCCCGGAATCCGACTCCATCAGGCTTTCACGCCGCCCGCCGTGAGACCCGAGACGATGCGCCGCTGGAAGAGCAGCACCATGATGATGAGCGGCACGGTGACCAGCGCGCCCGCGGCCATGATGGAGGCGTAGGGGTACTCGAAGGCGCTCGGCCCGGAGAAGCGGGCGATGGCCACGGTGACGGGCTCGGTGGCGGTCGTCGAGAGCTGACGGGCCAGCATGAACTCGTTCCACGTGGCGATGAACGCCAGGATCGCCGTGGTGAACAGCGCCGGGGCCGCCAGCGGCAGCAGCACGAGGCGGAAGGCCTGGCCGCGGGAGGCGCCGTCGACGCGCGCGGCCTCCTCGAGCTCCCAGGGCAGCTGCCGGAAGAAGGAGACCAGGGTGTAGATGGTCAGCGGCAGGGCGAAGGAGATGTTGGGGATGATCATCGCCCGGTAGGTGCCGATCCACCCGAGGTCACCGAAGAGCTGGAACAGCGGGGTGACCAGCGCGATGCCCGGGAACATGGAGGCGGCCAGGATGATGCCGGTGACCACGCCCTTGCCGGGGAAGTTGAGCCGGGCGAGGGCATAGGCGGTGAAGACGCCGACGAGGACGGCCAGCGAGGTCGTCGCGACGGAGATGAGCAGCGAATTGCCGATCGCCCCGAGGAAGTCGTTGCCCTTGTCCGTGGCGAGGGCCTCCTGGAAGTTCTGCAGGGTGACGTGCGTGGGCCACGGGGTGGTGTCGAAGGTGTAGCGCTTGTCGCGCAGGGCGACGATGACCATCCAGTAGAAGGGCGCCAGCCCCCAGAACATGATGAACAGCACTCCCAGGTAGTGCCACAGCGTCGCGCGCCTCATGCCACGACCTCCTCTTCCTTCATGGTCACCTGTTGGCGTTTCGCCAGGCCCGGCACCTTCCGACCCTTGACGCCGCGTTGCCCGGACACGTCCGCGCCGAGGAAGCGGATCATGATGAACGCCACGGCGAAGATGAGCAGGAAGATGAGCGTGGACAGGGCGGAGGCGGAGTTGAAGTTGTTCTGCCGCATGTCCTCGACCACCAGCTGGGAGATGGTGGCGGTGGGGGAGTTGGAGGACGCGGAGATCATGATGACCGGCAGGTCGTACATACGCAGCGCGTCGAGGGTGCGGAACAGCACCGCCACCATGAGGGCGGGCTTGACCAGCGGCATGGTGATCTGCCAGAACTGCTGCCAGCGGGAGGCGCCGTCGACACGCGCGGCCTCGTAGACGTCCTTGGGGATCATCTGCAGCCCGGCGAGGATGAGCAGCGCCATGAAGGGGGCGGTCTTCCACACGTCCGCGATGATGACGGCGGAGCGCGCCGCCCAGGGGTCCGTCGTCCACGAGATGCTCGTGTTGAACAACGAATTGATGATGCCCCGGTCCGCGAAGATGAACTGCCACAGCTTCGCGGTGACGGCGGTGGGGATGGCCCACGGGATGAGCACGGCGGCGCGGACGAAGCCGCGGCCGCGGAACTCCCGCGTCATCACCAGCGCCATGAACATGCCCAGGATGGTCTCCAGGGTGACGGTGACCACGGTGAAGAACAGGGTGATGCGCACGGCCGGCCAAAAGTCGGTGGCCAGGATGCCGGGCGGGCACGTGGACACGGTGCCCGAGGGGGACAGGCAGCGGTTGGACAGCCAGTAGAGGTAGTGGTCGAGGCCGGCGAAGCCACCCTCGACGAAGACGCCGGTGGCGGGGTCGAGCATCCTGTCGGCCTGGAAGGACAGGAAGATCGCGCGGAGAATCGGATAGCCGATGACGACGGCCAGAACGATGAGCGCGGGGGCGATCAGCCAGGCCGCCGAGCGGGCCTGACCGGCACGTGTGTTCATGTGCGGCTCCTTCGGATGAGTGTTACACACCACAGAACCACAAAAGACCCGCCCGAGGGGGCAGGTCTTCGTGGTGTTGCTTATCGACGCTCGCGGGCGCCCTAGTTGGAGGCCTGCTCGATGGCTGCCTTCATGTCGGCGGTCGCGTCATCGACGGACTTGCCGGCGGTCAGGGCGGCGTAGGCGTTGTCCTGGACGGCCTTGGAGATGGCCGGGTAGAACGGGGAGACCGGACGCGGGGCGGCGTTCTCCAGGGACTCCTTGAGGGCCGGGAGGTACGGGAACTTCTCGACGAGGGCCTCATCCTCGTAGATGGAGGCCAGGACCGGCGGGAAGGAGGCCTCGGCGAAGGAGGTCTGGTTCTCCTCGTTGACGATGAACTTGATGAAGTCCAGAGCCGTCAGCTTGTTCTCGGAGTTGATGTTGATGCCGTTGTTGTAGCCACCCAGGGTGGAGACACCGACACCGTCCTTGCCCACCAGCGGCTGGACCTCGAACTTGTCGGCCACCTCGGAGGTCTCGCCCTCCGCGTTGGTGTACATGTACGGCCAGTTGATGGCGTAGGCGGTGTCGCCGCCGACGAAGGCGAGGTTGGTCTCCTCCTCCGTGGCGGAGGTGGAGGCGGAGGCGATGGTGCCGTTCTCGTAGGCGTCGACAAGCGCCTGCAGGCCCGCCTTGGAGTCGTCGGAGTCGACGGTGACGTCGCCGGCCTCGGAGAGGACGGAGCCGCCCCAGCCCTCCATGAAACCGACGGTGTTGACGGTCAGGCCCTCGTACTGCTTGAGCTGCAGGGTGAGGCAGTCGCCCTCGATGTCGGCGCAGGAGGCCTCGAGCTCGGCCCAGTTGGTGGGGGCCTCGGGGATGATCTCGGTGTTGCGGAAGAGCAGCTGGCCGTTGGTGTTCTGCGGCAGGGCGTAGAGGGTGCCGTTGTAGGTGGCGGAGTCGACGGTGGACTGCAGCAGGTCGGCGGTGTCGACCTCGAGGTCGCCGGTGAGCGGGGCGAGCCACTGGTTGGCGGCGAAGTCGGCGGTCCAGATGACGTCGAGAGCCATGACGTCGTAGTCGGAGTTGCCGGCCTGCAGCGACTGCACGAGGGTCTCACGCTGGGCGTCGGCCTCGCCGGCGAGCTCGCGGAGGGTGACCTTCTCCTCCGGGTTCTCGGCGTTCCACTTCTCGATGATCGGGGTGATCTTGTCGGTGTCGTTCTTGCCCATGGCGAAGGTGATCGGACCGCGGCCCTCGGCGGTGGCGGAGGCCGACGTCGTGGTGGTGGCGGTGTCCGTGGTGGTGGCGGTGGTCGTCGTGTCGCTGTCACCGTTGTTGGTGCAGCCGGCGAGAACGACGGTGGAGACGATGGCGATGGCGGCCAGGGAACGACCCGGGCGCTGCAGAGCGATGTTCATCTGTAAATCACCTTTCTTGAGCTTCGGTTGCACCCAAATGTAGTGAGCCAGCTAATAACGGCGGCGTAATTTGTTGTGGATCACCCCCTGCCGGGGGTGGGTTCACAGTCGCTGACCGGAGGCGGGGTCGAAACGGTGCGCTGCCGCGGGGTCAAAGGCGAAGGTCACCGGGGCACCGCGCTCCGGCACCTCCTGCTCGCCCAGCCGGGCCACGAGGCGGACCCCGTCGCTGCTGGCGTAGACATAGGATTCCGATCCCAGCTCCTCCACCAGCTCGACACTCGCCTCCCGGGTGACCCAGCCCTCCGGGGCCTGCCCGGCGGCGACCACGCGCATCGCCTCGGGGCGCACCCCGAGGGTGACGCCCTCCCCGGGGAAGAGATTCATCGACGGCGATCCGATGAAGCCGGCGACGAACTCGTTGACCGGGGTGTCGTAGAGCTCCCGCGGGGGAGCCACCTGCTGGAGGATGCCGTGGTTGAGCACCGCCACGCGGTCGCCCATCGTCATGGCCTCGACCTGGTCGTGGGTGACGTAGACCGTCGTGGTGCCCAGGCGGCGCTGGAGGGCGGCGAGCTCCGCGCGGGTCTGCACGCGCAGCTTCGCGTCGAGGTTGGACAGCGGCTCGTCCATGAGGAAGACCTTGGGGTCGCGCACTATCGCCCGTCCCATGGCCACGCGCTGACGCTGACCACCCGAGAGATCCTTGGGCTTGCGGTCGAGGAATTCCTCCAGGCCGAGCATCTCGGCGGCGGCGGTGACGCGCTTGGTGATCTCCGCGGACGGCATCTTCGCCAGCTTGAGCGCGAAACCCATGTTCTTGGCCACGCTCAGGTGCGGGTAGAGCGCGTAGTTCTGGAACACCATCGCGATGTCCCGGTCGCCCGGCTCCACCCCGGTGACGTCCTTGCCGTCGATGAGCAGGTGGCCCGAATCCACCGGCTCCAGACCGGCGAGCGCGCGCAGGGTCGTGGATTTGCCGCAGCCCGAGGGGCCCACCAGCACGAGGAACTCGCCGTCCGCGATCTCCAGGTCCAGATCCTGGACCGTCGGGCGCTCAGCGCCGGGGTAGCGGATGGACACCTTGTCGAATGTGACCGTTGCCATGTGTGCACGATAACACCGGGGAGGGGCGCGGCGGCCGCCTCTGCGTACGGACGTACCCCGGTGTTTCGCCCGCCCCGCGAAACCCCAGGTGAAAAACGCGCCCCGCGCACAGGCGGGTACGCGAGAACGGCCCCCTCAGAGCCGCGCGGTCACCTTCTCGGCGCTGGCGATCTCGTCGAGGCGCCCGGCGTCGACCATGCCGGCCACGACCACGGCGGATCCGCCCGCCGACAGGGGCTGGAGTACCGCCTCCACCAGGCCGTCTTCGGTGGTCCAGCCCGTGGACAGGAGGCGTTCCGGGGTGCCCGCGGCGACCACGATGTCGACCAGCGCCGGAGCCGGGCCGTAGAAGTCATCGCCGTAGAAGCGGACTGTGGGCCCGAAGTCGATGGCCCCGGCGGGCAGTTGGCCCCCGGATTCGACCACCCCGCGGCCGAAGGGGTCGTCGGTGACCAGCACGATGTCGCGCCCCTGCCCCGTCCACTCCTCGAAGGAATCGGGCGAGGTGAAGACCACATCGCCCGGGCCGGAGAAGCCCCACTCCACCTCGGCGGCCAGCGCCCCGAGCACGATGGCGGCGGCCTGCCAGCTCACGGGCAGGTCGATGACGATGCGGGAGGTGGAGTCGAGGTCGAGCTCCTCGAGCAGCATGTTGCCCACCTTGGCGGCCCAGTTGTCCAGCGTGAGGGCGGAGAAGTCGAGGCGGGCGCCGGTGGATTCGTTGTACACGGTCAGTCGCGGCGCGGAGGGATCGGTGCGAAGCAGGTGTGAGAGAAGCTCCATGCCGCCCCATCGTAGGCAGATGAGGTGGGATACGCTTATGACCCATGTCAGAGAAGGTGGATCCCCTGCGCAGGTTCGACCGGATGGCTCAGCGGGCCGCCGGTGAGGTGATCGGCAGTTACTCCACCAGCTTCTCTCTGGCCGCCCGCCTGCTCAGCCCCACCATCCGCCGGGACGTGCGCAACATCTACGCCATGGTGCGGGTGGCCGACGAGATCGTCGACGGCCCGGCGGCGGAGGCCGGGGCCGCGCCCGCGGCGCTGCTGGACACCTACGAGCGCGCCGTCCGCGCCTCCCTCACGGGCCGTTTCTCCGCGGACCCGGTCGTCCACGCCTTCGGACTCACCGCGCGGCGCTGCCGCATCCCGGAGGAGTACGTGGAGGCGTTCTTCTCCTCGATGCGCGCCGACCTCACGGCGCGGGTGCACACCCGCGAATCGCTCGCCTCCTATATTTACGGCTCCGCCGAGGTGGTGGGCCTCATGTGCCTGGCGGTGTTCCTCGCCGACCACCCGGTCCCCGCCGGCGAGCGCGCCCGGCTGGAGGACGGGGCGCGCGCGTTGGGGGCGGCGTTCCAGAAGATCAACTTCCTCCGCGATCTGGCCGAGGATTCCGGCGAGCTGGGCCGCAGCTACCTGCCCTGGCTGGACGCCGAGACCAAGCCCGCCTTCATCGCGGAGATCCGGGGGGAGCTGGAGCGGGCCCGCGCGGTACTGCCGCTTCTGCCCGGGCAGGCACGTGTCGGGGTGGCCGCCGCCACGGAGCTCTTCGCCGAGCTCACCGAGCTTCTCGACACCGCCTCCGTCGCCGACCTCCGCACCCGCCGCGTCAGCGTGCCGCGGCGCCGGAAGGTGGGCATCACGCTGCGCACGATGCTCCGGTCCGGCCGATGAGCCGGGCTGTGGTCATCGGGGCGGGCGTCGCGGGTCTGGCCACCGCCGCCCTGCTGGGGCGGGAGGGCCATGACGTCATCGTCGTGGAGCGTACGGACGTTGTCGGCGGGCGCGCCGGGATCCACGAGGTCGCCGGTTTTCGTTTCGATACCGGCCCCTCCTGGTACCTCATGCCGGATGCCTTCGAGCAGTTCTACCGCTTGCTGGGAACGTCGAGCGAGGAGCAGCTGGACCTGGTGCCGCTGGATCCCGCCTACCGTCTGTTCCCCGAGGGGGAGGCGCCGCTGGACGTGCCCTCCGGGGAGGCGGTGTTCGCACTCGCGGAATCTCTGGAGGCCGGGGCGGGGGAGCGGCTGCGCCGGCACCTGGCATCAGCGGGCGAGACCTATGACATTTCCGTGGACCGCTTCCTCTACACCACATTCCCGGACCCGCGGGCCTTCCTGCGGCCCTCCACCCTGGCGCGTTCGGGGAAGCTCACGGGCTTGATCACGCAGAGCCTGGCGGGGTACGTGAACAAGCGTTTTGCCGATCACCGGCTCCGGCAGATGCTCACCTACCCGGCGGTGTTCCTTTCCTCGCACCCCGAGCGGACCCCGGCGCTCTATCACCTCATGAGCCACACGGACCTCGTGCAGGGCGTGCGTTTTCCGCTGGGCGGATTCGCAGCGGTGGTGGCCTCGCTGGAGAGGCTCGCCCGGGAGCAGGGGGCGGAGATCCGTCTCCGCACGGAGGTGACCGCCATCGAGTCCGTCGGGGGTCGCGCGACCGGGGTGCGCCTGGCGGACGGCTCGCTCATCGACGCCCCCCTCGTCGTCTCCGCCGCCGACCTCCACCACACCGAAACTCGGCTCCTCCCACCTGAGCTGCGGACCTACCCGGAGAAGTACTTCGCGCGCCGGGAGCCCGGCCTGGGAACGGTGCTCGTGCTGGCCGGCGTGCGCGGGGAACTGCCCGAGCTCACCCACCACAACCTCTTCTTCTCCCGCGACTGGACCCCGGACTTCGACGCGGTCTTCGACACCCCGGAATCGGGTGCTGCCTCCCGGTCCATCTATGTGTCGAAGACCTCCGCCACGGAGGGTGACGTCGCCCCGGCGGGCCATGAGAACCTCTTCCTCCTCGTGCCCGTGGCCGCCGACCCCGACCTCGGGCACGGCTCCCTCTACCGCGGGACAGGCTCGGCCCGGGTCGAGGCCATCGCGGACGCCGCTCTCGCGCAGCTGGGGGAGTGGGCCGACATCCCGGATCTCACCGAGCGTCTCGTCGTGCGGGAGACCCTCGGCCCCGCCGACTTCGCGGAGCGCTTCCACGCCTGGTCCGGTGGGTCCATCGGCCCGGCGCACACGCTGTGGCAGTCGGCCTTCCTGCGGGGGCGCAACGCCTCCCGCAAAGTCCGCGGCCTCTACTACGCCGGGGCCACGACGGTGCCCGGGGTGGGGGTGCCCATGTGCCTCATCTCCGCGGAGAACGTCATCAAGCGTCTGCGCGGGGACCGCAGCTCGGGGGCGCTGGAAGGCTGAGCGGGCCGTCTCACAGCACGATCCGAAACAAAGTCTCCCGTGCGCCTCTCCGCCTGGGCGACTGATTCTGGACACCCAGGGAACCTTTCCCGTCCGGCGGCAGTCTAAGTAGGGTGACCCCGCGCATCCGACGCGGGCTGACCCAGGGGGGAACCCATGTCCGTCATCACCGCCGACCGTCTCGCCCGCATCCAGGAACTGAGCCTGGCCCGTGCCCGGGAGTTTTTCCCGGGTGCCTTCTTCCTCGACGACACGGAAATGATGCTCATCTCCGTGGTCAACGCCGGGGGCAGTATTCGCCTGCTGCTGGAGCAACTCGAAGACAGTGAGGAAAGCCGAGAACAGGAGATTGTTGACGCCTACTGGGACTCGATCCTCCGGGTCTTTCTGGAGATCAGGAACAACGGGAGCTGACACGGCGTGCCCTGCGGGGCGGCTTAGGCGAATCCCCAGAGTTCGCGCGAGAGAAGCCGGGTGTTGTCGATGTGCACTAGACCGTCGTCCAAGGTGCGAAACTGTTCGTAGAGCCGCCGCATGTGACCTCGGTCGGCGATGAGACCGCGGTGTGCGCCCACGGTGAGAATGTCCATTGTGGACAACAGTCGGAGAGTTCCGCATCCGCCATTCGCACTTCTCATCCTCTCCAACCGAGCAGACTCCCGGTGGGCGATTCGTGTTCCCGCGGCTTCGTCGATGAGAATGATGACGTCGGTGCCGGCTTCCGCACGCACGACCGCATGAGCGATGACCATCGTCTCTCCCAGGTCCTTCTTGGGGAGGTGATGTAGCTCGATCCCCTTGCCGCGGATGCGGTAGATGACCTCGCCCAACTCCTCTGTCTGGGTGTCCGGGAGAACGTGGAGAAGCTTGTCGGGAAGCTTCCCCAGGACCGAGGCCGCGGGCTGGAAGCGAGTATCTCGGGAAGCCTTGCCGAGTATCTCCTCTTCCACGATCTGAGGAATACTCACTGCCCCGACAATCTGGAACAGGAGGCGCTCCTGTCTGGCGGAAAAGAACGTCAGTCCGGGTCCGGCATCCATGATTGTCGGGGGAGGGGTCATTCGTCGTCCAGCCCCGCGATCAGTTCAGTGAGTTCTTCAGTAATCGCGGGGAGATCCTCCTGTGAGGCGCGGAACTGCCCGGTGCCGGCCTCTCCTCCGTGTCTGATCCCGGAGGCGAGGAGTTCCTCCTCCAGTAGATCCACCGGCATGGAGCGGAGGGTGGCGATCGTCTGCGCGGAGATCACGCCGGCTTCATAACCCGCGATCGCCCGGGCCACCAGCCGCTGCGGTACCCGCGGTGTCGAGGAGTCCCGGGCCAACGCCGCATAGCGATCGGACCAGCCGAAACGGGTGGCGAGTCGGGGGGTCGTCATTCGCCTCCACTCGTCCTTGGTGACGTCGTCGATAACCCCGTGATCGCAGAGGGCGATGGCGGCCAGAGCAGGAGAGACGAGGAAATGCTGCACGACGGCGGAGAGGTCGGAGAGGGTCAGTGGCCCGCTCTCCCGGTGCCGAGTCAGCCGGAGAAAATCAGTGATCCCCTGTTGCGGAATGAGCAGGTGCCGGGCGAAGGCGTCGGCGCGAATCTCCTCGAAGGGTCGCGCAGAAAGATCGCCGGCATACTGAATTTCCCAGTCGTCGTGGAGGACATGGGAGACCTCGTGGGCCAAGGTGCTGCGCTGTCGCATGGGGTGGTGGGTTGCTGCGACACCGATGAACACGGCCCCGGTGCCGGTGTCGCGGAGAGTCATTCCGTGCTGGTCGGGATCGCCGCCGATGTCGACGACGGCCACGTCGTACCCGAGCGTCTGATCGATGAGAGTGACCAGGTCACCCAGCGGCTGCTCGCCCAGGCCGTGGGTCTGTCTGAACTTCAACGCCGCCTGTCGACCCGCGTCCTCGGCCGCCCCCCGATGCCGCCCCACGTCAGCGAACCTCCGGGATCGCGTAGTCGTCCAGGTAGTCGTTGAGCTCCACGTAGAACATGAGCTTGTCGCGCATGATGGCCATGTCGGAGCCGTTGGTGGCGCGGGCCGCCTCCTGCACGCGAGCGCTGAGATCCGCATGGCCGGTGAGCTGGCCAGTCGTCCAGCCGGTGGCCTCCGCGAGGAGGATGAGCTCCGGCATCGTCGCCGGTCGGGTGCCGTTGATGATGCGGGACAGGGTCGCCTGCGCGATTCCCGACTTCTGCGCGAGGGCACGCTGGCTGAGGCCGGCGGCCGCGCGCGCCCGCTCGATGGCGAGGCGTGAGTGCTCCGGGTCCATGTGGTTCACCTCCTGAATCACTAGAAAAGTTATGATTCACCCTAGTGGGGCGCAGAACAATTAGCAATGGACACTCCGGGGAACCATTCCCGTTCGGCGGCAGTCTAAGTAAGGTGACCCCGCGCATCCGACGCGGGCTGATCCAGGGGGAACCCATGTCCGTCATCACCGCCGACCGCCTCGCCCGCATCCAGGAACTGAGCCTGGCCCGCCTCGCGGAGCTCTTTCCGCACGCCCGCTTCATCGACGACACCGAGATCATCCTCGACGCCGGCATCGGCGCTACGGCCGACATCACGAACCTGCTCACTCTCCTGGAGAAGAACGATGCCCTGCTGGAGGAAGAAATCCTCGAGCATTTCTGGGGATCGCTGTTGCCTGCCATGCGCGATGCCTCCGAAGGACGATGCGTACCGCAGTTGGAGCGTCGGGAGGTGCTCGCCACCGTCACGAAGGTGGTCCACCACCGGGACGCCCTCCCGGATTTCTGCGAGGGATTCCCCGTCGCCGAGGAGCTCATCTTCGTCTACGCCCTCCGTGTGGATGAGATCCTGCAGGTGATGCCGCTCTCGCTCCTCACCGACCTCGTCGATCTGGAGGTCCTCGACGCTGCCGCCAACGCCAAGATCAAGGCCTACTCCCGAGGCCTCGACGTGATCCGCGAGATGGGAGGGGTCCTCGTCCGCGGCCTCCGGCAGACTCCGTCCATCGCGCTGCTTATCGACGACTGCGCCCGGAACCTTAAACTCACCCCCTGCGACGAGGGCTACTTCGTGGCCGTGCCCACCCGTGAACACGTGGCCATCGTCCCCGCGACCCGCGCTGACATGCTGCTCCCCCTCGTCGAGCTCACATTAGGCACCTACGCGCAAGGCGAGGCACAGCCACTCGTGCCCTGGGTCTACCACGTCCGCCAGGGACACTTCCACCAGCTCTTCGGGCCGCAGGGCGTGACGCTCAACGACGAGCTCCGGGCACTGCACGGGCCTTTTGCGGCCTGGCCGCTGGAGGAGGGCTACTGGGGCGATAACTATTCCGGCGATCTGAGCGATGTCGGCGGGTGGTAGTCCCTTTCAGGGGTGGTCGCGTGAAATAGTGGCGGACGTCACGGTGTCCGGACATTATGGGGGGAAGATCTGTTCAGAAAGGACACGTTCATGCAGCCGACCTCCGACCACCCTTATTCGATGGCCAAGCGTGCCGGCGATTTCATCTTCGTCTCCGGGGCCCTGTCCGTGGACCGGGACTTCCAGCCGGTCGAGGGTCGTAAGGAAGCGCTCGCCGCGGCGCTGGAGCGGATGACCGAGCGCCTGGCTACCGCCGGCGGTGAACTCAAGGACCTGGTCAAACTCACCTACTTCGTCACCGACATCACGCTGCGGGAGGAGGCCAACGAGCAGTTCTCGGAGCATTTCGCCGAGGCCCGCCCGGCCCGCACCTTCCTGGAGGCCTCCAACCTGCCCTACGGCGCCACCGTGGAGATTGACGCGATCGCGTACGTGGGGGAGTAAGGGGCCTCGATACCTGGCCAGGCGAAAGCTCTCACGTGACCGCGACGTGCAGGTCTTTATAGTTGTCTAGATATTCAGACATGCTGAGGTGTGGATCTCGGTCACTGTGAGCGAATCCATGTGATTCCCCGCCGGGTCGGGGTCCTGGCACCACAGACGTCACTAGTTCACACACTTGGGGCCGTCGCCCCCGGCGTCGATCTCCGGGGCCACCTCGGCGGCGCCGAAGTCGGAGCCCGGGGTGCCCACGGCCTCGCCGGCGCCGACTCCGGCCCCGGAGGAGGGGCCGACGGAGGAGTCGCCGACGAGGGACGCGTCGCCCAGGGGGCCGTTCCAGTCGTCGTGGGTGACCACGATGAGGGTGTCGGAATCCAGTCCGGCGTTCTCGGTGACGGTGAGGCCGCCGAGGGCCTCGGCGAGCGCCAGGGCGTCGGGGTCATTGGCATCCGCGGCCACCACCTGGGAGAAGGTGTAGATGCCGGGGAGAGCGTTGGTGACCTCGACGACGTCGTAACCCTCCTGCCGCAGCCAGCCGCCGGCGTTGCCCGCCAGGCCGGTGGTGGCGCCGGCGTTGAGGACGTGGATCTCCTTGCCCGCCAGCCGCGCCTCGGCGGAGGGGGCCGCCTCCTGCGTCTCCTCCTCGGGGCCGCCGAGCAGCTCCTCCATGAAGGCGTGCACGGTGGGGATGTCGACGGTGACGATGGACTCGCCGAAGTCGCCGACGCCGTCGATGGAGGTGACGGGAATGGTGTTGAACACGACGTTGCCGCCGGCCAGGTTGGCCAGCTGGGTGGCAAACGACATGATGTCCCAGTTCTCGTCGATGACCACGGAGCGCTCGACGGCGGTGCCCATGTCGGAGAGCTTCGTCGGGTTGGTCAGCGTGCCCGCCGCCAGGACCTTGTTCACCAGGGAGGCCATGTAGGCCTGCTGGCGGACGATGCGGTCGAGGTCGCCGCGGGGCAGGCCGTGGCGCTGGCGGACGAAGGCCAGGGCCTGCGCGCCGTCGAGGGTCTGCACGCCGGCGTGGAAGTCGGCGCCGGAGAGCTCCTCCTGGACGTCCTCGTTGAGGCAGACCTCGACGCCGCCGACGGCGTCGGTAAGCAACACGAAGCCGAAGAGGCCGATCTCGGCGTAGTGGTCGACCTCCACGCCGGTGAGGTCGGAGACGGCGCCGATGAGGCCCTGGCGGCCGGCCTCGGTGCCGGACTTCTCCAACTGCTGCTCGCTCACGGTGCCGCTGGTGTTGAGCTCCTCCATCTTCGCCAGTTTGTGGACGGCGAAGACGCCGTTGATCTTCATGTTCCCGTGCTCGGAATCGGCGACGTAGGTGTCGCGGGGGATGGAGATCGCCGTGGCGGAGGAGCCGTCGTTGGGGACACGGATGACCATGATGGTGTCGGTGTTCTCCTCGCCGTCGTCGACACCCGCGCGCAGCCGGTCGAGCTCCTCCCGGGAGAGGGGGTTGCCCTGGGCGTCGGTACGCGAATCGGAGCCGACCAGCAGGATGTCGGTCGCCCCGTCCTCGGCCCGGCCCTTGAGGCCCTGCCCACCGCCGAGGGTGAGGTTGCCGGCGGAGGCGAGGTCGGTGCCCAGTCGGCCGACCGCGAAGTACCCCAGTCCGGAGAGGAGGAGAGTCAGTACGGACAGGATCGCCAGGATCGTCTTCACCGGCGCCGGACCGTACTGGCGCGCGCGGGCGGCGGCGGTCGGGGCGGGCTGGATGTCGCGGACACGGCGATACTTGTCACTCACGGGGCCTAAGTCTAGGTCATCGGGAGTGGCGCAGCGGCCGCGTGACAACGAATCCCACTATGCTCAACGCATTGTGACCACCTCGCAGAGACCACCGGTTGGCGTCATCACCGTGACCTATTCCCCGGGACGCCACCTTCGCAGCTTCCTCGACAGCCTGCCCGCCGCCACCACCCGGGGCGTGCACGTCGTGCTCGCGGACAACGGATCGACGGACGGGGTGCCGGAGGAGGCGGCGTCGAGAAGCGATAACGTCGAGTTCCTGCCCACGGGAGGCAACCTGGGGTACGGCACCGGCATGAACGTCGGGGCCCGCCACCTGCGGCCGGCGCGCGACGCCGGGGACATTGACCCGCGCTACCTGCTGCTGAGCAACCCGGACGTGGTGTTCGGGGAGGGTGCGATCGACGCGCTCATCGAGTGCATGGAGCGTCATCCCGACGCCGCGGCCGTCGGCCCCCGGATCGTCGAGCCGGACGGCACGATCTACCCCAGCGCCCGCACTGTGCCGACCCTGCGCAACGGCATCGGGCACGCCCTGTTCGGGCAGGTCTGGCCGCGTAACCCGTGGACGCGCGCTTATCAGGACGACGCCGACATGTCTTCCGAGCGGGCGGCCGGCTGGCTGTCCGGGTCCTGCCTGCTCGTGCGGTGGGACGCCTTCGACGCCGTCGGCGGTTTCGACGAGCGCTACTTCATGTACATGGAGGACGTCGACCTCGGCGACCGTTTCGCCCGCGCGGGCTACCGCAACATCTTCTGCCCGAGCGCGGAGATCACCCACGCGAAGGGGCATGTCGCCGGCCAGCACGCGGACACGATGCTGCCCGCCCACCACGAATCGGCCTACCGTTTCCAGGCCGACCGCCTGCCGCACTGGTGGCAGGCGCCCCTGCGGGGGCTGATCCGCCTCGGCCTCCGGACGCGCAGCGCCCTCGCCGTCGCCCGCACCCGACATTCCCGAAAGGACTCCTAGTGTCTGATCTCACCGTCGACCCCGCGCGTACCGACGCCGTCATCCTCGTCGGAGGCCGCGGCACGCGCCTGCGTCCGCTGACCGTCAACACCCCCAAGCCCATGCTCCCGACGGCCGGATACCCCTTCCTGCAGCATCTGCTCGCCCGCATCAAGGCGGCTGGCATCACCCACGTGGTGCTGGGCACGTCCTACCGGGCGGAGGTCTTCGAGGAGTACTTCGGCGACGGCTCCGACATGGGACTGGAGATCGAGTACGTCGTCGAGGAGGAGGCGCTCGGCACCGGCGGCGGTATCCGCAACGTGTATGACCGCCTGCGCCACGACACGGTCATGGTCTTCAACGGCGACGTCCTCGGCGGCACGGACCTGCGCGCCATCCTGGCCACCCACGCGGAGAAGGAGGCGGACGTCACCCTGCACCTCGTGCGCGTGCCCGACCCGCGCGCCTTCGGCTGCGTGCCCACCGACGAGGACGGCCGGGTGCTCGAGTTCCTGGAGAAGACCGAGGACCCGCCGACCGACCAGATCAACGCCGGCTGCTACGTCTTCCGCCGCGAGCTCATCGCCGGGATCCCCGCCGGGCGCGTCGTCTCCGTCGAGCGCGAGACCTTCCCCGCGTTGCTCGCGGAAGGCCGCCGTGTCTTCGGCCACGTCGACTACGCCTACTGGCGCGACATGGGCCGCCCGGACGACTTCGTCCGCGGTTCCTCCGATCTCGTGCGCGGCATCGCGCACTCCCCGCTGCTCGAGGGCCGCACCGGCGAGTCGCTTGTCGACGACACCGCGGGCGTCGCCGCCGGCACCATCCTGGTCGGTGGCACGTGGGTCGGCCGGGGCTCGGAGATCGGGGCGGGCTGCCGCCTCGACGACACGGTCGTGTTCGACGGCGTGACCATCGAGCCGGGGGCCGTCATCCGCGATTCGATCATTGCCTCGGGGGCGCGGATCGGCGCCAACGCCCGGATCACCGGGTGCGTCATCGGTGAGGGGGCGCAGATCGGGGCGCGTTGTGAGCTGGAGGGCGGTATGCGCGTCTGGCCAGGTGTGATCATTCCGGACAACGGGGTGCGTTTTTCCTCGGATGCGTGACGACACGCCGGGAAACGCCCAGATTCCTGTCAGTTGTTGTCAGGGTGGGGCGGCACCACCATATGTCGTACCCCCGCGGTTTACCCCCTAGGTGATTCGAGTGGTGCGGTTGTTACTGGTGTGAATAGTCGCCTGCGGAAACGGGAAATAAGGCGATATTCCCCCCGGATTCGGTTGACGACATTTAGTGATCGCGTGTGTAATCACATCAGTGTAAGAAACACCACAAGCAACCACCGACCGGAGAAGGGGGACACCGTGGAAGACATGGCTGACGGCGCCGTTCTCCGTGGAGGAGTGGCCAGCATCAACGGAGCGGCTGCAGAGATGAGCCTCGACGAACTATTCGGGGCGGTGGAGCAGGAATGGCAGGACCAGGCCCTCTGCGCCCAGACAGACCCGGAGGCGTTCTTCCCCGAGAAGGGCGGCTCCACCCGCGAGGCCAAGCGCATCTGCCAGGCCTGCGCGGTCCGCGACGACTGCCTCGAGTACGCGCTCGAGCACGATGAGCGCTTCGGTATCTGGGGTGGGCTCTCCGACCGTGAGCGCCGCCGCCTGAAGAAGCAGATCGGCTGACGGACAGTCCCGGGCGACCCTGCGGGGTCGCCTTTTCGCGATTCCGGGACTCTCCCCGCCGCGCTAGAAGGGGAACTCCGGGTCGATGTCCCGCGGATCCAGGTTGAGGAACTGCGCCACCAGCGCGGTGAGGATCCCCGTGAGCAGTTCCTCCCGCTCCTCCGGCGTGGCGCTGCGCTGCTCGATGGGCATGCGGAAGAGGACGAGGCGGGCGCGGGTGGGCTGCCCCTGGGCGTCGATACCGGCGGGGATGACGCGGCCGAGCGGTACGGGGCCGTCGGCGACGATCTCGTCGGGAAGCACGGACATGTCGGCCCGCAGCCGCATGCGGGGCACCGTGTCCACCGCGATGTCGAGGTGGGCCAGCTGCTCCGGATAGGAGTGCTGGAGCGGGGCGTAGGCCTCCAGGACGGCGACGTCGAAGGCTTCGGCGCGGGTGCGGTAGCGCGGGGCGTCCATGGGGAGCAGGGGGCCGCGCACCCCGCGGCCGCGGCGGTCGCGGAACGTCCTGGTGTGCATGGTCCCTGATCTTAGGCAGCGCGCCCGGCGGGCCGGTCGCGGCGCGCGGGGGTTCCAGATTCTCAAGCAAGGGTTTAGACTTGGTGCTCGTGAGCCAGTTCCGACGTTGTTCCCGCCCGGGCTGCGGCAAGCCTGCCGTCGCCACCATGACCTACGCCTACGCCGAGTCCACGGCCGTCGTCGGCCCGCTGGCGCCCGCCGCCGAGCCCCACAGCTGGGACCTGTGCGACCACCACGCCGAGAAGATCACCGCCCCGCTGGGCTGGGAGATGCTCCGCGTGGACCACATCGACATCGACGATGACGAGGACCTCACGGCGCTGGCCGAGGCCGTCCGGGAGGCGGGCCGCGTGACCAGCGGTCTCGTCGACTCCACCGGGCCGCAGCTGCACCCCGAGGATCCGGCCGACCCGGACACCTCCCTGCATCCGGTGCACCGGGCCCGTCGCGTCTACGACGAGAAGCAGCGGCGTCGGGCCCACCTGCGGATCATCAGCTCGGACGATACCGGCACCGGCACCGACACCGAGGACACCCAGGCCTGAGCCCGGCTGCACTGCGCAGGCCACGGGGTATCATCTGACCTCATGACCCAGCGCAGCCGTGAAGATGTGTCCCGTGTGATCAAGGCCTATGACGTCCGAGGCGTCGTCGGTACGGAAATCACCCCTGAGTTCATCCGGGACACCGGTGCCGCCTTCGGCAGGATCCTGCGGGAGGAGGGGGAGACGACCGTGGCCGTGGGCCATGACATGCGTCCCTCCTCCCCGGAGCTGGCCGCCGCCTTCTCCGCGGGGGTGCGGGCGCAGGGCCTGGACGTCATCATGTTGGGCCTGACCTCGACGGATCAGCTCTACTTCGCCGCCGGCACCCTGCAGTGCGCGGGCGCGATGTTCACCGCCTCCCACAACCCGGCGCAGTACAACGGCATCAAGCTGTGCCGCTCGGGCGCGCGCCCGGTGTCCCAGGATTCGGGACTGCGGGAGATCACCGATCTGCTGGTGGCGGGCGTGCCGGAGTACGCGGGGGAGCGGGGTGCGGAGAAGCAGCAGGACTGCCTCGAGGTCTACGGCGAGTACCTGCGCGACCTGGTGGATCTGCACAGCATCCGGCCGCTCGTCGTGGCGGTCGACGCCGCGAACGGCATGGGTGGGCACACCGTCCCGGAGGTGTTCAAGGGGCTGCCGCTGGACGTGCGGGCGCTGTACTTCGAGCTGGACGGCACCTTCCCCAACCACGAGGCCAATCCGCTGGACCCGGAGAACCTGCGGGACCTGCAGAAGTTCGTCGTCGAGCAGAAGGCGGACATCGGGCTCGCTTTCGACGGGGACGCCGACCGCTGTTTCGTCATCGATGAGAACGGCGACCCGGTGAGTCCCTCGGCGGTGACGGCGATCGTCGCGAAGCGGTATCTGCAGGAGCATCCGGGGGCGACGATCATCCACAACCTCATCACCTCGCGCTCCGTGCCGGAGATCATCGCCGAGAACGGCGGCACCGCGGTGCGTACCCGCGTGGGCCACTCCTTCATCAAGGCGAAGATGGCCGAGACCGGCGCCGTCTTCGGCGGCGAGCACTCCGCGCACTACTACTTCACCGAGTTCTTCAACGCCGATTCCGGCATCCTCGCCGCCATGCACGTGCTGGCCGCGCTGGGGTCCCAGGAGCAGCCGCTGTCGCAGATGATGGCCGAGTACGAGCGCTATGAGGCCTCCGGGGAGATCAATTCGACCGTCGCCGATCAGGCCGCCAGCACGCAGGCGGTGCTCGACGCCTTCGCGGCGCGGACCGCGTCCGTCGATGAGCTCGACGGCGTCACCGTCGAGCTGCGGGACTCGAAGGCGTGGTTCAACGTCCGCGCCTCCAACACGGAGCCGCTGCTGCGCCTCAACGTCGAGGCCCCCACCCGCGCCGAGGTCGAGGAGCTCGTCGCCGAGATCCTCGCCGTCATCCGCGCCTGAACACGCGGCTGAGCATGCCGCGGCGGGCGCCCGGGTAGAGGTCCTCGGCCAGCTCGACCGCCGCTTCTCGACGCCCCGTCACATCCTCCACCCCCGGCCCCGGCCGGGTGGGCTCCGCGAGATCGGTCACCGGCCACCCGGAGCTCACGGAGGCGTGCTTGACCTCGTAGTAGTCGCGCTCGTGGACGGAGACGGCGATACCCTGGGCGCCGCGGGCGGCGGCGATGAGGTGCGGGTGGAAGCGGGTGGAGATCCACGTCTGACCTGCACGGGCGGGCAGGCCGTGCGCCCACAGGTCGTCGAAACCGACGTAGCGGGCCCCGGCCGTCAGCTCCGGGTCGAGCCGGCACATCGCGTCCCACACCACCCAGTCCCCGCCCGGGATGCACTCGACGAAGGCCAGGTCATCGCCCGTCGTGCCCAGCTCCCGCAGCTGGCGGACGATGCGTTGCGCCAGCTCCTCGACCGGGATGCGCAGCAGGTCGGACTGGGCGGAGACGATCGTGCCGCGCAGCCGCGCGTCCTCGGGGCCGTGCCCCAGCCCGCCGCGCGCGCGGGGATCGGCGGCCGCCAGCCAGGAGTCATCCTCGCCGGGGAGGGCAGGTGCGAAGTCGAGGGAGGGGGTGTCGCGGACGGTGAGGACGTCGAACAGCGACCACCAGTGCGCCAGCTCCCCGGCGCTCCCGTGTCCCGGGAACAGGCCCATCCCGGTGGCGAATCGACGGGCCCCGTCCCTTCCGAGGGAGGCCGCCGCCGCGATGACGCGGATGTGCTGCGGCCACAGGTCGGTCACCCAGCCGCCCCCCAGGACGTGGACGACGTCGACGGACTTCGCCAGGTTGAGTCCCGGGATGAGCGTCGGCAGGCGGGTCGGGTCCGCCACGGCGGTGGCCACCTCGGCGGGCGAGGAGCACTGGTTGGCCAGGCGCCACACGGTGTCGGTGACCGTGAGGTCCGGGTGGGCGGCGTAGTGCAGCACGGCGGCGGAGCCGGGGGAGTGGCAGTCGAGGATGACGCGGGCGCGGGGGCGTCGATAAGCGAGCTCCCGCAGCCACGACGAGACGATGAACTCATCGCCGAAGTTGGGGTGTCCGGCCGGGGCGATCAGGTAGATGACGTCCGTCATGCCCCCATCGTCGCACACAGGCTGCCCACAGGTGGTGAGCACTATCCTGGACCGCATGGACAACAGCTCTCTCGACGCCTATCTCGACGGCTCCACCTACAAGCGGGAGACGGTGAAGTTCTATGACGTGGCCCACGAAGGCGCCCAGGTGAGGGCGCTCGCCGGGGCCGTGCCGCAGTTGGCGGGACTCTACCGCCTGCAGCCGCGCAGCCTCGTCGTGGTGGCCACGGACCAGGTGGCCGCGGCCGCCGCGCGTTTCGTCGTGCGGATGCGTTCGCCGTTGCGGGTGCCGGTCGTCGTCACCGACGCGCTGCCGGCCTATGTCGGCGCCCTCGACATCGTCCTGGTGGTCGGCGACCGCGCGGATGACCCGGAGACCTCCCAGGGGCTCATCGCCGCCGACCGGCGGGGCGCGACGACGGTGCTCGTCGGGCCGCCGCGGGGGCCGATCCTCAGCGACCGCCCGACGGACACGATCCTGGTGCCGGCGCTGCCGACCGTGTTCGGGGCATCGCCGGCGCGCTCGATCATCGCCATCGGCACGGTCCTCGATCTGCTCGAGGAGGACCCGGACCTGGTGACCCAGCGGCTGGAGGGGATCGCCGCCGTCATCGACGAGGAGCTCGAGCAGCTCTCGCCCGAGCGCGACGACGTGGTCAACCCCGGCCGCCAGCTGCGCGAGTTCGCGGAGCTGGCCCGCGTGCTGCACACGGGCCGCTCCCGGCACGGTTTCGCCATCGCCGAGCTCATGTCCGTGTTGTGGTCGCTCAAGGGCCTACCCTCCGGGGTGGCCGCGATGGATGAGCTGGAGGTGCTGCCCCAGGCGCCCGTCCGCGATGTGTTCCACGACCCGCTCCTGGACGGCCCGCTCGATTTGGTACCGTTGAGGACTGTTGTCTGGGCTGAAGACCCGGACGTGGCCGCCACCCTGCCCGACGCGCTCGCCGTCAACTGCGACACCCCGGGCATCGGGCCCCTGGCCGGCGCCCTGCAGTTGATCACGCGGGGGCTGGCTGCCACGACGTACGACCTTCCTGAAGCACCAACTGAGGACTACTGAATGCAGAAGCTCACCGGCACCCCCCGGAGCTACCCCTGGGGTTCCCGCACGCTCATCCCTGAGCTGCGGGGTGAGCCGACCCCGTCCTCCCGCCCGGAGGCCGAGGTGTGGTTCGGTGCCCATCCGGTCGGCTCCTCGCTTATCGACGGCCGCCCCCTCACCGACATCATCGCCGCCGACCCCGCAGCCGCGCTGGGGGAGCGCGTCCGCGCGCAGTTCGGCGACGGCCTGCCCTTCCTGCTCAAGCTCCTGGGAGCCGCCGAGCCTCTGTCCCTGCAGGCCCACCCCTCCGCCGAGCAGGCCCGGGAGGGTTTCGAGCGGGAGAACGCCCAGCGCATCCCCCTCAACGCCCCCGACCGCAACTACCCCGACGCCTCTCACAAGCCCGAACTGGTCGTCGCGCTCACCGATTTCCACGCCATGGTCGGCTTCCGCCCCCTCGACCGCACCCGCGAACTCTTCGCGGCGCTGCACTGCCCGGAGCTGGACCGCTACCTCACCATCCTCGACCCCGAGGCGGAGGAGGACAGCCTCCGCGGCCTGTTCACCACGTGGATCACCATTCCCGCGGCCGCCCGCACCGCGCTTATCGACGCCGTCGTGGCCGCCGCCCGGGAGGAACTCGACCGCGGCGACTGGATCTCCGACGTCCTGGCCACCATCCTCGAGCTGCAGGAGCGCTACCCCGGCGACACCGGCGTGCTCGGTGCGCTGCTGCTCAACCACCTGGTGCTGCGCCCCGGCGAGGCCCTCTACCTCGACGCGGGGCACCTGCACGCCTACGTCTCCGGCCTCGGGGTCGAGGTGATGGCCAACTCGGACAACGTCCTGCGCGGTGGCCTGACCTCCAAGTACGTCGACGTCCCCGAACTGGTGCGCATCCTGCGCTTCCACTCCATCAGCGATCCCGTGGCCACCTGCGTCGACGGGGAATACCAGGTGCCGGCCGACGAGTTCCGCCTGCACCGCCACGACCTCGCCCCCGCCGGGGCCTTCACCTTCTCCCACGACGGTCCCGCCATCGCGCTGTGCACCGCGGGAGAGGTGCAGCTGGGCAACCTGGGTCTGCGCCCGGGGGAGGCGGCGTGGATCCCGGCCTCGGACCCCGCGTGGGAGGTCTCGAGCGTCGAGGGTGGCGAACTGTTCATCGCCAGCGTGTAGCGGGCGTCAGGAACTGAAGGGGAACCAGCGGGCGGGGTTCCACCAGGCCGACTGCGGCTGGGTGACCGCGGCCTGCTCGACCTCGGGCTCGGTGGGCTCGGTGGGCTCTGCAGGCTGGTCGGGTTCAGACTGCGGCTGCTGCCCGTTCGGCTCGCTCGGGGTGGCGGTCGGCGTCGGCGTCGGGGTGGCCGTCTCGCTCGGGGCCGGGGCCGGGGAGGTCGTCGTGGGCGCCGGAGCGGTGGTCGGGGTGTCCGACGTGGTCTGGAGCTCCGGCTCGACGGCGTCGGTCGGCGCGGCAGTCTCCGTCGGTTCCATCGGGGCGGTCGAGGTGGACGTGGCGCTGGGGCGCACGTTCTCCGGCCGGTAGACCGTGGTGGGCGCGATGACGCTCGGCACGGCCTGGACGAGGGCGTGGGGGGCGAGGAAGGGGTCGTCGTTACGCGGGGGTGCGGGGGTCTGCGCGGCCGCCTCCGTGCTGGTGTCCGGCTCGGGGGAGGGGGTGGTGACCTGCGGCAACTGGGTGTGCTCCGAAATTGTGGCTACCTCGGGGGTCTGCGTGGCAATATCAGAGGCGGAAGGGGTCGCGGGAGTACTGGCCCGCCAGACTCCGTATCCGATGGCGGCCGCGGCAAGTAGACCGACGACGATGAAGATGTAGACGCGACGCGCTTCGGTGTTCACCCTGCCTGTCCCTTCCTGGTATCGGTAACAACTCGGTAACAACATAGCAGACGAATAAGTAGGACACGACTAGTTTTGCGAGCCTCATGTTCCCCTCAGGGAAACTCAGCTTCGCATGAGAGTCGCTGGAGAGAGGAAAACAACACCATGAGCACCTGGGATGTCACCATCTTCGCCGAGGACGACAACATCGACTTCCTCGATGATCTCAACGAACTCGACGAGGACGACGTGGTGGAGGCCGTCCGCGACGCCTGCCTGCTGGTCCTCAAGCAGCCCAACGTCTCCGAGGTGGAGCGGCTCAACGGACTGGCCGCCGCGACCATCGCCGCCATCTGGGCCGGGGCCCCCTTCTCCGCCGGGGACGTCGCCGACAGCTACCCCTACATCCGCGAGCTCATCGGCTCCGGCGACGAGTCCCTCAACGAGGCCGCCGCGGAACTGCTCGAGAGCGTCGAGGCGGACGAGGACGTCGAGGCCTTCACGGAGGCGCTGTCCTAGATGATCATCGCCATCGAGGGCATCGACGGAGCCGGCAAGAACACCCTGGTCCGCGCCATCCGTGAGCGTGTCGACGCCGATGTCCTGGCGTTCCCGCGCTACGACACCTCCGCACCCGCCCAGCTGGTGCAGGAGGCCCTGCACGGCCGGATGGGGGACCTCACCGACTCGGCGTACGCCATGGCGACGCTGTTCGCCCTCGACCGGCACGGCGCCCGCGCGGAACTGGAACGCTACGTCGACTCCGCGGACATCGTCCTGCTCGACCGTTATGTCGCCTCCAACGCCGCGTACTCCGCGGCCCGGCTGCGCGACGACGCGGTCATGGACTGGGTCCATCAGCTCGAATTCGAACGCCTCGGCCTGCCCGTCCCTGACCTGCAGGTCCTGCTGGCGACGGAACCGGCGACGGCCGCGCAGCGGGCCCGGTCGCGGGAAGCGCTTGACGCCACCCGGGAGCGCGACCGCTACGAACGCGACGCGGACCTGCAGCAGCGCACCTATGATGCGTATCTGAGGCTGGCGGAGCAGGGCTGGGCGGGTCGGTGGCTTGTGACCACCGACGCGGACGTAATATTGCAAGAGATCGCACACATAACTCAAGGACTGTGATTTTCCATGGCGCCCAAGATTCTGGTGGTCGACGACGACCCGTCGATCTCCGACATGCTCACCCTGGTTCTCGAGACCGAGGGTTTCGATCCGGTGGCCGTCATGGACGGCAATGAGGCCGTGCCCGCCTTCCGCGAGCATCAGCCGGACCTCATCCTCCTCGACCTCATGCTGCCGGGCATGAACGGCGTCGACATCTGCCGGGCGATCCGCCTGGAGTCGCGGGTGCCCATCGTCATGCTCACCGCCAAGACCGACACGGTCGACGTGGTGCTCGGCCTGGAGACCGGCGCCGACGACTACATCACCAAGCCCTTCAAGCCGAAGGAGCTCATCGCCCGCATCCGGGCGCGCCTGCGCCGCACCGACTCCGAGCCCACCGAGATCCTCGAGGTCGGCGACCTCACCATCGACGTCCCGGAGCACACCGTCAAGCGCGGCTCCGAGGAGATCTCGCTGACGCCGCTGGAGTTCGACCTGCTCCTGGAGATGGCCCGCAAGCCCCGCCAGGTGCACACCCGTGAGGAACTGCTGGAGAACGTGTGGGGTTACCGCCACGCCTCCGACACCCGCCTGGTCAACGTCCACGTCCAGCGGCTGCGCGCCAAGATCGAGAAGGACCCGGAGAACCCGCAGATCGTGCTCACCGTGCGCGGCGTGGGCTACAAGACGGGCCTGGCGGAATAGGGGGTCGGCCCATCCTCGCCCAGATCCCCGCCTTCTTCAACCGCGCCTTTGACCGGGTCAGCGAGATGTGGCGGACCTCGCTTCAGGTCCGGGTCATCGGCTCGATCTTCGTCGCGTCCGCGGTGGTCATGTTCATCCTGGGGATGGCGCTCATCTCGGTGGTGACCTCGCGTCTCGTCGACTCGAAGTACGACATCGCCAACTCCGAGATCGACCGGGCCCGCGCCGCCGTGGAGCAGCAGATCGACGCCACCTCCGCCACCTCGACGCTGCAGGTGCGGCTCAACTCGGCCCGGGCGGCGCTCACCCAGCGCACGGACCAGTCGGGGACGGCCGCCGTCTACGAACCGGTCCTCGTCGTCTCCCAGCCGGACGGCAACACCGTCACCTCCCCGGAGGGCTACCGCATCCCGGAGAAGCTGCGGCGCTTCGTCTCCGAGGACCAGGTCTCCTACCAGTTCGCCACCGTCGACCGCACGGACGGCTCGGCGTACAACGCGCTGGTCATCGGCACCCCGACGGATTCGGACATCCCCGATCTGCAGGTCTTCCTCGTCATGTCGATGGAGTCGGACGAATCGACCCTGGCGCTGCTGCGCGGCCTGCTCTCCGCCGCCGGCGTGGTGGTGGTCGTCCTCCTCGTCGGTATCGCCTGGCTGGCCACCCAGCAGGTCACCGCACCCGTGCGCTCGGCGTCCCGCATCGCCCAGCGCCTGGCGGCCGGCCACCTGCGGGAGCGGATGATCGTCGACGGCGAGGACGAGATGGCGCGCCTGGCACTGTCCTTCAACGACATGGCGGAGAAACTGTCCAAGCAGATCCACCAGCTCGAGGAGTACGGCAACCTCCAGCGCCAGTTCACCTCCGACGTCTCCCACGAACTGCGGACCCCGCTGACCACCGTGCGCATGGCGGCCGACATGATCGCCTCCGACCCCGACAGCCTCGAGCCGCACGCCCGCCGCGCCTCGGAGCTCATGGTCCGCGAGCTCGACCGTTTCGAGGAACTCCTCGCCGATCTGCTGGAGATCTCGCGCCACGACGCCGGGGTCGCCGATCTCGCCGAGGCCCGTATCGACGTCCGCTCCTGCATCACCGCCGCCTGGGAGCAGACCCGCCACCTGGCGCAGAAGCTGGAGGTGGACGTCACCTTCGACACCCCGGAGGCGCCGGTCATGATCACCGGCGACCCGCGCCGCATCGAGCGGGTCCTGCGCAACCTCCTCGCCAACGCCATCGACCATTCCGAGGGCAACCCCGTCGAGGTGGAACTCGCCGAGAACGACGACGCCGTGGCCATCACCGTCACCGATCACGGCGTCGGCCTCAAGCCGGGGCAGGAGGAGCTCGTGTTCAATCGTTTCTGGCGCGCCGATGCTTCCCGACGCCGCCATTCCGGCGGCACCGGCCTCGGCCTGGCCATCGCCCGCGAGGATGTCGTCCTCCACGGCGGGCAGCTCGACGCCTCCGGCACGATCGGGGTGGGCTCGCAGTTCCGCATGGTGCTGCCGCGTGAGCCCCGACAGCCGGTGCCCGCCAGCCCCCTGGAACTGGAGGCCCCGTCCGCATGACACGTTTCCCGCGCCTGAGAACCCTGGCGGCCGTTGCCGCCTCCTGCGGCCTGCTCGTCGGCTGCACCACCCTGCCCACCAACACCGAGCCGCAGGCCATCCGCTCCTTCGAGCCGCAGATCGAGGAAGGCTCCAATCTGGGCCCCCAGCCCGGGCGGGAGCCGGACCTGCTGCTGCGTGACTTCTACACCGCCAACGCCCATCCCAGCCAGGACTATCAGGTGGCGCGCTCCTTCCTGGCGCGGGAGACCTCGCAGCAGTGGGATCCGCACGATTCCGTGTTGGTGGTCAACCGCATCGACCTGGTCACCGCCCCCGGCGCCACGAGCGAGCGGCGCACCTTCAACGTGCGTGGCGCGGTGGTCGGCCGGATCGCCACGGGTGGTGCCTATGAGCCGGAGAACGGGGTCTACGAGGCCACCATCGAGATGATCCGGGCCAACGGGGAGTGGCGCATCGAGTCCCTGCCCTCCGGCGTGGTCCTCGAGCGCACGGAGCTGCGCAACCAGTTCCAGCCGCAGCGCCTCTATTTCCTCGATCCCAGCGGCCAGGTGCTCGTGTCCGACCGGCGGTGGATCTACTCGGGCCACCAGTCCCTGGATTCCGCGCTCATCACCCTGCTGCTCGAGGGGCCCTCGCCCTCGCTGGCGCCGGGTGTGCGGCAGGTGGTCCCGCGCGGGGCGACCTTCGCGGGCGTGGTCGACGGGGCCTATCACTTCACCGGTTTCGCGGACGTCGAGCCGGAGGATCGCCTGCTCTTCGCCGCGCAGCTCGTCTGGACCCTCGCGGTGGCCAACATCCCGGAGCCCTACACCGTCGTCGTCGACGGCGAGCCCCTGGCCCCGGGCTACGAGACCTTGAGCAGCGACGATGTCGCGGAGTTCAACCCCCGGGTCAACGCCACCGCGCCGGTGCCGCTCTACGCGCTCACCGACGGTCGCGTCAGCCGCGTGGCCTCCAACCAGGTGAGCCCGGTGGAGGGGGCGCTCGGGCAGCTCGGTGGCCTGGAGTCCGTCGACATCTCCGCCTCGGGCAACGTCGCCGTCGTGCGGCGGGAGGGGGAGGAGTCCGTGCTGCTCACCGGGATGGTCGACGGCGAGCTCTCCGAGGCGGTGCGCGCCCGGACGATCTCCCGGCCCACCTTCGAGTTCGACCGCAACAACCAGTGGGTTGTCGTCGACGGGGACCGTATCGTCCGCGTCGTGCTCTCCGGGCCCTCGGGGGAGCGCAGTGAATCGGAGGTGGACACCTCCGCGCTGGAGTCCACCGCGGGGGAGATCTCGGTCATCCGCCTGTCGAACTCCGGAGCCCGCATCGCCATGATCATCGAGGGCCGCATCCACGTCGGCGTCGTGGAGCGGACCGGGCCGGCGGAGCGGCGCATCGTCAACGTCCGCGAGCTGGCTCCCCAGCTGGGCGGCACGGCCCTGTCGCTGGACTGGCAGCCGGACGGTTCGCTGTTGGTGGGCACCTCCACCCCGGAGACCCCGGTCTGGCGCGTCGAGCAGGACGGCTCCGCGGCGACGTCGCTGCCCTCGGGCAACATCACCGCGCCGGTGGTGGCGGTCGCCGCCACCCCGTCCATGCTCTACCTCACCGATGCGCAGGCCACGCTGCAGTTGCCCACCACCGGCGGCGACAACGTCTTCTGGCGCGAGGTCTCGGGGCTGCAGGGCCAGCGTGCCGCGCCGGTGACCGCCGACTGACATGGACCTGCTCCTCCCGCGGCGGTGCGCCGGGTGCTCCGCGCCGGGGGAGCACCTGTGCCCGCGGTGCCGGGAGCGCCTGCGCACCCCGCCGCGGCGGATCAGCACCCGCGTCGACCCGCACGTGCCCGTGTGGTCCTTCGGCCCCTACGCCGACACCCACCGCCGCGTCGTCCTGGCCATGAAGGAGCGGCGTAACCTCGCGGTCCGCCGCCACCTGGGGGCGGTCCTCGCCGCCGGGATCGCGGCTCTCCAGGCCCGCGGCGAGCTTATCGACGCCCCTCTCCTCGTCCCCGCCCCCACCCGGCCCCGCCAGGCCCGCCTGCGGGGTGGGGACCCCGTCGCCGACGTGTGCCGGGCGAGCGGACTGCCCGTGATCCGGGCGCTGCGTCACGCCGGGCGGGTGGTCGACCAGGTGGGGTTGGGCGTCGAGAAGCGGCGGGAGAATCTCGCCGGAGCGGTCGAATTGGAGCGCGTCCCGGGTGCTCCGGTGCTGCTGGTCGATGATGTGGCCACCACCGGAAGCACCCTGGCAGCCAGCTCAGAGGTGCTTTTCGCGGCCGGGTGCACCGTCGTCGGGGCGATTGTGATCTGTCACGCATGAAACGCGGGGGGTGATGGCCGCCCGGTTATGACCAGATGTACGATGGGTGTTACTGAAGTTGTCCCACCACTAGTAGGGAGGAAGCAGATGACATCACCTGCTGAGAACACCGATGTCCTGAGCCCCGAGGCACAGGTCACCATCACGGGCCGCAACGTCGAGGTGCCGGAGCACTTCGCCGAGCGCGTCAACTCCAAGCTCGCCAAGATTGAGCGGCTCGACCCGACCCTGACCTTCTTCCACGTGGAACTCCAGCACGAGCCGAACCCGCGTCGTGAGTCGGAGTCCGACCGGATCCAGATCACCGCCACCGGCAAGGGCCACCTGGCGCGCGCCGAGGCCAAGGAGGACAGCTTCTACGCCGCACTCGAGACCGCACTGGCCAAGATGGAGCGTTCCCTGCGCAAGGTCAAGGCACGTCGTTCCATCTCGCGCTCCGGCCACCGCGCACCCACCTCGACCGGCGTCGCCGCCGCCGAGATGGTCGCCGAGGCCCAGAAGATCCGCGAGGAGAACCAGTACGACGTCGACCCGTACGCCGACTCCGTCAAGGACGTTGTCCCGGGCCAGGTCGTGCGCTCCAAGGAGCACACCGCCACCCCGATGAGCGTGGATAACGCGCTGTCGGAGATGGAGCTCGTCGGCCACGACTTCTACCTCTTCATCAACGAGGAGAACAACCGTCCGTCCGTGGTGTACCGTCGCCACGCCTTCGACTACGGTCTCATCTCCCTGGCTGAAGAAGAGAAGTAGTTCTCAGCGTCGGATCCTGCGCCGCCGTTCCCCTCCCGGGGGCGGCGGCGTTGGCGTCGGCGCGTACAATGACCCGGAAGAAACTTGTACCCCTCACACCCTTAAGGACGACTGCACGTGTTCGGACTGTCCAAGCTGCTTCGCGCCGGTGAAGGGCGCACCGTCAAGCGTCTCGACAAGATGGCTGAGCAGGTGCTCGCCCTCGACGACGAGTACACCGCGCTCAGCGACGAGGAGCTCAAGGGTAAGACCGCGGAGTTCCGCGCCCGCCTGGCCGACGGCGCCTCCCTCGACGACATCTTCCTCGAGGCCTTCGCCACCGCCCGCGAGGCGGCGTGGCGCGTCCTCGGGCAGAAGCCCTACCACGTGCAGGTCATGGGCGGTGCCGCCCTGCACTTCGGCAACGTCGCCGAGATGAAGACCGGTGAGGGCAAGACCCTGACCTCGGTGCTGCCCGCCTACCTCAACGCCCTCGAGGGCCAGGGCGTGCACATCGTCACGGTCAACGACTACCTGGCCAAGCGTGACGCGGAGATGATGGGCCGTGTCCACCGCTACCTCGGGCTCGAGGTCGGCGTCATCCTCTCGGAGATGCAGCCGGACCAGCGCCGCACGGCCTATGCCGCCGACATCACCTACGGCACGAACAACGAGCTCGGCTTCGACTACCTGCGCGACAACATGGCCCGCTCCCTGTCGGATCTGGTCCAGCGCGGCCACCACTACGCCATCGTGGATGAGGTCGACTCGATCCTCATCGACGAGGCCCGTACCCCCCTCATCATCTCCGGCCCGGTCGACGGCTCCTCGCAGTTCTACAACGTCTTCGCCCAGCTCGCCCCGCGCATGAAGGAGGGCATCCACTACGAGGTGGACCACCGCAAGCGCACCGTCGGCGTGCTCGAGGACGGCGTCGGGTACGTCGAGGACCAGCTGGGTATCGACAACCTCTACGCCCCGGAGCACTCCACCCTGGTCAGCTACCTCAACAACGCCATCAAGGCGAAGGAGCTGTTCACCCGGGACAAGGACTACATCGTCCGCAACGGCGAGGTCATGATCGTCGACGCCTTCACCGGGCGCGTCCTCGGCGGACGCCGCTACAACGAGGGCATGCACCAGGCCATCGAGGCCAAGGAGCAGGTGGAGATCAAGAACGAGAACCAGACGCTGGCCACCGTCACCCTGCAGAACTACTTCCGCCTCTACGACAAGCTGGCCGGCATGACCGGTACCGCCGAGACCGAGGCCGCCGAGCTGCACCAGATCTACAAGCTCGACGTCGTCCCCATCCCGACGAACCGCCCCAACGTCCGCGAGGACCTCACCGACCGCGTGTACAAGACGCAGGAGGCCAAGTTCGCCGCCGTCGCCGACGACATCGCCGAGCGGGTCGCGAACGGCCAGCCGATCCTGGTGGGCACCACCTCCGTCGAGCGTTCCGAGTACCTCTCCGAGCTGCTCCAGCGCCGGGGCATCGCGCACAAGGTCCTCAACGCCAAGCACCACGAACAGGAGGGCCAGATCATCGCGCAGGCCGGCCTGCCCGGTTCCGTCACCGTGTCCACCAACATGGCCGGCCGTGGTACCGACATCGTGCTCGGCGGCAACCCCGAGGTCATCCTCGACATCAAGCTGCGCGAGCGCGGCCTCGACCCCTTCGCGGACGAGGAGGCCTACCAGGCCGCCTGGGACGAGGAGCTGCCGCGCGCCCGCGCCCGCGCCGCCGAGCTGGGCGACAAGGTTCGCGAATCGGGCGGCCTCTACGTCCTCGGCACCGAGCGCCACGAGTCCCGCCGCATCGACAACCAGCTCCGCGGCCGTTCCGCCCGTCAGGGCGACCCGGGCTCGACCCGTTTCTACCTCTCCATGCGCGATGAGCTCATGGTCCGCTTCGTGGGCCAGACCATGGAGAACATGATGAACCGCCTCAACGTGCCGGACGACGTCCCGATCGAGGCGAAGATGGTCACCAACTCCATCAAGGGCGCCCAGGCGCAGGTGGAGAACCAGAACTTCGAGATGCGCAAGAACGTCCTCAAGTACGACGAGGTGCTCAACGAGCAGCGCAAGGTCATCTATGCCGAGCGCCGCGAGATCCTCGAGGCGAAGGACATCCAGCAGTACATCCGGAACATGATCGACGAGACCGTCTCCGCCTACGTCGACGGCGCCACCGCCGTCGGCTACGTCGAGGACTGGGATCTCGAGCAGCTGTGGAACGCCCTCGAGTCCCTCTACGGCCCGACCTTCACGTGGCAGCAGCTTCTCGACGACCACGGGGGCGAGGTCTCCGCCGAGCAGCTCCGCGCCGCGCTCATCGCCGACGCGAACGCCCAGTACGACGAGCTGGAGGCGAATGTCAGCACCATCGGCGGGGAGGCCCAGATGCGCAACATCGAGCGCATGGTCATCCTGCCGGTCATCGACACCAAGTGGCGCGAGCACCTCTACGAGATGGACTACCTCAAGGAGGGCATCGGCCTGCGCGCTATGGCGCAGCGCGACCCGCTGGTCGAGTACCAGAAGGAGGGCGGCGACATGTTCAACGGCATGAAGGAGGGCATCAAGGAGGACACGGTGCGCAACCTGTTCATGCTGCGCAAGCAGTTCGCCCCGCAGGAGGATCCGGCCACTACAGCACCCGAAAGCTGAGGAGCCGGATATCCTCCACCCGCCCGGTGAAGGCGTAGGCCTGCCCGGCGGAGACGGCGGTGCCGAAGATCTCGCCGTCGGCACGCAGGTGGAGGGTGTCCACGCGCACGGGGGCGCGGGCCGTGATCCGCTGCCGCGCGGCCACGTGCAGGCGGACCGGCCCGGAGAACTGCGCCGGGCGCAGTTGGTGGAGGGAGCGCAGGCCGAAGGCGGCCTCGAGGGCGATCCGCACCAGGGCCTCCGCGCGGCGCTGCGCCCCCGTCTCGCGGGGTGCGGGGGGCGGTGGGGCGTCGATAAGCGGCGGTGCGGGGGTGAGCACCTTGAGGTGCGTGAAGCCGGGGACGGGGGACAACATGGCTGCTCCAGTGAGTCACCGGGGACAGACGCGGGGCGGGCTGGGTACTATTGTGGCACGCAGAGAGCGAATTGACATGAGGGAGCAGCGAGTGCGTGGACTGATCGTGGACTTTGTCGGGGTACTGGACGGGCCGGAGGAGGATCAGCGCCGCTGGCGGGAGCTGCTCGCGGCGGCGAAGACCAACGGTGTGTCCACCGCCATCCTGTCCAATGATCCGGGCGGCCCGGGGGCGGAGCACATCCGTGAGTGGGAGTACAAGGGCATCGTCGACGCCGTCGTGCTCTCCGGGGAGATCGGCGCCGAGAAGCCGGAGGCGGAAGCCTTCGCCGCCGCGGCCGCCGCCATCGACCTGCCGATGAACGACTGCGTCCACGTCGACGATTCCATCCTCAACGTCCGGGGCGCCGTCGAGGCGGGCCTGGTGGGGGTGCTCTACCAGGTCTTCGACCGGGCGGTCATCGAGATCTGCTCGATCTTCGACATCGAGGGTGAGTTCTAGCGTGCGGGTCTACCTGCCGGCGACGTTCGCCATGCTCAGCGCCCTGCACGAGACGGGGACGATGACCGCGCGTTCCGGCTGGGGCTTCGCGGCGACGCCCGCTCTGGTGGAGTTCTACACCTCCGGGGACGAGGACGAGATCGGCTACGCCGCCTTCCTCGACGCCGCTGAGGCCTCCCTGCGCCTGCTCGCCATCGGCGACGAGGAGACGTTCCCGCACCGCCGGGTGGTCGTTTCCGTCGACGTGGCGGACGAGGCGGTGACGCTGGCCCCGGAGAACGGGGAATCCGTCGTCGCGCTGCGCCCGCCGCAGATCCGGGTGGAGGACATCGCCGCGATCCACATCGACATCGCGGAATCGGAGGAGGCGACGCAGGCCGCGGTCGCGGTCATCGACGCCGCCGATCTCGGCGACGAGGACGCCGAGCTGACGGTCGGGGACGCGCAGGACAATTTCATGGCGTTCTACGACCCCACCGAACTGCCCTTCCTCATCGAGTTGCTCTGATAGTTTTGTCCGGTGATGGACAACACGGTTACGTTGACGTAGGCTACGCTGACGTAACCTACGATTTCAAGGAGAGGCCGATGACCGAATCGCCCGACCGGCTCGCACGCTTCCGCAGTGTCCTGCGCCGATTCACCACCCCGTTGCTGCCCGACGACTACACCGTCCTGGCCAACCCCCTGTGGTCCAAGCGAGAGCTCCGCGGCAAAATCGAGAGCGTCGAGCGCTTCCCGGACGACACCATCCACATGGTCATCCGCCCGGGCTGGGGCGTTCCGGTCTCCTTCGAGGCGGGCCAGTACATCGGCATCGGCCTGCGCGTCGACGGCCGCTACACCTGGCGCTCCTACTCCCTGACGAACACCCCCGACACCACCGACGGGCTGTTCTCCATCACCATCCGCGCGGTGGAGAAGGGCAAGCTGTCCAACCACCTCGTCGGCACCGCGCGCCCGGGCATCAACGTCCGCCTCGCCGCCCCGGCCGGTGACTTCCACCTGACGGACCCGCTGCCGGAGAAGCTGCTCTTCGTCACCGCCGGTTCGGGTGTCACCCCGGTCATCGCCATGCTCCGCAGCATGGAGGGCCGCCGCGAGGACACCGACATCAAGGTCGTCCACTCGGTGCGCCACCGCTCCGACCTCATCTTCGAGGACGTCCTCGCCGACTACGACGCCCACATCCAGGTCACCTCCGAGGACGGCCGCGTCTCCCCGGAGGTGCTGGAGACGCTGGTCCCGGACTTCCGCGAGCGCGTGGTCTACGCCTGCGGCCCGGCCACCATGCTCGACGAGCTCGAATCCTGGGCCTCCGACAACGACCTGGAGATCCGCGTCGAGCGCTTCACCCTCGACCGTGCCTCCGACGCCAAGGGTGGCACCATCACCTTCGCCAAGCGCGGCATCGAGACCACCGTCGACGGGGCCACCACCATCCTCGAGGCCGGCGAGGCCGCCGGCGTCCAGATGCCCTTCGGCTGCCGCATGGGCATCTGCCAGACCTGCGTCCGCGAGCTGGTCGACGGTCATGTCCATGACCTGCGCACCGGCGACACCAAGGAGCCCGGCTCCCGCATCCGTACCTGCGTCGGCGTGGCCGCCGGCGACGTCGTCATCGACGCCTAAAGGAGACCTCACACCATGGCTATCGACAACATCAAGGCATACTCCCACCTCAGCGACGAGGACATCCGCGAAATCGGCCGGCGCCTCGACGCCATCAAGGAGGAGTTCGAGGCGGACCTCGGCGAGAAGGACGTCCGCTACATCAAGAGCCTCATCCGCACCCAGCGCTACATCGAGATCGCCGGCCGCGGCGCCCTCATCTTCTCCGGCTACCGCCCGGCCTGGCTGGCCGGCGTCGCCCTGCTCTCGCTGTCCAAGATCCTCGAGAACCTCGAGATCGGCCACAACGTCATGCACGGCCAGTGGGACTGGATGAACGACCCGGAGATCCACTCCACCACCTGGGAATGGGACAACGTCTGCCCCTCCTCCCAGTGGATGCACACCCACAACTTCGCACACCACAAGTACACCAACATCCTCGGTATGGACACCGACGTCGGCTACGGCGTCCTGCGCGTCACCCGCGACCGCAAGTGGACCCCCATGCACGCCTTCCAGCCGGTGATCAACCTCACCCTGGCCTCGCTGTTCCAGTGGGCCGTCGGCTTCTACGACGTCGAGCTGGGCAAGATCCCCGCCGGCCGCGCCACCTGGGAGGAGACGGCACCGAAGTTCTGGGAGACCATGCGCAAGGCCGGCACCCAGGGCCTGCGCGACTACATCCTCTTCCCCGCGCTCTCGGGCCCGAACTTCATGCACACCGTCGCCGCCAACGCCACCGCCAACTTCGCGCGCTCCGTGTGGGCCTACGCCGTCATCTTCTGCGGACACTTCCCGGATGAGGCCGAGACCTTCACCAAGGAGCAGTGGAAGAACGAGACCCACGACGAGTGGTACCTGCGCCAGATGCTCGGGTCCGCGAACTTCAAGGGCGGCAAGATCCTCACGATCCTGTCCGGCAACCTCAACTACCAGATCGAGCACCACCTCTTCCCGGACATGCCGTCCAACCGCCTGGCGGAGATCGGCACCCGCGTCCAGGCGATCTGCGAGGAGTTCGACCTGCCCTACAACACCGACTCCTTCCCGATGCAGCTGCTCAAGGTCCAGCGCACCCTGCTCAAGCTGAGCCTGCCCAACAAGTACCTGGCCGCCGACCGCGACAACGCCCCTGAGGTGCGTTCCAACGCGGCGTTCACCAAGTACCCCTCCGTGTCGGAGAAGCTGCACGTCGGCGCCTCCGAGACCGGCGAGCGCGCCGGCCTGCGCACCGGCCTGGGCCTGCTCGCCCAGCTGCGCCCCACCGTGAAGGAGGCCGTGCTCAACTTCAGCGGCCGTACCCCGGAGTGGCGTAAGAAGGTCGCTGCGGCCGAGCCGCAGAAGGCCGTCTAAGGCATATCACGGTAGGCACATCTCGGAGGATATAGGTCGAGTGGTCGCCCTCTCTGCGAGGGGGGCCACTCGACCTATTCATGTCAGGCTATGCCTGGGGTGGTATGCCTTTCGCGAACTCCAGGGCCGGGCCGGTGAAGACACGGCCAATGGTGGCCAGGTGGGCGTCGAACAGCGCATCGCAGGGGCGGCCAGCGAACTGGCCGAGGATGCCGACGATCCCGGACGCCATGAACGCGGTGACCGCCTGCACGTCCTCCCGGGTGGTGTCGAGGTCGAAGCGGCGGACCCACACCTGCTGTAGGAGCTCCTTGAGGTGGCTGATCAGCAAGGGGGAGCCGCCGTCGCCGACGAGCAGGCACAGTCGCTCGACAGCGGACCGGGTGTGGGCATCGAGATGCACGCCCGCGACGGCCCCGCCCAGGAGGCGCTCCATGAGGTCGATGATCTCCACGGGGACCGAGGCCGCCACGGCCCGGAGAGCGTGGTTGTCGACTGAGTCGAAGTAGTAGTAGAACGTCGCCCGGTTGCAGCCGACCTCCCAAATGATCGAGAAGGCGGTGACTTCAGCGAAGGGGACGCGCGCGACCTGCCCCCAAAAGGCAGTGATCATGCGTTCGTCTGCCCCGATCGCTGACTTCGGTGGTCGTCCCATGCCTCACCTTCCCGACACTTGACACTCCTGGATCGGTCAGATTGAAAGTGGAGTAACTCTCATCTTGCACCGGCCAGGGCCCCTACATGTTGTGTGACCCTGCACCCCGCCCCGTGAACGTTCACACCTTGCTACGCACCCTCGATCCGGAAGAGCCCGTTTTCCCGGTGTTCATTTCCTGCTGGCCTACGACGAACAGACGGTGACCGAAACACTGTCTGAGACCGGCATCGCCGGAAAAGGGACGGCTGCGGGTAGAAAGTTTCTAGAGAAGATCGTTCAATATCGTTTGGCCATCCCGCCGTTGGTGCCGACCCAGCTCTTGACTCGGATCGATGAAGCCCTAGGGGGCATTGACGTCAAAGAACTTGTACGCCGGGCCATCGCTTCATTACCTGATCACGGCCCTCTTTGTCTATGGATGATCCATCCGGAAAAATAGTCGAACCGCTCACCCTTGCTCCGTCGAAGGTGTCTAAATTGCACGTGGCCCCGGTAAAGTCGGCCTGGTCGAGATTTGCACCGTCAAAGATACATCCTTCCAGATTGGAACCGGTGAAAGAGGCAAAAGCTAGTTCGCATCCTATGAACGATGATTTGGTCATATTCCCACGAACGATCAATCCTGTTGCTCTAGATTGTTCAAAACTGGAGCGCCAGAAATTGCCATTGAAGGTGGTGGATTCAAGATTAGCACCGGAAAAATTTGCTTCATTAGCCGTGGCGTCATCGAATTCCGTGTAACTGAGGTTTGCTCCCTGGAAAAGTAGTCTGGAGAGGGTCACCCCGCTAACCCTGAGGTGGGACAGGTTGATATCCGAAAAATCTACCCTTACTTCGACAGTTGGATTCTCAGGTTCGAGAGAGGCGGCTTTCCACTGATAGTTGGGGACGAACTGTGGCATATCGAAGATGGTGACAACTTGTCCACGCTCTTCGCTCGGCGGGCCAGCAAATCGTGAACACAACCCTGACAATGCCGCTTCTCGAGCACGAACAGTTGGATCTTTGTGGCGGGCGAGTACGTCCCCGGAGTCGATAAAGGTTATAAGAAGGTTGATTATCTCCTGCAATCTTCCTGTGGCGGAGTTCAGGTCAGTGATGGACCAGGAGTCTGCGAGGTGAAGCAGATCGTACACAGCGACGAGCCGAAGAAGAGAGGACCTGGATCTTAGGCTTCGGGAGGACTGGAAGAATCGTTCATCTAATCGCTGGCTCATCGTGATGTCTTTCATGGCCCCTTAGTACCTCAACTTGTTCCAGAGGTTGACGTAGTCGGGACAGCGGGAAGCTCGGGGCTCAGTGCGTTCATCACTCTTGCTGTGATGGCACCACGCTGTCACTACGCCCACCGGAAAATTATCACTAGATTTGGCGGGATAATTCTTATATTTGTTCAAGGTGCTCTTGGGTGCAGGAAGGGCAGCGTTCTTATCTGCAGCGATTACGACTTGCTGTTCATATTCAGCAACTACCTCTGGATGATCCAGTTCATACTGAATCAGCTGATCTTCAACCGACGGCTCGTTCCTATCCGGAACATGATCGGATTGCTCGATCCCCATCTCTAGCTCAAACGGCACTAACTCTTCTGGCTGGGCATGGGCGACCGGGGATACCACCCCGAGTGCTATTAACGCCATAGGACCGCACCAACGGTCTTTCTCCGAATCGCCTAGAGCACTCCTTCCTGAAAGATTAATATGATCTTCCTAAACATAAACTGCCAGAAGGCCTGAATCAGGGCAATGAAAATTAAGCAGACAAACGGTACCCCTGAACGGGTTGAAATCCCTAGTCTTAACCTCGATTCACCGAGGGCACATCGGTGGATCGAGGCTTAGAGCTCCCACTCCTCCTTGGAGCGCAGCGCCTCCAGCAGCTTGCGCACCGCATCCCGGCGTCGCGCCGAGGCGGTGTCCGGCTCGAAGTTATCGAGAGCGCACTCCGGGTCGGCCGGGGGACCGAGGTGGGTGCAGCCGCGCGGGCAGTTTTCCACCGCCGCCGCCAGGTCATCGAAGACGCCGATGACGGTGTTGTCGTCGACGTGGGCCAGGCCGAACGACCGGATGCCCGGGGTGTCGATGATCCAGCCCCCGCCCTCCACAGGTAGGCGCAGGGCCACGGACTGGGTGGAGGTGTGGCGGCCCTTGCCCACCCCGGAGACGGCGCCGGTTTCGCGGTAGGCATCGGGGACGAGGCGGTTGACCAGGGTGGACTTACCCACCCCGGAGTGGCCGACCAGTGCCGTGACCTTCCCGGAGACGAGGTCGACGACGGGGTCGAGGGGGTCGTCGACACCCGCGATGACGACCGTGACGTCGAGGTCGGCGAATTCGGCGGCGAAGGGCGTGGGGTCGGCGAGGTCGGATTTGGTCAGGCACAGCACCGGATGGACGTTGCCCACGAAGGCCGCGATGAGCGCGCGCTCGACGAAACCGGAGCGCGGCGGGGGATCGGCGACGGCGGTGACGATGAGCAGCTGATCGGCGTTGGCCACGACGATGCGCTCATAGGGGTCGGTGTCATCTGCGGTGCGCCGCAGCACCGACACCCGCTCCTCGAGTTTGACGATGCGCGCGAGGGTGCCCTCGTTGCCGGAGGTGTCCCCGACGACTCCGACGCGGTCGCCGACCTCGACCGGGGTGCGGCCCATCTCGCGGGCGCGCATGGTGACGATGGGGTCGGTGCGGCCGTCGAGCACGACCCCCCATCTGCCGCGGTCCTTGGTGACGACCATGCCGAATTCGGCGTCGTCATGGGCGGGGCGGTCCTTGGTCCGCGGACGGGTGCCGCGGCGCGAGGGTCGGACGCGGACGTCGGACTCATCCCACTGCCTACCCACGCGCGACCATGTCCTCCCACATCGTCTCGAAACCCGGGAGGGTCTTGGCGGTGGTCTGGACGTCCTCCACCTCGACGCCCTCGACGCGCAGCCCGATGATGGCGCCCGCGGTGGCCATACGGTGATCGGCGTAGGAGTGCCACACGCCGCCGTGCAGCGGAACGGGGGTGATGCGGAGGCCGTCGTGAAGCTCCTCGCACTGGCCGCCCAGCTTGTTGATCTCCGCGGCCAGCGCGGCGAGGCGGTTGGTCTCGTGCCCGCGCAGGTGCGCGATGCCCGTCAGCTCGGAGGGGGAAGAGGCCAGCACGGCCAGGGCGGCGACAGTGGGGGTGAGCTCGCCGATGTCGGACATGTCGAGGCTGATGCCCCGGAGGACGCCGTCATCCGGGCCCGTCACCTGCAGGTCGTGGCCGGGGCCGGAATCGGCGGTGAGGATGTCGACCTGGCAGCCCATCGTCTCCAGGATGAGGCGGATGGCATCGCCCGGCTGGGTCGTGGACAGCGGCCAGTGACGGACCTTGACGGTTCCTCCGGTGACCGCGGCGGCGGCGAGGAAGGGGGTGGCGTTGGACAGGTCCGGCTCGACGATCCAGGTGCGGCCCTGGATGGGGCCGGGGTGGACCTTCCAGGAGTTCTCGGTGACGTCGACCTTCACCCCGGCGTGGCGCAGCATGGCCACGGTCATCTCGATGTGCGGCAGGGAGGGCAGGCGGCCGCCGACATGGCGGACGGTGATGCCCTTGGCGAAGCGCGGGCCGGCGAGGAGCAGGCCGGAGACGAACTGGGAGGAGCCGGAGGCGTCGATCTCCACGACGCCGCCCTCCGGGGTGCCGCTGCCGTTGATGGTGAACGGCAGGGTGTCGCCGCGGACGGTGACGCCGAGGGTGCGGAGTGCGTCGAGAATCGTGTTCATGGGGCGGACCCGGGCCTGCGGGTCACCGTCGAAGACGACGACGCCGTCGGCCATGGCGGCCACCGGCGGGACGAAGCGCATGACGGTGCCGGCCAGACCGCAGTCGACCTCCCCGCCGTGGAGGCGACCGGGTTCAATGCGGACGGCGCCGTCGGTGTCGCGGATCTTCACCCCGAGGCTGCGCAGGGCACCGGCCATGAGGTCGGTGTCGCGGGAGTGCAGTGCGTTCTCGATGACCGACGGGTAGTCGGCGAGAGCGGCGAGGATGTAGGCACGGTTGGTGATCGACTTGGATCCGGGGACGTGCTGGGTCCACCGGATCGGTCCAGAGGCAGTGGGCGCAGGCCAGGGGGCGGTCATGGGGTCCATAATAGAGACTATGTGCGGTCGTTTCGTCTTGTTCACCACCGACGAGTCGCTTCTGGCGGCTGTCGGTACCCTGCCGGGGGTCACCGAGGTCCATGCGCCGGAGGGCACCCCCGGCCCCCGCTACAACCTGGCGCCCACCCAGACGGTGCCGGTGGTGCGGCTCGATCTGCCGACGGCGCAGGTGGACCCGGCCCGCTGGGGCCTGCTGCCGCACTGGAAGAAGGATGATTCCGGCCCGCCGCTGTTCAACGCGCGCGGGGAGACGGTGGCCACCAAGCCGAGTTTCCGGGACGCGTTCAAGAAGCAGCGCGGCCTCATCCCCATGGACGGCTACTACGAGTGGCACGACGACGGCAGCGGGAAGCGCCCCTACTTCGTCTCGTTGGGGGAGGTCATGTGGGTAGCGGCGCTGTGGGCGACGGGGCTGGACCGCCTCTCCGCCACGATGGTCACCACCGATTCCCACGGCCCGCTGGAGTGGCTGCACAACCGTCTGCCCCGCCTGCTGCGCACCGACGAGGTCGAGCAGTGGGTCACCGGCACGCCCGCGCAGGCCGCGGAGCTGCTGCATCCCACCCCGGTGGACTACCTCGAGCGCCTCACGGTGCGGCCGGTGGACAAGGCCGTGGGCAGTGTCCGCAACGACTACGCGGAGCTGATCGCCGAGAACTGAGCGCCCGTCAGGCGGGCGAGGTCCGCCGGGGCGAGGGCGATGTCGAGCCCGCGGCGCCCGCCGGAGACGTAGATGGTCGGCTGCTTCTCGACGCTCGCGTCCACCACCGTCGGCAGCGCCTGTTTCTGGCCGAGGGGGGAGATGCCGCCGGGGACGTAGCCGGTGGAGCGCTGGGCCTTCCGCGGGTCCGCCAGGGTCACGGCCTTGCACCCCAGGGCGGCGGCCGCCTTCTTGAGGGAGAGCCGGCGGTTGACTGGGACACAGCACACCGCCAGGCCGCGGCCGGTGTCGACGATGAGCGTCTTGAGGATCAGCCCCGGGTCCACGTCGAGCGCGGCGGCCGCGTGCTCCCCGAAATGCGAGGTGCCGGCCTCGAAGGTGTGGAGGTGATGGGGGACGGCGGCGTCGATAAGCACGTGAACAGCGGGAGTGGGCACTCCACTATGATGGAACAGACCCGTCCTGCTGACAAGAAAGGCGCCGATGTCGGAGACTGCAGGCACTGATCTCGCCACCCGCTTCGAGGAGGAGGCCCTGCCCCTGCTCGATCAGCTCTACGGCGGCGCCCTGCGCATGACCCGCAACCCGGCGGATGCGGAGGATCTGGTGCAGGAGACGTACCTCAAGGCGTTCAAGGCCTTCGACTCCTTCAAGGAGGGCACCAACCTCAAGGCCTGGCTCTACCGGATCATGACGAACACGTACATCAACGTCTACCGGAAGAAGCAGCGCCAGCCCGCGCAGACACCCACCGAGGAGATCAGCGACTGGCAGCTCTACACCACCAGTTCCCACGATTCGACGGGGCTGGAGTCCGCCGAGGTGGAGGCGCTGAAGAACATTCCCGACGGGGCCATCGCGGACGCCATGAACCAGCTCTCGGAGGACTACCGCATGGTGGTCTACTACGCCGACATCGAGGGCCTGGCGTACAAGGAGATCGCCGAGATCATGGACACTCCCATCGGCACCGTCATGTCGCGGCTGCACCGGGGAAGAAAACAACTCCGGAAGCTGTTGAAGGAAGTGGCACATGACCAGGGGATCGGCCTCGGCCATCCCGACATGGACATCACGACCCCGGAAGCGAGCGAGTAAATGACAGACCCCTGTATCGGCCGTTGCGAGGAGATCCAGGCCCAGCTGTGCGCGCTCTTCGACCCGTCGACCACCAGTGAGCAGAAGCGCGAGATCCTCCAGGGGATCGCGGAGTGTCCGGACTGTCGCGGGCGTCTGGAATCCGAGCAGGAGATCCGTTCCCTGCTGCGCAAGTGCTGCACTGCGGAGGCCTCCGCCCCGGCCACGCTGCGCCAGCGCATCACCATGGAGATCCGCCAGGTGCGGATCACGCGCTTCCGGTAGGCAACAAGAAACCGCCCGCTGAGCTGGTGCTCAGCGGGCGGTTTCGCCGCGTCAACGTCCTGGATCAGGAGTTAGGGCGCTTGCCGTGGTTGGCGCCCTTCTTGCGACGGGCACGACGCTTGCTACCACGCTTGCTCATGTGATTCTCCTTGGGTGAGATGGTTGTCAACTGGGGACAACTCTAGCGTTCGGGCCCGGTCGCAGACAATTAAGGTCCGGGTTGCCTGGTTCGCTCAGGCGGGGTGCGGTTAAGCGGCGACGCGGGTGCGGCGGCCGCGGGAGTTGCGACGCTTCAGTGCGCGACGCTCGTCCTCGGACATGCCGCCCCACACGCCGGCATCCTGGCCGCTCTCCAGGGCCCACTTGAGGCACTGGGAGGTGACGGGGCAGCGGTTGCAGACGATCTTGGCCTTGGCGATCTGGGTCAGAGCCGGGCCGGAGTTACCGACCGGGAAGAACAGCTCCGGATCCTCGTCGCGGCAGACGGCCTCATGGCGCCAATCAGACATGGGTTATTCTCCTTACACAGTTGGTGGAACGCGGGCGTAGATGTGCACACCAAGGACAGGTCACGAGTGTGACCAGGGAAAGAACTGCATCCCCCACGGTGTCGGGTCTGAGCCGGGGCTCTACCTCGGTTCACGTGACGTTAACTCTGTGGTGTGTCAGAGTTAAGGGCCGGTTAACTACCCGGCCGTTTTTGCTACCCGAGAATAATGACACGTGAACACAAAGTGCGCTAGGGGTAAACGCTCAAAAGTGAGGGAACTCACATGAATATATGGCCTGTGAAGGTTGTGAAGTGGCCTGTGTCACTGTTTGGGTTCGTGTAGACAACTTGCGTGACCTGCGGAAACAGTGTTCGTCCGGGAAGCATGTTCTTCCGCAAAACGTCAAATCTCCCTGCCCCTGAGCGGCCCCCGGGGTCCCTCCCGGTGGTCACGGCTATAGAATCAGTACCCGTGACTGACGTGAACTCCCGCTTCCAGCGCCCCCGCCCGCCCGCGCAGATCCGCTGGGCCGGGATCATCGCCATCATCCAGTCGGTGATCATCCTCGCCCTCGCCTCGCTCCTCGTCTACCGCGACGCCACCGGGCACGTCGAGGAGGACCTCATCTCCGACAGCGCGAACATCAACTGGGTGGGCACCGGCACCGCCCTGTTCCTGTGGATCATCTTCGGAGCGGCGATCTTCGCCGCCGTCTGGATGATGCGCGGCCACCAGTGGGGCCGCGGGCTCATCGTCTTCCTGGAGATCATCACCCTGGGCCTGTCCTGGTTCATGTTCTCCGCCGGCGTGTGGTGGGCGGGCCTCATCACCGCCGCCTCCGCGCTCGCCGCGCTGGTCTTCCTCTTCCACCGCAACTCCCTGGAGTGGGCCGAGGCCACGCACGGCTTCTAACGCAGGGCGTGGAGGGTGTTGCCCCGCTTCTCGACGACCGTCTCACCCGCCACGCCGAGCGTCACCGTCCCCCGGTACTCCCCGCGGTCGACGGGGATGGTGTGCAGTGTCTCGCCGTTCTCCCAGTCGATGACCGCGATCCCGCCCTCCACGGGCAGCAGCAGCCGCCCGCCGACCGCGACCCCGGTGCCCAGGGCCTGCTCGAAGACGTGCCGGACCTCGAGCTCGGCGGGGGAGAAGAGCACGAGCCGTTCGCCGTCGAACCAGCTCATGTGGTGCGGCAGGTCGGCAGTCACCGGGGAGAACAGGCCCTCCTCGGCGGCAGTCGTCCCCGCCTCCCGTCGGTGGAGCTCCACTCCTTCGTCGGAGTAGGAGATGAGCGCGGGGCCGTCGGCTACCGCAGCGGCGGAACCGCCGAGCGCGACCAGGCGGGCCGTGGGGGAGTCCAGCTGCACCGAGGAACGGATCTCCGGTTCGCGGGACTGCTCGGGGCTGGCCTCCTGCAGGCGCAGCCACGTGCCGTCCTCGCAGTTCTCGGTGACGGCCAGCAGGTCGGAGCGCGTGAGTGCGCTGGTGAGGCGGCACCCGGGGTGGGGCTGGAGGTCGGGCTCCTGGATGCCCTCCACCTCGCCGTACTCCACGGTGCGCACGAGGTCCGAGCGCCACAGCTCGAGGCGTTCCGCCCCGATGGTGCCCACCCGGTCGTTGGAGGTCACCGCGGCGACCTCGCCGGGGGATATCGCGCTGCGGGTGCGGTGGTAGCGGCCGGTCTCGGCGTCGATGCTCACCACATCACCGCAGCCGTTGCCGGCCCGCCACGTGGTGACCACCCGGCCCCAGGCCCCGCCGAGGGAACACAGCTCGAGGTCGCGGGTGTAGGACCACACGGTCTCCCCGGTGGTCGGATCAACGCCGCGGACCGCCTGCTCTTCCGGCACCGCGACCAGCCCGTCGACGATGACGGGACGGTGCACCCCGGGCAGGTCGAGAGTGGGCGCGGACCACGCCTCCGTCAGGGTCTGCGGGACCGTGTCCAGGGGGGCCGGGGAGGTGAACTCGGACTCCGCGGGAATGAGTTCGGAGGAACGGATCGGGGCGCTCGCCCACACTCCCGCCACCGCCAGCAGGGACACCCCCGTGATGGCGGCGGAGGCGATGAGATCCCCGCGCGTCCGACGCAGCGGCCCGCTCATCGACGACGGTCCCGCGGCGCACGGCCCCGCGGGGAGCGGGCGCGGACGGCGGCCGCCGCGCCCCCGAAGACGCGGCGCGGCTTGCCGACCGATTCCTGGGCGCCCTCGGGGATCGAGAGGGCGTCGAAAAGCTCGGGCGACGTGGAGAACCACTGCGGGGGCTCGGGCATGTCCAGGCCGAGTTCCTCATTGATGGCCTGCCATTTGGGCAGCTCATCGTAGCCGACGAGGGTGACGGCGGTGCCGGAGTGGCCGGCGCGCCCGGTGCGGCCGATGCGGTGGACATAGGTCATCGGATCGTCCGGGGTCTGGTAGTTGAGGACGTGCGTGACGTCGTCGATGTCGATGCCGCGGGCGGCGACATCCGTGGCGACGAGGATCTCGATGGTGCCCTCCCGGAAGGCGTTGAGCGACTTCTCGCGGGCCGGCTGGCCCATGTCGCCGTGCACCGCCCCGACGGCGAAACCGCGGCCGGCCAGTTCCTCGGCCACCTCGGCCGCGGTGCGCTTGGTGCGGGCGAAGATGATGGTGCGCCCGCGCCCCTGGGCCTGCAGGATGCGCGCGGTGACGGCGGCCTTGTCCATCCGGTGCGCCATGAACACCACCTGCTCCGTCGTGGAGTGGGTCTGCGCGGCCCCGGCGTCCTCGGCGCGGATGTGCACCGGCTGCGTGAGAAAACTGCGGGCCAGGGTGATGATCGGCCCCGGCATCGTCGCCGAAAAGAGCATCGTCTGGTGCGGATGGGTGAGGGCCGTGAGGATCTTCTCGATGTCCGGGAGGAAACCCAGATCAAGCATCTCGTCCGCCTCGTCGAGCACGAGGATGGCCACCTTGTCCAGCTGCAGATCACCGCGCTGGTAGAGGTCGATGAGGCGCCCCGGGGTGCCCACCACCACGTCGACGCCCTTCTCCAGGGCCTCGATCTGCTCCTCATAGGGACGACCGCCATAGATGGTGGTCAGGCGCACCGGGAGCTGCGTCGCCGCCCGGGCCAGATCCTCCCCGACCTGGACCGCCAGCTCGCGGGTGGGCACCACGACGAGCGCGCGCGGGGTGCCGTCGAGCTCGTCCACATCCGCGGAGTCGAAGACCCGGTCGAGCAGCGGGACGCCGAAACCGAGGGTCTTGCCCATACCGGTGCGCGCCTGCCCGATGAGATCCGTGCCGTCGAGGGCCAGTGGGAGCGTGAGCTCCTGGATGGCGAAGGTGCGGGTGATGCCCTGCGCGGCCAGGGCCTCGACGATCTCCACCGCCACGCCCAGTTCAGCGAAAGTCGGGGGCTGAGGAGTTGCCGGGGACGAAGAAGACGAGGTAGATGCGGACACAACCTAGATACTATCGCCCTCGGTCTATGATGGGCCCCATGGATATCAAGATCGGTTTTGCAGATTCGCCCCGTGAACTCGTCATCACCACGGAAGAGAGCCAGGACGACGTGGCCCAGCGGGTCGCCGAGGCCCTGGATAACGACCACGCGACGCTGCAGCTCACCGACGCCAAGGGCGTGCGCTACATCGTCCGCGCCCGTCAGATCGCCTACGTCGAGCTGGGCACCACCACGCAGCGCTTCGTCGGTTTCGCGGGCGCCTAGGTCCCCGTCACGTCCCTCATGACCTTCCGTTCCGCCCCCTCGCCGCTCGCGCGCTACGCCCGTGAACTGGGCTGGCGCGCCTACGCCATCCCGATTCTCCTCGTCATCACCATCTGGGTGCTGGTCGACGTCTTCACCTCGCCCGGCGGTTCCCGGGAGGCGGCGGAAACGTCCGTGTCGGCGACGTCGGAGACCCGGGACGGCGCGGGGACGGAGGGGCGCCCGGGCCCGGATCCCGCGGACGACCCCGAGCAGAAACTGGCCGTCAACCAGCTGCCCCCCGGCGGCCCCTACGCCGAACGCGGGGAGGGCACCTACCGCACGGTGGGCACCCCCGGCATGACCGCCGGTGAGGGAGCAGAGACGGTGGTCCGCTTCGTCGTCGAGGTGGAGAACGGCGTCGACACCGCCGGAGTCGGCGGCGACGACGCCCTGTCCGCCATGGTCGACGCGACCCTGTCCAACCCCAAGGGCTGGACCAACGACAAGGCCTACCGCTTCGAGCACGTCGGGCCCGAGGACAACCCCGACATGCGCATCCGCCTCACCAGCGTGGGCACCACCCGTGACATCTGCGGCGGCGAGGAACTGGAGCTGGAGACCAGCTGCCACATCCGCCTCGACGACGTCAGCCACGTCATCCTCAACGAATCCCGCTGGGTCCGCGGTGCCGCCCCCTTCAACGGCGACCTGGGCTCCTACCGCCAGTACCTGGTCAACCACGAGGTCGGCCACGGGCTGGGGTACGCGGCCCACGAGGCCTGCGGCGCCGACGGCGCCCTCGCCCCGGTGATGATGCAGCAGACGCTCTCTCTCACCAACGCCGAGCTGCACTCGCTCAACTCCGACGAGGTCTACCCGGATGAGCCGGTGACCTGCGTGTACAACCCGTGGCCCTACCCGCGGCCGGCGGTGCTCTAGGAGATGGCCGTGTACCAGGAGACCGTTCCCGCGCACGTGGTCGACGCCTTCCAGGGTGCGCCCGGACTGCCCGAACCCGCAGGCCACGGTTGGGACCACGGCTGGCGGATCGGCCCCTACGTCTACTCCCGGGCCTCCGGGGTGGCGGTCGGCTGGTCGGCGAAGCTACGCGGCACCCTCCAGGTGGAGGGCGTCCGCCTGGCCCGCCCCGTGCGTTCCACCGACGGCCGCTTCGTGGTCGCCGGATGGAAGGCCTCCACGTGGATCGACGGCAGCCTGGCGCGCCGGGTCGACGAGACCGTACTCGTGGCCCAGCGACTGGCCACGGCGCTGGCCCCGCTGCCGGCGCCTCCGGAACCCGAGCGGGCCGACCCCTTCGTCCTGGCCGACCAGCGGGCCTGGGAGGAGGACGCCCCGGAGTACCGCCCCCTCACCGGGCCCCTCCAGGTCGGGCATGCCGACCTCCTGGCCACCACGCTCTACCACGGGACCCAGGCGCCGGTGATCACGGATCTGGTGCCCTTCCCGGTGCCGCGCCCGGCCGGCTACACGGCGGCGCTGGTCATCGTCGACGGGCTCATCGCGGGCGCGGTGGATGACGGCATCATCGATCGCTTCCGCCACCTGCCGGACATGGATCAGCTGCTCCTGCGGGCCGTGAGCTACCGCCGCCACGTCAACGACCTGCACCCGGACTCGAACTCGAACGCACGCGCGCACATCCGGCGGGTCGAGGATCTCCTCATGTCGGGGGTACCTGATACAAACTAGGGCATGACGTCACCTGCCCCGACCCCCGTCGTCCGCCTGGTCCCCCGGGCGCGGAGCCTGCCCGCACGCACGTGGCCCGTCGAGTTGCCGACAGCGGGGCTGTGGCGCGTGACCGGCCCGGCCGGCTCCGGGGTGTCCAGCCTGCTCGTCGACACGGTCCTCGCGCGTATCGACGCCGGGGTCGACCCCACCGGCATCCTCGTCGTCGCCTCCTCCAAGGAGAGCGGCGCGCTCCTGCGCCGGGAGCTCACCGACCGCTTGGCGGGCACCACCTTCGCCTCCCAGGCCCCGCTGGTGCGTTCCGTCCACTCCCTCGCCTTCGCCCTGCTGCGCGCGAACTCCGCCGACCCCGTCCGCCTCATCACCGGCGCCGAGCAGGACGCCGTCATCCGGGAGCTTCTCGCCGGGCACGCCGAGGAGGGCCGAGGGCTATGGCCGACGGAGCACCGCCCGGCGCTCACCTTCGTCGGATTCGCCCGCCAGCTGCGTGACTTCCTTCTGCGCGCCGCCGAGCGCGGCCTGTCCCCGGAGGACCTGGAGCGGCTCGGGCAGCGCCACGGGCTGCCGATCTGGAGCGCGGCCGGTGATTTCCTCCGCGAGTACGAGCAGACGATGGCCCTGTCCGCGGCGTCCAGCTACACCAGCTACTCCGCATCGGAGCTGGTCAGCGCGGTGCTGGAGAAGCCCGTGGAGTCGATCTGGCACACCCTGGTCGTCGATGACGCCCAGCACCTCGACCCCACCTCCGCCGAACTCATCCGCCGTCTCATCCCGGGCACCGGGCTCGTCGTGGTGGGAGGTGACCCGGAGCAGTCCATCTTCCGCTTCCGCGGCGCCAGCCCCGAGTTCCTCACCACCCTGCCCGTCGACGGGGAGATCCGCCTGCCCGCCACCCGTCGCCGCCCCGCCCGGGAGGTGATCATCGTCGATTCCCCCTCCGTGCAGCACGCGCTCATCGCGGATCACCTCCGCCGCGCGCACCTGCTCGACGACGTCGCCTACTCGGACATGGCCGTCATCGTCCGCTCCACCGGCCAGCTGGCCCCCGTGCGGCGCGCCCTGCTGGCCGCCGGGGTGCCCGTGCACCTCAACCCGACGGACGTGGTGCTCTCGGAGCAGCGCATCGTGGCCAACCTGTTGCTCGGCATCCGTGCCTTGAACGAGGAACTCGGCCCCGCCGACCTGGAGGAGCTACTGCTCGGCCCCGTCGGCGGCGCCGATCCGGTGACCTTGCGTCGCCTCATCCGCGGCCTGCGCCGCTTCGATCCGGCGACCCGGGGCATGGACACCCTGCGCTCCCTGCTGCGTCCCGACGCGCCCCTGCCCGACTTCGGCACCCTGCTCACCGACCGGGAGCAGGCCATCCTCGGCCGCATCCGGGGGGTGCTCGACGCCGGGCGGCAGGCGCTCGGCGGGGGAGTGGAGGAAGTCCTGTGGGCCGTGTGGTCGGCGACGGGCCTGTCCGACCACCTCCTGGCAGCTTCCCTGCGCGGCGGGGCCACCGGCTCCCAGGCCGACCGGGACCTCGACGCCCTCATGTCGCTTTTCGACGCCGCCGGCGACTACGCCGAGCGCCGCCCCACCGGCTCCCTGCGTGGCTTCCTCACCCACATCGCGGAGCAGGAACTGCCCACCGGCGTCCGCGACCGCCGCGCCGCCACCCCGGAAGCCGTGACACTGCTCACCGCCCACGGCACCGTCGGCGCCCAGTGGAGCCACGTCGTCGTGGCCGGGGCGCAGGAGGGGGCGTGGCCCTCCCTGGGGTCCACCGGCTCCCTCTTCCGGCAGGAGGAGCTCGTCGAGCTGCTCGACTCCGGCATCGACCCCGACCTGCCCGTCTCCCACACCGCCGACCGGCTCCGCGAGGAACGCCGTCTCTTCCACGTGGCCACCTCCCGTGCGACGGAATCACTGCTCATCACCGCGGTGCACGCGCCCGCCGCCGACGAACCCACCGAACCCTCCCGCTTCATCGAGGAGTTCTGCACGGCGCATGACATCACGGCGCAGCGTTACGCTGCGGACCCGGCCGATGAGAAGGCCGAGTACCAGCCGCTCCACGTGCGCCTGCTGTCCGTGCCGGGCCTGCTCGCCGAACTGCGCCGCGTCGTCTGCGATGTGTCCGCCCGGGCCGATGAGCGGGGGCAGGCCGCCCGCCAGCTGGCACGCCTCGCGGAGGCCGGGGTTCCGGGCGCGGATCCGGAGGAATGGTGGACCACGACGACCCCCTCCACCTCCGCGCCCCTGGCCGCGGTGACCTCGCTGTCGCCCTCGCGCATCGAGGGGCTGCTCACCTGCCCGCTGCGGGAGGTGGTGGGCAAGCTCTACGACGAAGAAGACTCACCCGTCGCGCTCACCCGCGGCAACCTGGCCCACTATTTCCTCGAGGCCCTCGGACGGGGAGTCGACCCCGTCCTGGCGGCCCAGCTGACGGAGGAGGCATTCGCGGAGATCCAGGACGATCCCGTCTGGAGGGAGGGAGCCGCGCAGGAGGACTTCGCGCGCCTGCTGGCGCGTACCCGGACGTGGTACGAGAACTCCCAGGTCAACCACACCCTCGTCGGGGTGGAGATCCCTCTCGACGTGGCCGTCGCGCCGGGAGTGCGTATTGCAGGCCGCATGGACCTGCTCAACGTCGATGAGGCCGGGCGTCACACCATCGTCGACCTCAAGACCGGCCGCACCGCCCCCTCGGGGAAGCAGGTCGCCGACCACGCGCAGCTCAAGGCCTACCAGCTGGCGCTCAACCGCGGGGCACTGGTCGATGGAGCCGTCGTTGATCCGCCTCCGGGCCACCCCACCCTGGACGTCGCCGAGGGCGTGCTCGTCTTTCCGGGCACCGACTCCTCCGGCATCACCACCCGTCAACAGGCGGCGGCGAGCGCCGAGGAGCTTGCAGACTTCGCCGCGCTGTTGCCTCCGCTCCTGGCGGAACTCACCGGCCCCGAACTCACCGCCCGTGCAAATGACACGTGCGACCGTTGCCCCGTCCGCGCCATCTGCCCCATCCAGACCGAAGGAAAGCTGAGCATCGATGCCTGAGATCCCCGCCCCGAAGGTGTCCCCGGAGCTGCTCTCCGCCTGGCTCGGCCAGGAGCACCGGCCCACCCCGCAGCAGTCCGAGATCATCGGAGCCCCACCCGGGCCTCTCCTCGTCGTCGCCGGCGCAGGCGCCGGCAAGACCGAGACGATGGCGGCCCGGGTCGTGTGGCTGGTGGCCAACGGCTACGTCACGCCCGAGCAGATCCTCGGCCTCACCTTCACCCGGAAGGCAGCCCAGGAACTCGGTGCCCGAATCCGACGTCGCCTGGAGGTGCTCGCCGGCATCCCGAAGATCCGGGAGCTTGACCCCACCGGCCAGCTCGCCGACGACCTGCTCAATCTGGCCCCCACCGTATCCACCTACGACGCTTACGCGGCCCAGTTGGTCCGGGAGTACGGGCTGCTCGTCCCCGTCGAACCCGCTGGACGGATGATCACCGCCGCCGAACTCCACGGCATCGCCCACCGGGTGGTCACCGACTATCGCGGGCGGCACTCGGCGACGGGCCGGGTGGACACGGTTACCGAGCGCATCCTCGGACTCATCACCGAAATGGGCAATGCTGTCGCCCGGGAAGAGGACGTCGTCGAGGAGACCCTCGCCTTCATCCGGGAGCTGGAATCCCTGCCCCCCTACGGCAAGAAGGCCCCCGACTACTTCACCGTCGAGCAGAAGAAGTGGCTCAAGGCCCAACGGGAGAGGCTCGACCACTTCCCCCTCATCCGGGAGCTCCGCGCGGAGCTCGCCTCCCTCGGGGTGACCACCTTCAACGAGCAGATGTCCGTTGCCGCGCGCCTGGCGGCGACGAACCCCATGGTGGGGGAGTCCCAGCGACGCCGCTACCGGGTGGTCATGCTCGACGAGTATCAGGACACCTCCCATTCGCAGCGCGTCCTTCTCTCCAGTCTCTTCGGCGGTCAGGACGGAGAGGATGCCGGGCTCACCGTCACCGCGGTGGGCGACCCCATGCAGGCGATCTACGGGTGGCGCGGGGCCACCGCGGAGAACCTGCGCGAGTTCGTCAATGATTTTCCGGTCGGCGGCTCCCCAGCCCCGAAGAAGCAGCTGACCACCTCGTGGCGTAACCCGCCGGAGATCCTCGATCTGGCCAACGCCGTCTCCGCTGAGCTGCTGGGCACCGGACGGGACCGCGCCGTCGAGGCCCTGGAACCGCGCCCCGGAGCGCCCGCGGGAGAGGTGGCCCTCGGCTACTTCGCCACCGCCGCGGAGGAGATCACCTTCGTCGCTGATCGATTGGCGGCGGAGTTCCGGGAGAAGCAGCAGGCCAAGGCAGAGGCGCTGCAGCTGGGCGATGACGCGGAGCGCGCCCGCGCCCTACGGAAGGCCGCCTTCACCGGGGCGGTCCTGGTGCGCAAGAACAAGCACACCGCCGACATCGCCCACGCGCTCGACGTCCGCGGCATCCCCTATGAGATTTTCGGCCTCGGCGGCCTGCTCTCCCTCCCGGAGATCGCGGACATCGTCGCGGTGGCGACCATGCTCATCCGCCCCCAGGACTCCACGGCTGCTCTGCGTCTACTCACCGGGCCCGCCGTGGGGCTCGGTCTGGCGGATCTGGTGGCTCTGCGTCAGCGGGCCCGCAATCTCAGCGCCAGCGGAGCATCGGCGGAGCGCCGGGACGTCGACCCGGGCCTCGCGCCCGAGGAGCGGCTGCGTGCCCAGCTGGAGAGTGTGGTCGCTGACCCGCCGGAGCAGGTGGCAGGTCTCACCGACGCAGTGGCCGACCTGGGCGAACTCTCCCGCTATTCGGAGGAGGGGGTCCGGCGTCTCCAGAGGTTCAGTTCCCTCCTGCGACATCTGCGCACCCACAGCCTGAGCAAGGCCCTGCCGGATCTCTTTGCCGACATCATCGACGTCTTCGGCGTGCGCACCGAGGTGCTCGCCCGGCCGGGCGTCGTCGGGGCGGTCAACCTCGATGCCTTCCTTGACATGGTCTCCTCCTATCCGGGCGACAGTCTTGGCGCCCTGCTCGACTACTTCGATCTGGCCCGCGAGCACGAGGACGGGTTGGCACCGGGTGACGCCACCGTCAAGGATGAGCGGGTCCAGATCATGACGGTCCACAAGGCCAAGGGGCTGGAGTGGGATGTCGTCAGCGTCCTCCATGCCGATAAGCAGACCTACATGGGGAAGACAGAGACTTTCCTCACCCAGTCGCCGCGCATTCCGGACGCCGAGGTGGACACCTCGGAGGCCGAGAACCGTTCGCAGTTCGCCAAGATCTACGAGGGCTACAAGAGCGAGAAGAAGGGCGACCTGGCTCAGGAGAACGCCCGCCTCTTCTACGTGGGTGTCACCCGCGCGGAGCGGGTGCTTACCGTGACGGCCTCCCCCTCGGGCAAGAGCCCGGGCCCCTATGAGCACCTCGAGGTCCTGCGCCGCTACGCGCCTCAAGCCGTAGTCGAGTGGGCGGTCACAGAAGCAGACACCGACATTCCGGCCCCCGAACCGGAGACCGGCACCTTCCCGCAGCTGCATCCGCAGCCGGCGGCTCTGGCCGGGGCGGAGCTGGTGCGCCAGGCCATGGCCGAGCTGCCGGCGCAGGCCGCGGGCGAGACCTTCGACTTCTGGGAGGCGGAGACCACGGCCCTCATCGAGGAACACCGGGCGGCGCAGGCCCCGGTCGTCGAGGTGGAGCTGCCGGGCGAGCTCACGGCCACGGACCTGGTCAACCTGCGGGCCGATGCGCTGCAGTTCGCGCGTCGCCAGCGCCGCCCCGTGCCCTTCAAGCCGAACCAGTACGCCAAGCGGGGCACCGCCTTCCACGAGTGGCTGGAGGAGCGTTTCGGGGCCAGCTCGCTGCTCGACGAGGATCAGCTGCCCGGCCTGGACGAGCCCCCGGTCGACGCCGATCAGCTCGCGCGCCTCAAGGAGTCTTTCCTGGCCAGCGAGTGGGCGGAGCGCACCCCGGAGCACGTGGAGGAACCCTTCGAGGTGACCATCGGGGAGTCGGTGGTGCGCGGCCGTATGGACGCCATCTTCCGCGATCCCCAGGACCCAACCGGGTGGCTCATCGTCGACTGGAAGACCGGTCGCCCGCCGAAGGGTGCGGACCGCCGGGCCGCCATCATCCAGCTGGCTGTGTACCGGGAGGCCTGGCGCCGGATTCTCGGCGACGACGCGGTGTCGGTGCGGGCCGCGTTCCACTACGTCGGCTGGGGGGAGACCCTCGAACCGCACGACCTGCCCGGGCGAGAGGAGCTGGAGGGACTGCTGGCGGACGCGGTCGTCGATAAGCAGTAAAGTCAGGTCCACGACAGGAAGGAGACCGGGCATGCGCAACCGCATCCGCGAGAGGTTCCGGGGTGACACGGAGCTGAGCAAGCTGCCGGATCACGCGCTGCTCGGGATCATCAACATCCCCGGCTCCGTGGAGGCGAGCCCGTGGGCGCTCATCGGGCGCCGCGTGCTCTACGCCTTCGCGCTGCTCTTCCTCGTGGCGTTCATCGTCTACCTGGACAAGGACGGGTACACGGAGGACCTGACGTTCATCGACGCGTTCTACTACTCGGCGGTGTCGTTGTCGACGACGGGCTACGGCGACATCACCCCGGTGACGCAGTCGGCGCGCCTGGTCAACATCGTGGTCATCACCCCGATCCGTATCGCCTTCGTTATTTTGCTCGTCGGCACGACTCTGTCGGTGCTCACCGAGAATTCCCGCAAGACCCTGCAGATCCAGCGTTGGAGGAAGTCCGTGCGCAATCACACCATCGTCATCGGTTACGGCACGAAGGGACGCTCGGCGGTCGCCGCGCTGCTCGCCGACGGTGCCGCCCCCAACCAGATCGTGGTCATCGACACGGACAAGCAGGCGCTGGCCCGCGCCGAGAATCAGGGGCTGGTCACCGTCTACGGCTCGGGTACGAAGGCGGATGTGCTCAAGATCGCCGGTGTCACCCGCGCCCGCGCCGTCGTGGTGGCCCCCAGTGTCGACGACACCGCCGTGCTGGTCACCCTGTCCGTCCGCGAGATCGCGCCCTCGGCGATGATCGTGGCCAGTGTCCGGGAATCCGAGAATCAGCACCTCCTGGAGCAGTCGGGGGCCGATTCGGTCGTCATCTCCTCGGAGACCGCCGGCCGCATGCTCGGCCTGGCCACCGTCACGCCCTCGGTCGTGGAGATGATGGAGGATCTCCTCAGCCCGGACGAGGGTTTCTCCGTCGCCGAACGCCCGATCGCCGAGGACGAGGTCGGGGCGAACCCGCGGCACCTGGCAGACATCGCGCTCGGCCTGGTCCGCTCCGGCGAGCTCTACCGCATCGATTCGCCCGAGGCGGAGACCGTTGAGCCGGGCGATCGACTGCTGTTCATCCGCCATGTCACCGGGGAGGACGGGAAGCATGTTCCTGCCGATCGGTCCCGCGGGTGAGCTGGCGGTAGACGCCCACGGCACCGTCCTCCGCTTAGCGACGCCCCCCGTCTCCTCCCTCATCATCCCCGTCACCGCCACCGAGTCGGCGGCGCGGGTGAGCCGCGAGGTCCTGGAGTCTGTGGTGCCCGCCGGGGGAGCGGTGGCGGACCCGCGCACCTTCGGCGGGGACCGGGTGATCTCCCGGGCGGTGGCCCTGCTGCGGCATCGGGAGAATTTGCTCTTTGACCCCGTCGACGGCACCCCGCTGAGTTTCGAGGCGGACGGCGTCGTGGCGGTCGGCGGGGAGGGCCGCCGCATCTTCCCGCGCGTTGACCCGGCCGTCATCGGCCTGGTGCAGCTGCGCGGCGAGGAGCGCATCCTGCTCGGCCGCAACGCCCGGCGCGGCAGCTACTACTCGCTCATCGCCGGGTACGTCGAGCACGGGGAGAGCCTGGAGGAGGCCTTCGGCCGGGAGGTCCGCGAGGAGACGGGGCGGCGGGTGAGCGACGTGCGCTACTGGGGTTCGCAGCCGTGGGGCGTGAGCGGCTCGCTCATGGTGGGCTTCACCTCCGAGACCGCCGATGAGCACCCCGTGGGGGAGACCGACGGTGAGCTGCTGGAGACCCGCTGGGTCTCGCGCCGCGAACTGCCGGACCTGCCCCTGCCCCGCCCCGGTTCCATCGCGCATGCGATGATCACCCAGTGGATGGCCGACAGGAGGAACGCATGAACCGCCCCATTCTCGACCTCTCCGATCTGGATGAGGATCAGCGGGTCGCGGCCACCGCGCCCCGCGGGCCGGTGTGCATCCTGGCCGGCGCGGGCACGGGTAAGACCCGCACCATCACGTACCGCATCGCGCACCTGATCAACCAGGGTTTCGTCAGCCCCAACCGGGTGCTGGCCGTCACCTTCACCTCGCGTGCGGCAGGCGAGATGCGCCACCGTCTGCACCTCATGGGTATCGGCGGGGTGCAGGCGCGGACCTTCCATGCGGCGGCGCGGCGCCAGCTCTCCTACTTCTGGCCGCAGGTCGCCGGATCCCTGCCGTGGCGCCTGCTGGACAACAAGTTTCCCCTGGTGGGCCGCGCCGCCCGCGGGGTGGGCGTGGAGTCCACGACGGAAAACGTGCGTGACCTCCTCGGGGAGATCGAGTGGGCGAAGGCCAGCCTCATCACCCCGGACCAGTACGCCGAGCGGATCATCGGCACGGACCGCACCCCGCCGGTGCCCGCTGCGACGGTGGCGGAGGTCTACCGGCGTTACGAATCTGCCAAGACGACCGAGGAGGGCATGCTCCTCGACTTCGACGACCTCCTCCTCCACGTCGCCGCCGCGCTGGAAAACGCGCCGGGCGTGGCGGAGGAGTTTCGGGAGCAGTACCGCACCTTCGTCGTCGACGAGTACCAGGACGTCACCCCCCTGCAGCAGCGAGTGCTGCAGGCCTGGCTGGGGGACCGGGACGACCTCACCGTCGTCGGCGACGCCAACCAGACCATCTACTCCTTCACCGGCGCCACCCCCAGCTTCCTCCTCGATTTCCCGCGGACCTACGAGAACGCGACCCTGGTCAAGCTGCAGCGCGACTACCGCTCCACCCCGCAGATCACCGACCTGGCGAACACGGTCATCGGGCAGGCGACCGGGCGGGTCGCCGGCACCCGCCTCCAGCTGCAGGGCATGCGCCCCGACGGCCCCGAGCCGACCTTCCACTCCTACGATGACGAACCGACCGAGGCCCGGGAGGTCGCCGGGCAGATCCTCAGCCTGCTCAATCGCGGGGTGCCGGCGAGTGAGATCGCGGTGCTCTACCGCATCAACGCCCAGTCCCAGGTCTTCGAGCAGGCGCTGGCCGACGCCGGCATTCTCTACCAGGTCCGCGGCGGGGAGGGCTTCTTCAACCGCGCCGAGATCCGCCAGGCGGTCTCCGAGCTCGTCCGCGTGGCGCAGCGCACCGATCTTCCCGACGACCCCGTCGCGGTCACCCGCGCGGCCCTCGCCCCGCTCGGCCTGACCCCCACCGAGCCGGAGGGCGCGCAGGCCCGGGAGCGCTGGCAGTCGCTCGTGGCGCTGGTCGATCTCGTGGAGGAACTCGTCCGCGCGCAGCCGGATCTATCCCTCACCGGGGTGCTCCAGGCTCTGCGGCAGCGTGCCGAATCCAAGCATCCGCCCACCGTGGAGGGCGTGACCCTGGCCAGCCTCCACGCCGCGAAGGGCCTGGAGTGGGATGCCGTGTTCCTCGTCGGTCTGGTGGAGAACACCCTGCCCATCTCCCACGCCATCAAGGCCGGGGCGCATCAGGTGGAGGAGGAACGCCGCCTCTTCTACGTCGGCATCACCCGCGCGCGTGAGCACCTGCACCTGTCCTGGGCGCTGGCCCGGCAGGAGGGCGGGCGGCAGTCGCGCACCCGCTCCCGCTTCCTCGACGGGGTGGTGCCCGCCCTGGAGATCGAGGAGGTCCCCGCCCGCACCGTGCGCCCCAAGCGCTGCCGCGTGTGCGGTGGCCCGCTGGGCACGCCGGGGGAGAAGGTGCTCGGACGCCACGAGGGCTGCCCCTCCGGGGCGGACGAGGAGGTCTTCGAGACCCTGCGCGCCTGGCGCGCCGAGGTCTCCCGCGAGGCCGGCGTCCCCGCGTATATCGTCTTCTCCGACGCCACGCTCATGGCGCTCGCCGAGGCGCTGCCCGGCAGCCGCACCGAGCTTCTCGACGTCCCCGGGGTCGGCCCCGTCAAGGTCGAGCGTTACGGTGCGCAGTTGCTCGCCGTCATCGCCGCATTCCGGTAAGTGAGGCTGAAACACACCGGGCACCGGGGGTGGGTGCCCAGCACCTCGCGGGTGGACTCCGCCCACGGGTCGGTGACGAGGATCTCGCCCGGCGTCGGTGCCAGGGGTAGGACGCCCGGTGGGGCGGGCACCCCGGCCAGGGCCGAGACGAGCGCCGTGGCCTGTCCCGCCACCATGCCGAGGGCGGCGGGGGCGGGCCGCGCCGGGCCGCCGGGCAACTGGGTGACCACGCGGTGCCACAGCGCGTCCCGGTCGGTGCGGTGCAGGTCGTGGCACAGGGGGCAGGGCCCGTGCGCGTCGATACGCAGCGGCCCGATGACCCCCCGATGATCGACCAGCGACACCGGCACCGACGTCGGCGCGAAACGCGTGAGCATGGGGGCCATGGAACGGGAATGCGCCAGGCGGTCCACGACGACGACCGGGACCGTGATCTCGGTGGCCGCGAGGTAGGCGTACTCGGATTCGCCCCGGATGGGGGAGCGCACGCTCACCCCGGCGCTGGTGAGCAGCTCCGTGAGCAGCTGCGCCAGCCGCCCGCGGCCCAGCAGGATCACCGACGCCCCCGCGTGCGGGATGAGGATGCGGTAGGCCAGCAGATCATCGAGGAGGCTGTCGGCGGCCGCGCGGTGCAGGCCGGCCCCGGTCAACCCGGCCACCAGGTCCGGGCGGGTGCGTGGGCGGCGGCTGCCCAGGAGCGTGGCCATGATGAGCGGCGCCTGCGAGGTCTCGATGACCCCGGCCCGCGTCGCATCCACCCCGAACTGCAGCGCATCGCGGCCCCGCAGGTAGACGTGGGCCCCGTCCGCCAGCCGCAGCTTCTTCCCATCCCCCATGGGCATATCTGACCACAGATACAATGCCGTGTCATGCCCACCGTTGAGGTCATCCGCTCCGCCCGCCGTACGCGTACCGTCCAGGCGCGGCTGGTGGGCGACACCGTCGAGGTCCGCATCCCCGCCCGCATGAGCGCCGCGGAGGAGGAGAAGGCGGTGGCCGACATCCTGGCCAAACTCCGGCGCCGCACCGCCTCCTCGGCCACCTCGGATGAGGACCTGCAGGCCCGGGCGGAGGGACTCAACGCCCGCCACCTCGAGGGGCAGGCGCAGATCGGGTCAATCAGGTGGGTGTCCAACCAGAACACCCGGTGGGGTTCCTGCACGCCGTCGACGGGGGCGATCCGCATCAGCGACCGCCTACGGAGGGTCCCCGACTACGTCCTCGACGCCGTCCTCCTCCACGAGCTGGTGCACACTTTCATTCCCGGGCACGGGCCCGAGTTCTGGGCGTGGGCCGACCGGGCCCCGCAGGCCGAGCGGGCCAAGGGCTACCTGGAGGCCTATCAGCGATTCGGGTGAACGTGCCCGCGCGCCGCCTCCACGGCCCCTTCGATGGCCTTCCGGGCCTGCGGCGAGTTCCGCCAACACGTCGATCCGGTGGCGGCCGCGCCGCCGTCGAGAATCTCCTCGACATCGGCGGTGGCGAGGTCCTGCAGGCTGGTGTAGCCGAGCTGTTCCAGACGGGTGAGCACCGTCGGGCCGAGGAATCGCACCGCCAACAGCAGGTCGCGTTCCTCCGGGGGGAACCCCACTAGTCCTGCTTGCCCGGGTTTTCCTCGCCCGGGTTCTCGTCCTGCTCGCGCAGCATCTCCTCGAGCTTGGCAAATTCGCGGTCGAACTCATCGGACTCACCCTCGCCGAGGAGCCCGTCAATGAAGTCGGCGGAGTTGTCCAGCTGCTCGGCAGAGGGCATGAGGTCGGGGTGCTCCCAGATGCCGTCGCGGCGCTCCTGGCCCACGGCGACGTCGACGCGGCGCCACAGCTCCACGGCCTCGGCGACCTTGGGGGCGGCGAACTCGATGCCGACGATCTTGGCGAAGGCCTGCTCGGCGGAACCGCCGGTCGCGCGGCGGCGACGCCACGCCTCGGTCATCGTCTTGGTCGAGGGGATCCGCTCGCTCATCGCCTGGTCGACGACGTACTCGACCCAGCCTTCGACGAGCGCCAGCAGGGTCTCCAGGCGGGAGACGGCCTGGGCGTTGCGGGAGGAGATCCGCGGGGAGAGGTCCATGCCCTGCAGGCGCTGCATCGCGTCCTGGATGGCGGCGGGATCCCCGGACTCGAGGTTGAGCTCGCGGGTGGCCTCCTCGATGTGGGAGGTGTCGATGACCAGCCCGGCGGCGTACTCCTCGACGGAGGAGACGAGGCGCTCCACCAGCCACGGGACGTGCCGGTAGAGGCGCTGGCGGGCCGATTCGCGGGCGGCGATGTAGACCATGAGCTCCTGGGCGGGCACGGTGAGCTCGCGGCCCGCGGCAGTGATGTTCGCCGGCAGCAGCGCCGTGACGTCGGTCGGGGCGACGGGCAGGCCGAAGTCGGAGCCGGTGAGCGCCTGCTTGGCCAGATCCCCCAGCGCGTTGCCCAGCTGCATGCCGAAGTTCATGCCGGACATCTGGTTCATCATCTGCAGCATCGGGCCGACCATCTCCCGGGCCTCCTCCGGCAGGGACGCCAGCTGGGCCTCACTCATGTGGGTGGCCACGGGGCTGACCAGCCGCTTCCACATCGGCAGGGTCTGCGTCAGCCAGTCCTCGGCGTTCCACGCCACGACCCGGCCGCCCGCGGTGGGCATCTGCGTGGTGTCGTCGAGCCACAGCTCGGCGAGGCGGGCGGCCTCCTCGACGGCGGCGCGTTCCTGCTCGCTGACGGCGGTGGTCTGGCCGATCTGCTGCCGCGCGATGCGTTCCGCCAGGGCGTAGTTGACGGGGCCCTGCCCCTCGGGCGAGTTCATGGAGGAACCCATGCCGGAGAGCATCTGGCCGAACTGGTTGAGCATGTCGCCCAGCCCGCCGGATCCGTCCGCCCCGCCGAAACCGAAGGGGCCGAAGGGATTCTGGTCGCGCCGCGACTTGTCATCGTCGTCGTCGCCTGGTCCGAAAGAGAAGCCGAATCCACCTGTGTTCATGGCCCCCAATCTACCGGCGTGCGGCAACCGGAGGCCACGATGTGGGCAACGCTGACAGCGAACACAGGTACCCTGATTCTCCGTGAACGATTCCGCCACCCCCGCCTCCCGCCGACTGCGCACCCTCGTCTGGGGTGCCGTGCCGGTGCTGGCGCTCACCGCCCTGGTGTCGATGGACCACATCCCCGGCACCGACATCTCCCTCACCGTGCCCTATGCGGCGGAGGGGCCGGGGCCGATGTTCGACACCCTCGGGGAGGTCGACGGCACCCCGGTCGTCGAGATCAGCGGCGCGCCGGCGGACGGCACCGCCGGTGAACTGCGCATGACCACGGTGTCCGTGCGCTCCGGCATGACCCTGGCGCAGGCCCTGAGCCGCTGGCTCACCACCGAGGACACCCTCGTGCCCATCGAGCAGGTCTTCCCCCCGGATCTCAGCCCCGAGCAGGTGGAACAGGCGAACAAGGCGGCCTTCTCCTCCTCCGAGGCGGCGGCCACCGTCGCCGCGATGAACTGGCTGGGCCGGCCGGTGGAGATCGTCGTGGCCGAGGTCATCGAGGATTCGGCGGCGACCGGCCACCTGGACAGCGGTGACGTGATTACGGCGGTGGACGGACGGGGCGTCGATAAGCCGGGTCAGGTGCAGGAACTGGTGCGTGCGAAATCACCCGGGGACGAGGTCACCGTCTCGCTGCGCCGCGGCGGCGAGGAGCGCGAGGAGAAGATCGCCCTGGGCGCCAACCCGCAGGACGAGTCGGTGGCGATGCTCGGCGTGTACATGGATTCGCAGCCCGTCGACGGCGTCGAGGTGTCCTACAACCTGCAGGACATCGGAGGGCCGAGTGCGGGCATGATCTTCTCGCTGGCGGTGATCGACAAGCTCTCCCCGGGCGAGCTCAACGCCGGTCGCCGCGTGGCCGGCACCGGCACGATCGCCGAGGACGGCACCGTCGGTTCCATCGGCGGCATCGAGCACAAGGTGCGCGCGGCGGCCGACGACGGCGTCGAACTCTTCCTCGCGCCCACCGCCAACTGCGCGGAGGCGTTGCAGGGCAAGCGCGGGGACATCGTCGTCGCGCAGGTGGACACGCTCGATGACGCGATCACCGCGATGAAGGATTTCGGGGCCGGACGCGATGTCGTGACCTGCGGTTAAGCTTCCGCCTCGGCGGTCTCCTCCGGCTCCGCGGAGGGGCGTTCGACGAGGCCGAGATCGTAGATCCGCTCCTCCGGGTCGACGCGGTCGGAGGAGACCATCTGCTGCATGACCAGGCCCTCCTCATTATCGACGACCGTGATCACCGCCGTGGTCCCCAACGTCGACCACCCCACGACCGTGCGGCCGGTGTCCTCGACGACACGCGAGCTGCGCAGCTCCGTGATGAGTTGCGTCGTCGAGGCCGCCTTCGACATCGACCGGAAGAACTGGAACTGACCCACCTCCGGGCCCGAGCACTCCCAGGAATCATTGATCCCGCTGTCATTGCACGACTCGAACTGGCGGAACAGGGACGCGGGCGCGACCGAGCCGAAGATCTTCTCCACCTTCGCCACGTCGTCGGGCACGCCCCGCTTGCTTGTCGACGACACCGTGGTCCCCGTCGTGCTCGTGGCCTCCGTTGTCTGTGGCGCGCGGCTTGTCGACGGCGGGGTGGTCGGGGTGGTGGTGGGGGTGGTGGTCGCGGTCGCGGTCGTGGTCTCGGCCGGGGGAGCCGGCGGTTCCTCCGTGCCGCACGCCACCAGACCGGCGCAGAACAGAACAGCGCACGAGGCGGCGGTGACGCGGGGGAATCGCACGGGGCTCAGACTCCTAGGGTTGAGACGTTCCGGGCCAGTCTAGTCGACGTCCCCGAGGTCCTGCTCGAGGCCGAAACGCAGCGCGGACAGCACCCCGGGGGCCACCTCCGGTCCGCCGCGCAGCTGAATGTCATCCTCGGCGAAGGCACCGCGCTCCGCCAGCTCCTCCTCGGTGGGGCGCAGCTGCAGCAGGGTGAGCTCGACCCCCTCCGGGCGCAGGACGCCGGAGTAGAGGCGGGCGGGGCGGGCGGGGGCGTCGTCAAGCGAGGCCTCCCGGAACATGATCTCCTGCGCCAGCACGACACCCTCGACCTCCGCGGGCCAGGCCAGGCGGGCGAGGTAATCGCCCAGCTCATCGGAACCCGGGAGGATGTGCTCGGGCAGGTCCTGCACGACGAGAGTGAGGGGAGCGGCGTCATCGGGGTCCGCCAGCTGGTCGGCCAGCAGCCGGGTCGGCACCAGTGCGAAGAGGGTCGGGGCGGCGTCCCATCCTTCGGCGTGCACGAACTCGACAGCCTCCATCATGGCCTTGTTCAGCGCCTGCACGGTGTTTTCGGGAACTGTCACGGTCCATCCTTCGTTGGTCACACAGTGGTGTACTTCTCTAGGCTAAGGACAGTACACCGGCAAAAAGTATGTCTTAAATAATTAGGAGCAAGGACTTGGCCACCGGCCTCTCACAACCCTCCCCGTCCCTCAACCGGCCCCCACGGCTGCTGAGCTGGATCGTCGGCGTCGTCGCCGCGCTGTTCATCCTCACGCCCATGGCGATCGGTTTCTACACCGACTGGCTCTGGTTCGGTGAAGTTGATTTCCGCGGCGTGTTCACCAAGGTGCTGCTCGTGCGCCTGGCGTTGTTCTTCGTCTTCGCGTTGATCGCCGGCTTCATCGTCTGGCTGGCCGGATACTTCACCTGGCGCAACCGCCCCGACACCCTCGAGACCCTCGACCTCAACTCCCCGGTCCACCAGTACCGGCAGGCGCTGGACAAGTCCGTCCGCGCCCTGCTCATCGGCATCCCCGTCGTGGTGGGGCTGTTCGCCGGCTTCGTCGGCCAGGGCACGTGGCGCACCGTCATGATGTTCCTCAACGGCAGTGACTTCGGGGTGCAGGACCCCCAGTTCGGGCACGACCTCGGCTTCTACGCCTTCAGCCTGCCGATGATCGTCCTCGTCGTGGAGACCCTCTCCGTGCTGCTGGTCGTCGCCTTCGTCATCGCGCTCATCGGGCACTACCTGCTGGGCAGCATCCGCATCGGCAACCAGGCCATGGGCGTCAAGGGGCACATCTCCCGCGCGGCCCGCATCCAGCTCGCCGTCACCGGCGGACTGTGGATGCTGCTGCAGGCGGGCTCGTACTTCCTCGACCGCTACACCCTGCTGTACTCCACCCAGTCGCAGGGCACCTTCACCGGCGCCGGATACACCAACATCCACGCGCACCTGCCCGCCAAGATGATCCTCATGATCATCGCGATCTTCGTCGCCGTGGCGTTCTTCTCGGCGATCGTGCTCAAGGACCTGCGGATCCCGGCGCTCGGTGTCGTGCTCCTGCTGCTGTCCTCCTTCGTCGTCGGCGTCGCCTGGCCGCTGCTCATGGAGCGCTTCTCCGTCCAGCCGAACCGCGTGGCGAAGGAAGCCGAGTACATCTCCCGCAACATCGAGTCCACCCGCCAGGCCTATGGGCTTACCGACGACCAGGTCACCTACCTGGAGAACTGGGGCCAGGGCGGGGCCTCCGACGAGGCCGTCGCCGCCGACGAGGCCACCATCTCCAACATTCGCCTCCTGGACCCGGAGATCCTCGCCCCGACGTTCACCCAGATGCAGCAGCTGCGCAACTTCTACGGCTTCCCGGAGACCCTCAACGTCGACCGCTACGAGGTGGACGGCCAGCTGCGTGACTTTGTCGTCGCGGCCCGTGAGATGGACCCCAACGCCCTGCGCGAGAACCAGCGCGACTGGATCAACCGCCACACCGTGTACACCCACGGCAACGGCTTCATCGCCGCGCAGGCCAACACCGTCGACGAGGCTGCCCGCGACGCCGGCTCCACCCGCGGTGGTTTCCCGGTGTTCACCGTCTCCGACCTGCAGACCAACGCCGCCCGCCAGGCCGCCGAGGAGGCGGAGGAGCTGGGCATCAAGGTTGACCAGCCGCGGATCTACTACGGCCCGGTCATCGCCAACGCCTCCGACGGCGCCGACTACGCCATCGTCGGCGAGAACGGCACCGGAGCGGTCGAGTACGACACCGACACCTCCTTCTACACCTACGACGGTGAGGGTGGTGTCGACATCGGCAACATCATCAACCGCGGTGCCTTCGCCATGCGCTACCAGGAGATGAACCTCATCCTCTCCGACCGCGTCCACGGCAACTCCAAGATCCTCTTCGAGCGTGACCCGCGTTCCCGCGTGGAGAAGGTCGCCCCCTGGCTGACCACCGACTCCAAGACCTACCCGGCCGTCATCGACGGCCGCATCAAGTGGATCGTCGACGGCTACACCACCCTGCGCGCCCTGCCGTACACCGAGCAGACCTCGCTGACCGAGACCACTGCCGACGCCCTCAACCCGGACGGCACCACCCGCGCGCTGATCACCGACAACGTCGGCTACATCCGCAACTCCGTCAAGGCCACCGTCGACGCCTACGACGGCACCGTCGAGCTCTACGAATTCGACACCGAGGACCCCGTCCTCAAGGCGTGGAAGGGCATCTTCCCCGACACCGTGAAGCCGGAGTCGGAGATCTCCGCCGAGCTGCGCCAGCACCTGCGCTACCCCGAGGACCTGTTCAAGGTGCAGCGCGACCTGCTGGCCCGCTACCACGTCGACGATCCGGGCGTCTTCTTCACCAACGACGCCTTCTGGTCCGTCTCCGAGGATCCCACCGCACCGGAGGGGCGCAACAACCTCAACCAGCCGCCGTACTACGTCGTCGCCGCTGACCCGGAGACCAAAGAGCCTAGCTTCCAGCTGATCACCCCGTTCCGCGGCCTCGAGCGCCAGTTCCTCTCCGCGCACATGGCCGTCAGCTCCGACCCGGAGACCTACGGGCAGATCACCGTCCGCGTCCTGCCGACCAACACCCAGACCCAGGGTCCGAAGCAGGCGCAGGATGCGCTCATGTCCTCCGACCAGGTGGCGCGTGACCGCACCCTGTGGGAGGGCACCAACCAGCTGCACAACGGCAACCTGCTCACCCTGCCGGTCGGCGGCGGGGAGATCCTCTACGCGGAGCCGATCTACTCCCAGCGCAAGAACCAGGAATCGGCCTTCCCGAAGCTGCTGCGCGTGCTCGTCTCCTACAAGGGCCGCGTCGGTTACGCCCCGACGATCTCCGAGGCGCTCGCCCAGGTGGGCATCGACCCGCGCGCCGCGCAGGACATCGCCGGCACGCCCGCCGAGGTGACCCCGGAGACCGGCGACACCCCGGAGGAGCAGGACACCCAGGCCCCGACCCCGCCGGCCGCCGGCGGCGGAACCGAGGGAGAGGCCATCGACCGCATCAACGACGCACTGCGCAAGATCGAGGACGCGCGCAACGGCTCCTTCGAGGAGTACGGCAAGGCCCTCGACGAGCTCGACCGCGCCGTCGCCGATTACCGCTCCGCGGGCGGCAACTAACCCGTCGTAGCCTGGGGATTTGTGAAGATCCCCGGGCTGTGGGTATAGTTCAACATCTGCCACGGAAACGTGGTCAGGTGCACAAAGTGAATAGCACCCGTCGCGGGGTGGAGCAGCTCGGTAGCTCGCTGGGCTCATAACCCAGAGGTCGTAGGTTCGAATCCTGCCCCCGCTACCAATTCACCACGACACCCTCCCAGCCTCACGGCCGGGAGGGTGTTGTCGTTGGTGGGGGAGGGCACTGGTCTTGTCGGGGACGGGGCGTCGATAAGCGGGCTGCCTGGGGATTTGGGGGAAGCGGCGGCAGGTTGCTATAGTCACACATGTCGTTAAGGCGACGGTGAAAGTGAATAGCACCCATCGCGGGGTGGAGCAGCTCGGTAGCTCGCTGGGCTCATAACCCAGAGGTCGTAGGTTCGAATCCTGCCCCCGCTACCAATTCACCACAACACCCTCTCAACTCCGGTTGGGAGGGTGTTGTCGTTGGTGGGGTGCGTGCCTCGGTAACCTTTCGGACACGACATTCATGTCCATCCTCGGGAAGTGGGCGGGCGTGGCATGATGTGGAGGTATTCATTCGGCTCCACCAGAAGAGGACCCCACCCACATGCGACGGCACGCCCGCATACACAAGATCATGACGGCAGTACTGGTGACCGGAGCGGTGACGTGGGCGATGCCGTCCGTGGCGGCGCAGGAGCAGCCCCTTGAGGTGGCCTCGGCGGATGTCATCAACGGGGTGCGGGCGCAGCTCGCCTCCCTCGGGGTGCAGACCGCGCCGGTGGACCCGGCGCTCACCGATGCCGTTGACCAGGCGATCATCACCCATCTGCCCAACACCCGTCTCCGCGAGGAACCGGCCCCGGCCCCGTACGCCAACGGCGAGGCCTGGGTCGAAGGCGCGGAAGCCGCCCTGGACCAGAACTACCTGTGGACCGATCATCCGATCGACAAGGCCATGGCCGGCAAGCCCGCCGCGGAGTGGGTCCTGCACCGCGTGCCGGGTTCCTGGTTCGATGCCCCGCGCATCCCGGAGGAGTCGGTGGTGGTGCAGAACCAGGACAAGTCCCTCTACGGGCCGGGCACCCCGATTTTCGTCGGTGACCAGATGATGTGCACCCTCGGCGTGGTGGGTACGGACGCCGCCGGCCGCAAGGTCGGCATCACCGCCGGTCACTGCGGCGATCCGGGGGACAAGGTCTGGTCCGCCGACTCCTGGCAGGTGGGGGCTTCGGGCACCGTCGCCGCCAGCAACAAGCTGCACGACTACTCCGTCATCGAGCTGGGCTCCAACACGGAGATCTCCCGCACCTACAACGGCGTGACCGTCAACAGTGTCGGCGGCCCGGTCGTGCCGGGGCAGATGCTGTGCAAGCAGGGTGTGGCCACCGGCACCACCTGTGGACATGTGTGGTCCGCAGATGAGGCGATGCAGATCTCCCAGCTGTGCGCCATGGTCGGCGATTCCGGCGCTCCGGTGCTCGCGGGGGACCGCATGGTGGGCATGGTCTCCGGCGGTGTTCTCGCTGATCAGCGCTACTCCTGCCGGACCCCGCTGCAGGGTGGACTGTTCATGCCGACCGTGTCGACGAACGTGGACAACGTCCTCGCGGACATGAACAACCGGGGCGGTGTCGGCGCCGGTTTCCACCTCGCCGACTAGCTTATCGACGCCCCCTTCAACGCCTCGGCCCCCACTGTCACCGGACAGTGGGGGCCTTAGTGTTGCGGGGGTTATCCGCGGAGGGCGTCGAGGGCGGCGTCATGGAGCAGGCCGTTGGTGGCGATGGCGTCCCCGCCGTGGGGCCCGTCCTGCCCGGCGAGTGAGGTGAAGCGCCCGCCGGCCTCGGTGACCAGCACCGACAGGGCGGCCAGGTCCCAGAGGGAGACCTCGGGCTCGGCGGCGATGTCCACCGCCCCCTCGGCGACGAGGCAGTAGGAGAAGAAGTCCCCGTAGCCGCGCAGTCGCCAGGTGGCATCGGTGAGGGCGACGAAGTTCTCCCGCAGTCCGCGCGCGGCCCAGCCTTCGAGGGAGGAGAAGGAGAGGGAGGCGTCGGCAAGCGAGGCGACCCCGGAGACGCCGAGCTTCTTCGGGGAGCCGCCGCTGAAGGTGCGCCAGGCGCCGGACTCGGCGGCGGCGTACCAGCGCCGGGCCAGTGCCGGGGCGGAGACGACGCCGACGACCGGGACGCCGTCGACCAGCAGGGAGATGAGGGTGGCCCACACGGGCACGCCGCGGACGAAGTTCTTGGTGCCGTCGATGGGGTCGATGACCCACTGGCGGCCTTCGTGGCTGGCCTCCCCACCGAACTCCTCGCCGAGGATGGCGTCCGCGGGGCGGGCTTCCGCGAGCTTGGCGCGCAGGGCCTCCTCGCACGCGAGGTCCGCGTCGGAGACCGGGGTCATGTCGGGCTTGGCGGTGACGTTGAGGTCCGTGGCCTCGAAGCGCTCGAGGGTCAGCGAATCGGCGAGGTCGGCGAGTTCGAGGGCGAGGGCGAGGTCATCGGCGTAACTGGTCATGCCGTCATCCTAGCCAGCGCCGCAGCGACGTGTTCCACGGCGCGGGAATTGCCGGCCACGCACCACGTGACCCCTCCGGCCTCGACCTTCACCCCGACACCCCCGGCGCCCTCGACCAGCGCGAGGCCGGGCAGCCAGTCCCAGTCGGCGACGGAATGCTGCACCCACACGCCCAGGGTGCCGTCGGCCACGGAGGCCAGGTCGACGGAACCCGCACCCAGCATGCGCAGGGTCGCCACTTCGGTGACCGCCCGCATCCAGGCCTCCGCGCGCTCCGGCCGGGCCAGGGAGGTGGGGTGGATGTAGGTGCCCAGGCTCAGCTGCGAGGCGTCGACCTCCTGCAGTCGCGCCACCTCCTGGCCGTCCCGCGTGGTGGGAATCTCGGGCCCGCCCACCCAGGTGTAGCCCATCGCCGGGCGATGGACGGCGCCGAGGATGATCTTCTCCGGGTTATCCGGGCTCCCCTCGACGAGCGCCAGGGCGGAGCACCAGTAGTCCGAACCGGAGGCGAAGTTGTAGGTCCCGTCGACCGGGTCGACCACCCAGTAGCGGGTGGAGCTGGAGGGACGCTCGGCGCCCTCCTCGCCGAGGATGCCGTCCTCGGGCCGCAGCTGAGCCAGCGCCCCGGAGATGAAGTCCTCGGCGGCGCGGTCGGCGATGGTGACGACATCCGAGACCGAGGTCTTCTGTTCGGTGGGCAGGCCCTGCTCCCGCAGCCGCCACGCCAGGCGGCCGGCGTTGTAGACGAGCGTCTGGGCGAGGTGGAGATCGGAATCCTGCTCGTGCGCGATGACGAAGGTCTTCGTGATGGCGGCGATCATGTCGTCGAGGGAGGCGGCGGGATGCTGTTCGTTCATGCGCACCATTGTGCCCGGAGCGCCAGCGGGTGTCCGGATGAGGGTTGGTCGCGGCGACAGGCATATCACCCCAGGCATAGCTTCCCATGGATAGAGCGAGAGGTCCGGGTGGCTGGGGTCCCGCGTACTCGACCTATAGCTGCCCTGATATTGCTGCCGAGATATGCCTTCCGGCGTAGCGTGAAGGCATGCTCTTCCTAGTGCTGTTGACCATCGCCAGCGGCTTCGCCCTGGCTGGGGGATTCTGGGCCCGTCAACTTGACGGGACCGGGCAGCTGACAGGGGTGCTCAGGCTGCGGAGGGCGGCGTGAGTGCCGTCGGGCTCATCGTGGCGGGGGCCCCGCTCCTCTGGCCGCTCGGCATGATGGTCATCGCCGGGCTCTCCCTGCGGGCTTGAGGCTCGCTCATCCTGGGGGTGGCCGGTGGTTTCGTCATCTGGATGATCACCATGCCCCGGATGCTGCTGGGCCACGAGTACCACTGGGCGCAGGTGGTGGCGTGCGGGCTGGCCTCGGTCATCCTCGTCATCGTCCTGGGCACCAAGGTCTCCCCCAAAGGGCTCCTGCCGGCGTGGGCCACGTCCTTCGGCCTCACGCTCGGCTTCCTGGTCGCCGAGGTGATCCCGGATGAGACCAGCATGAACGCGATGGGGCTGCCCTTCATCGCCGCCGGCACCGCCCTCGGGTTGGCCGTGCCCGCGGGGTTCGCGCGCGCCTTCGCGGAGCCGGGGCAGGGGGCTGCGGAGGGGCGTCGAGAAGCACAGTAGAGTAGGGCCTTATGCGACCGGATATTTCTGCAGCACTCGATGACCTCAACGCGACCCTCACCACGATCGAGAAGGTGATGGACCCGGAGGAGATGTCGGCCCGCGTGCGCGAGCTCGAGCAGCAGGCTGCGGACCCGGGTCTGTGGGACAACCCGGATCACGCCCAGCAGGTGACGTCGGAGCTCTCGGCGGTGCAGGGGAAGCTGCGCAAGCTCACCGACCTGCGGCAGCGGCTGGAGGATCTCCCGGTCATGTACGAGCTGGCCGAGGAGGAGGGGGAGGGCGATGAGTTGGCCGATGAAGAGCTGGCCGACATGCGCACCCAGATCGAGGCGCTCGAGGTGCAGACCATGCTCTCGGGCGATTATGACCAGCGTGAGGCGCTGATCAACATCCGCTCCGGTGCCGGTGGCGTCGACGCCGCGGACTGGGCCGAGATGCTCATGCGCATGTACACCCGCTGGGCGGAGAAGAACGGCCACAAGGTCGACGTCTACGACATCTCCTACGCGGAGGAGGCGGGCATCAAGTCCGCGACCTTCGTCGTCCACGGCGATTACATGTACGGCCAGCTCTCGGTGGAGCAGGGGGCGCATCGCCTCGTGCGCATCAGTCCCTTCGACAACCAGGGCCGCCGCCAGACCTCCTTCGCGGAGGTGGAGGTGCTGCCGGTCGTCGAGCAGGTGGACTCCATCGAGATCCCGGACAACGACGTGCGTGTCGACGTCTACCGGTCCTCGGGTCCCGGCGGCCAGTCGGTGAACACGACCGACTCGGCGGTGCGGTTGACGCACATCCCGACGGGCATCGTCGTGACCTGTCAGAACGAGAAGTCCCAGATCCAAAACAAGGCCTCGGCCATGCGGGTCCTGCAGGCGAAGCTGCTGGAGCAGAAGCGTCAGGAGGAGCGCGCCGAGATGGATGCGCTCGGCGCCGGCGGGCAGGCCTCGTGGGGTAACCAGATGCGCTCCTACGTGCTGCACCCCTATCAGATGGTCAAGGACCTGCGCACGAACTTCGAGGTCAATGACCCCTCCAAGGTGCTCGACGGCGACATCGACGGTTTCCTCGAGTCGGGGATCCGCTGGCGGATGGCCGAGCAGCAGGGGGAGTAGCGCTTGCTTTCCGGTTGCCTGTGAATGGTCACACTCGCCCCATGCGTCACACGGGGTTGGCTACAGTGTGAGAGGTGATCACCTTCGATTCCGTCACCAAGGTCTATCCGACCTCGACACGGCCGGCGCTGGACAACATCTCGCTCACCATCGACAAGGGTGAGTTCGTGTTCCTCATCGGCCCCTCGGGGTCGGGCAAATCCACCTTCCTCGAGCTGATGATCCGGGAGGAGAACGTCTCCTCCGGCGACATCCACTTCGCGGACTTCCACGTCAACCGCCTCAAGGGCGGGCAGGTCAACCAGCTGCGCCGCCGGATCGGCTACGTGTTCCAGGATTTCCGCCTCCTGCCGAAGATGAACGTCCACGACAATGTGGCCTTCGCCCTGGAGGTCATCGGCAAGTCACGCGCCCAGATCGCCAAGGCGGTGCCCGAGGTGCTCGACATGGTGGGCCTGGCCGCCAAGGCCGACCGCATGCCCAACGAACTCTCCGGTGGTGAGCAGCAGCGCGTGGCCGTGGCCCGCGCCGTGGTCAACCGCCCGCTGCTCCTGCTCGCCGACGAGCCCACCGGCAATCTGGACCCGGAGACCTCCGACGACATCATGGCCCTGCTCAATCAGATCAACCGCGGAGGCACGACCGTCATCATGTCGACCCACAACGCCCGCACCGTCGATGACATGCGCCGCCGCGTCGTCGAGCTGCACCTGGGCAAGCTCGTGCGCGACGATGCCCGCGGCGTCTACGGCGAGACCCGCTAGGGAAGGAAGCAGCACATGAAACTCGGATTCGTCTTCCGCGAGGCCTTCCGCGGCCTGGGCCGTAACTTCACCATGACCATCGCCCTTATCATCACCACCGCCATCTCCCTGGCGCTGCTGGCCACCGGTTTCCTGGTGACCAAGATGACCGAGGACACCAAGGACATCTACCTCGACCGCGTCGAGGTAATGGTCCAGCTCGACGAGGACATCTCCGCCAACGATGCGGACTGTTCCTCCGCGGCGTGCCGCGAGGTCCGCGAGCTTCTCGACGGCGCCGAGGGCGTCGACTCCGTCACCTACCGTTCCCGCGAGCAGTCCTTCGAGCGTTTCGTCGAAGTCTTCGGCGACACCGACCCGCAGCTGGTGGCCGAGACCTCCCCGGATGCCCTGCCTGCCGCCCTCCACGTGCGGCTCAGCGATCCGCTGGATCAGTCCCCGCTGGAGCCCATCCGGGACCTCGAGCAAGTGGACACCATCGTCGACCAGGTCGATGACCTGCGCGGCGCCACCGAGAACCTCGACGCCGTCCGCAACGCCACCTTCCTGGTGGCGGGCGTGCAGGCCATCGCGGCGATCTTCCTCATCGCCAACATGGTGCAGATCGCGGCGTTCTCGCGCCGCGATGAGATCTCCATCATGCGCATGGTCGGCGCCTCCCGCTGGTACACGCAGGCCCCCTTCGTCCTCGAGGCCGTGCTGGCCACGATCATTGGTGCCCTGCTGGCCACGGCGGGGCTGTTCCTGGGCAAGCAGTTCGTCATCGACAAGGCGCTGCGCGGCCTCTACGATTCGCAGCTCATCGCCCCGGTCACCACGGCGGACATCTGGCTGGTGGTGCCCATCGTCGCCGTCATCGGCATCATCTTCGCCGGCCTGACCGCACAGGTGGCCTTGCGCAGCTATGTGAGAAAGTAGAGCCCATGACCTGGACCCTGGCGTTGACCGCCACCCCCTTAGGCCTCGGCGCCGCCAAGCTCGGCGCCGCCGGCACCCCGGAGATCACCGGCTTCTTCCCGGAGGTCGACCGCGCCGTGCGCCTGTCCTCCGAGGGAGAGGAATCCCGCTCCCCGGAAAAGGCGATCCTCATCGTCGAGACCGACCTCAAGCCGCACGAGCTCAAGTGGTACCTCGGCGAACTCATCATCTCCGGCATCCCGGGGCACAAGGTGCAGGTCCGCACGGACGTCGAGGTGCTCTCGACCGCGGAAGGGGAGCAGGCCACCCTCGTCGAGTACCCGGTCGAGGCGCCGAAGAAGAACCTCTTCGGCGCGCAGCCCGAGCCGGTGCCCACGCCCGTCACCGTCACCTTCCCCACGGCGGGGGAGAAGTCCTACGAGCGTGTCGACGTCGCGCAGCTCGCCCTCGAGCACCCGAGTTCCGAGTCCCTCATCTCCGTTCCCGAGCCTTCCGACGCGCCCCAGGACCTCGCCCCGGAACGCAGCTCCAGCGCGACCCGCTTCGTGCTCATCCTGGCCATCGCACTCATCGTCGTGCTGGGAGTCGTGTTCCTCCTCTGATGTGGGAACTGGGGCTGTCGTACGGGGAGAGCGGCGTCGGGTCGGCCGCCGGAAAGCACCTTATGGGTGTGTTCCCCACGGTGGCCCGCGCCGTCCATGCCGCCGCCCAGCTCGGCGACGGCCCGCCCGCGCGCGTCGTCCTCGTCCACCCCTCCGGGATGTCCGTCACTGACCTCGGCCGCGTCGTCGGTGAGCTGGCCATCGCCGGCGTCGCCGACGATGACGTCCAGCTGCTCGCCGACATCGAGGTCCTGCACCGCCTCACCGGTCACCGCGTCCTGCTTATCGACGCCGACCGGGACCTCCTCACCACCTACCCCGGCCGGAGCGAGACCTTCGATGCGGATCGGGTGGCGGCGCTCGTCGCGAAGCAACCCTATGAGACGACCGTGGCGCTGACCGGCCACCCGGAGCTGCGCGACCGCTTCCACGTCGCCGTGCGCGACTACGCTCCGATGATCGTCGAACGCGCCGCGCTCGCTGCGCTGGCGCTGCAGGTGCCCGCCACCACCGAACTCAGTTCCACCCCGCGCACCGCCGGGGCCCTACGTCGGCGGCCCATTGCGCCGCTCGTGGGGTCCGCGATACTGGTTGCGGCGATCATCGTGCTGATTCTCCTGCTGTAACATGGTTCGGACTATGGGCAAGAAGAAGAAAACACAGGACCGCAGCGTCCTGGCCACCAACCGCCGGGCCCGGCACGACTACCACATCCTGGAGACCTACGAATGCGGCGTCGTGCTGGTGGGCACGGAGATCAAGTCGCTGCGCGAGGGCAAGGTGTCCATCGCCGATGCCTTCGCCACCGTCGACGAGGGCGAGGTGTGGCTGCGCAACCTCCACATCCCCGAGTACTCCCTGGGATCGTGGACCAACCACTCGCCGAAGCGCACCCGCAAACTCCTGCTCCACCGCCGGGAGATCGATTCCATCATGGGCAAGGTCCGCGACGGCAACCGCACCCTCGTGCCGCTGCAGCTCTACCTCAAGGACGGTCGCGTCAAGCTCGAGCTCGGGCTCGCGCAGGGTAAGCAGGACTACGACAAGCGCCAGGACATCAAACGCCGCACCGAGGAGCGCGAGATCACCCGCGAGCTCGGACGCCGCGTCAAGGGCATCGCCGGGTGATCCGCGCGGCGAAGCTGCACGACGTCCTGCACGGCACGGATGTTGTGTCAGGCCGCGGCGTGCTCGTCGACCGGCTGTGGCCGCGCGGCGTGTCGAAGGAGGACATGCCGTGGGACTGGGAGCCCTCCGTGGCCCCCTCGCCTGAACTGCGGAAGTGGTTCGGACACGACGTGTCCAGGTGGGAGGAGTTCCACCGCCGCTACCGGGCTGAGCTTGCCGCCGGGGCCGGCGCCGCCCTGGCCGGGGAGGATGACCTCACGCTTCTCTACGCCGCCGCCGACCGTGAGCACAACCACGCCATCGTGCTCGCCGCATGGTTGACAGAGCAGATTCACAGCAGTTAACATGGGCCATCCTGCGGAAAGATTGCACAATCCCGTCCGCAGAGTACGGGGCTGATTTTGGTTTCGACTTCGTACATTGAGCCAGGGGAAGCGTGCCGGTGCAGGCTGAGGACCACCGTGAGCGTCGCAGCAAACCCATAAGCGCCGAGAACACTCAGCGCGACTACGCCCTCGCTGCCTAAGTAGCGACCGCGTGTCTGTCAGACCGGGCTCGTTCCCGACCCGGACCCTGGCATCGACTAGGGAACTTGCCGTCTCGCCGCGTCAGCGGGGTGAGACGGGACTCTTACCGCTGACTGGGCCCATCATCCGGAACGTGTTCGTCCGAGCCGGAGGGTCGAGCAGAGATCTGGCGCGAACTGCGCACGGAGAAGCCCTGGCGAGGTGACGGAGGACCCGGGTTCAATTCCCGGCAGCTCCACAAATAGGCCCCTGACCTGCACTAATAGGTCGGGGGCCTTCCCTTTTCCTGTCCCGCGGGGCCACCGGCCACTACAGTGGTGCCATGTCGAGAGTCAGGACCCAGGACATCGTCGTCGACCCCGCGAAGTCGGCCGTGATCATCGTGGTGAGTGTCCACGCAGGTAGTGAAGGCCCGGTGCGGAGTCTGCTCGCGGATGTGCCCGCCCTCATCCGCTCGGTCGGGTTCCGGGCGAAGGAGGATCAGCTGTCCGCGACCGTCGGGGTCGGCTCCGACGTGTGGGACCGTCTCATCGGTGGCCCGCGGCCGGCGTCGCTGCATCCCTTCCAGCGTCTCGACGGCGCGGTGCACCACGCACCCGCGACGCCCGGCGACCTCGTCCTCCACATCCGTGCGCAGCGCTTCGACCTCTGCTTCGAGCTGGCGCGGGTCATCATGGACCGTCTCGACGGACACGTGGATGTCGTCGACGAGACCCACGCCTTCAAGTACTTCGACGAGCGCGACCTGCTCGGTTTCGTCGACGGCACGGAGAACCCGGACGGGGACGAGGCCGTGGAGGCCGTGCTCGTCGGTGACGAGGACCCGGGGTTCCGGGGTGGCTCCTACCTCATCGTCCAGAAGTACCTGCACGATCTCGGCGCCTGGCATGCGCAGCCGGTCGAGGAGCAGGAGAAGGTCATCGGCCGCACGAAGCTCGACGACATCGAGCTTCCCGACGACATCAAGCCCTCCAACTCCCATGTCGCCGCCAACTCCATCACCGATGAGGACGGCAATGACCTGGCCATCCTCCGCGAGAACATGATCTTCGGGGAGGTCGGCGCCAAGGAGTTCGGCACCTATTTCCTCGGTTACGCGGGGGATCCGGCGGTGACGGAGAAGATGCTGCACAACATGTTCATCGGGGATCCGCCCGGGAATTACGACCGCATCCTCGACTTCTCGACGCCCGTGACCGGCACCCTCTTCTTCATCCCCACCGTCTATCAGCTGGAGGGTCTGGACCGCCCGTCGGACTGACGTCCCGAGTCGAGACCGGTCGCGCCCTGGGGAAACGCGGGCGCGAGGTCAGCCGGACGGGCGGCGCCCCGTCTATCCCTTCACCGCCCCCGTGATGCCGGAGACGATGTAGCGCTGCAGCACGATGAAGAGCAGCACCACCGGGGCTGCGGCGATGACGGCGCCGGCGGTGAACACGCCCCAGTTCTCGCCGAACTGGACGGAGACGAACTGGTAGAGGCCGACGGCGAGGGTCCACTTCTGCGGGTCCTGCAGGACGATCTGCGCCATGAGGAAGTCGGAGAAGCTGGCCACGAAGGCGAGCATGCCGACCACCACGAGGGACGGGGTGATCAGCGGCAGGACGATGCGCCAGTACACCTGGGAGTGGCTGGCGCCGTCGATGACCGCGGCCTTGTCGATCTCGGTGGGCACCGTGTTGAAGAAGCCGAACATGAGGAACGTGTTCGAGCCCAGCGATCCGCCGAGGTAGATGAGGATGAGGCCGGGCAGGGAGTTGAGGCCCAGCCAGGGGTAGACGGACTTGATGGAGAACATGAGCAGGAAGATCGCCACGAAGGCGAGCAGCTGCGGGAACATCTGCACGATGAGCAGGGCGATCAGTCCGGGGCGGCGGGCCCGGAAGCGGTAGCGGGAGAACGCGTACGCCGCCGCGGCACCCATGAGGACGGTGCCGATCGCCGTCACGGAGGAGACGATCATCGAGTTGAGGAACCACCGCAGGTAAGGGTGCTGCTCATCGGTGAGCAGGTTCTGGTAGTTCTCGGCCCCGATGGACTGGAAGAGCTGGTTGGAGCCGGTGAGGGTGCCCTCGGAGGACAGGGACGCCGAGACCACGTAGAGGATGGGGAACAGCGCGTAGACGATGATGATCCAGGCGACGATGTGGCGCCAGCCGCCCCGCTTGAACTGGAGCCACGCTGAACGGCGGTGGATGTCGGTGACGGGGGCGGACATCAGTCGATCTCCTTGAGCGAGTTGGAGCGGATGAGGGTGATGGCGGAGACCACCGCGACCATGATGAAGATCAGCAGGGAGATGGCGGAGGCGACGCCGTACTGGTTCTCACCCGAGGCGAAGGCGATCTTGTAGACGAAGCTGATGAGGATGTCCGTGGCGCCGACGCCGGTGGGGGAGTCGAGGTCGCGGGGGCCGCCGCCGGTGAGCAGGTAGATGACGTTGAAGTTGTTGAAGTTCATGGCGAAGCTGGCCACCAGCAGCGGGCCGACGGCGACCATGAGCAGCGGCAGGGTGATCTTCCGGAAGGTGGTTCCGGCACCGGCGCCGTCGATCTTGGCGGCCTTGTACACGTCGTCCGGGATGGACTGCAGCGCGCCGGTGGTGACCAGGAACATGTAGGGGAAGCCCAGCCAGAGGTTGACCATGACGGCGGAGAGCCGCGCCAGCCAGGGGTCGCCGAGCCAGTTGATGTCGGCCCCGCCGAAGAGCACCTGGTTGAAGAAGCCGAAGTCGGTGTTGAGCAGTCCGGCCCAGATGAGGATCGACAGGAAGGCGGGGAAGGCGTAGGGCATGATGACCAGTGCCCGGTAGAAGCCGCGGAACTTCATGTTCGGGTCATTGAACAGCAGGGCCATGAGCAGCCCGGCGAAGAAGGTGAGCGCCACGGAGAGGAAGGCGAAGACGAAGGTCCAGGCGGTCACCTTGAGGAAGGGGCCGGCGTAGGTGGAGTCGGCGAAGACCTGGGTGAAGTTGGACAGTCCGACGTTGACGCGCCAGCCGGGGAGCAGTTCCGTGCCGTTGGGGGACTGGAAGCTGCCGGTGTCGTTGGGGGTGTAGACGGTGCCGTCGGCGGCGATCATGGCGTCGCGCGCCTCGTCGTAGGTCATCGTCGAGGTGTAGGTGGTGGCGGTGCGGGCGTCGTTGGTGCGCACGACGTCGCCGTCGTCGGGGGAGAGGACGCGGACGTCGAGAACCTCCTGTTGGCGGGCCATCGCGTCCGCGGTGGAGAGCACCTCCCAGCCCTCGACCGCGGTGATGCGCCCGTCCTCGACGGTCGCCTCGACCGGGGTGAGCTGCTCGCCGGTGGGGGCGGCGAGGACGCGGGCGTCGTCAAGCACGGCGAGGCCGAGCCCCGCATCGCTGTCCAGGACCGCGACCGGGCGGACCGGCGCGTCGGGGACGGGCTCGTCGTATTTCAGCTCGATGGCGGTGATGGCGTCGGATTTGGTGGAGTTGTGGCCGTCGCCGTAGTTGGTGAACGCGATGCCCGCGGTGTAGATGACCACGAACACCTGGAAGATGAGCAGCATGATCGCCGCGGGATAGAGGTATTTCCAGGGCAGGGTGCGGCGGTCGTTCCAGAAGTAGACGACGTTCGCGCCGATGAGCGCGAGCACCAGGAAGACCAGCATGCCCCACTGCCCGGCGAGCCAGGAGGCGGCGATGCCGTAGAACCCGAAGGCATTGAGCGCGGCCATGACCAGGAGTTTCAGCCACAGTCCGGCACCTGCTTGTCGACGCCGCGGTTCGAGTGCGGTGGTCACGATTCAATCGCCCTCTCGATGTTGGTGATCATGTTGTCCCAGAGTTGCGCGGGGTCGCCGGCGCCGGTGACGATGCCGTTTTCCGTGGTGCCCCAGAAGTTCCACACCGCACCCATCTGCGGGATCGACGGCATGGGGGCGCCGTCCTCCTGGGCGATGCGGGCGTACTCGGCGAGCACGGGGTCGTCCATACCCGCGAGGGCCTCCCGGTTGGCGGGGGGACGTTGGTTGTTGGTGAACAGCTCCAGCTGGACCTCGGGCCGGGACAGGTAGTTGAGCGCCAGGTCGCGCGCCGCGAGCGGGGAGGCGGAGTTGGCGTTGATCATGAAGGAGGACACGCCGACGAAGGGGATCGCGGGCCGCCCGCCGGCCGAGGGCACGGAGAGGACCGCGATGTCCATGCCCGCGGCCTGGATGTCCGGCAGATTCCAGGGGCCGGCGATGAAGTAGGGTGTCTCGCCGTCGATGAAGGCCTGCTTGGAGATGTCCGGGGTCATGGTGACGATGAGGTCGCGGTTGCGCCCCAGCTCCGCCAGGTAGGCGGCGAAGGCGCGCCCCTCCTCGCCGCCCATGCCCAGCTCCGTGGTGTAGGCGCCGTCCGCGTCGCGACGGAACACCTCGGCGCCGAAGGAGGACTGGAGGGGATAGAGGTGATACGGGTCGCCGGAGGCCTCGGACTGGCTGGTGGTGAAGGCGTACTTCGCCGCACCCGCGTCGATGAGGCGGTGGCCCTCGGCGAGCAGATCGTCGAAGGTGTCCGGGGTGTGCTCGGTGAGGGCGTTGTTCCGGAGCAGGGCGACGTTCTCGATGATGAAGGGCACGCCGTAGTAGCGGCCGTCATAGGTGATCGCCTGCAGGGCGATGTCGAGGAAGGTCTCCTCCGGGTCGATGAGGTCGACGGGGGAGACCGCGCCGTTGTTCACCACCTGGCCGAGCACGTCGTGCGGGGCGACGATGATGTCCGGGCCCTCTCCGGTGGGGACCTGCGTGAGGAAGTCCGAGAGCATCTGGCCGTTGTAGTTGCGCTGGATGACGCGGATGCTCACACCCGTGTCCTCCTGGAAGCGCGCGGCGACCTTCTCCAGTCCCGGGACCTCATACTGGCTGGCCCAGATGGTCAAGGGGCGGGGCCCGCCGAGGAGAGCCCCGGACGTTGTCGGCTGCCCGCCCCCGCAGGCGCTGAGCGCACCCCCGGCGAGGAGGAGACCGGTCGCGCCGAGGAAGCCGCGCCGGGAGATTCTGCGGTCTTTCACCGGGCCAGCACCTCATCCGCACGCAGTGCCTGGCCGTTCTCGCCGTCGAAGAGGTAGAGCGACTCGGGGCTGAACCACAGGTCCATGGCCTCGCCGGTGGCGACGCGGGTGGCGTTGCTCAGGCGGGCCACCAGTTCGCCACCGAGCTCATCGACGCCCGCCTCACGCGCCGCCTGCCGCGCCTCCTCGGTCGGTTGCTCCACCTCGGGCGGGGAGAAGTACACGAAGCGGTCGGCGCCGGTGGATTCGACGAGGTTGAGGGTGGCGGAGATGGTCATGCCGGAGTCGCGCTGCTCCGGGGCGACGAGGTAGGCGTCCTCGAAGGCCTCCGGGCGGATGCCGAGGATGACGGAGTCGCTGGTGGCGCGGGAGGCGGCGTCGATAAGCGCGTCGGGGAGGAGGATCGCTCCGAAACCGGTGCTGACGACGCCGTCGTGGAGGCGTCCCGGCATGAAGTTCATCGACGGCGAGCCGATGAAGCCGGCCACGAAGAGGTTCTCGGGGGAGGCGTAGAGCTCGTCAGGCGAGCCGACCTGCTGGATGACGCCCTTGCGCATGACGACGACGCGGTCGCCGAGGGTCATGGCCTCGGTTTGGTCGTGGGTGACGTAGACGGTGGTCACGCCGAGGTCCTGCTGGAGGCGGGCGATTTCGGCGCGCATCTGGACGCGGAGTTTGGCGTCGAGGTTGGACAGGGGCTCGTCCATGAGGAAGACCTTCGGCCGGCGGACGATGGCGCGGCCCATGGCCACGCGCTGGCGCTGGCCGCCCGAGAGCTGGGCGGGCTTGCGGTCGAGGTACTCGTCGAGGCCGAGGGAGGCGGAGACCTCCGCTACCTTGCTCTGGATCTCGGATTTCGGGAGGCGGGAGAGTCGGAGGGGGAACTCGATGTTCTCCCGGACCGTCATGTGCGGGTAGAGGGCGTAGGACTGGAAGACCATGGCGATGTCGCGGTCGCGGGCGGAGAGGTCGTTGACCACCTGGTCGTCGAAACGCAGTTCTCCGCCGGTGATGTCCTCCAGGCCGGCGATCATGTTGAGGAGGGTGGATTTACCGCAGCCGGAGGGTCCGACGAGGATGACGAATTCTCCGTCACGGATATCCAGGTTCGCGTCCTTGATGGCGTGGTAGCCGTTGGGGTACAGCTTGTCCACATGGTCCAGGGTGATGGTGGCCATTCAGTAGTCCTTCAGTGGGGGAGTGCAGACCGATGCTTCCGAGTGTATATGTGAGGCCTGACCATGCGCAGCCTATGGTGTGATCTGTATCTACTTGTCCGGAGGGTGGTTGACGGGACGCTGTACATTCGGCTACCTTGTGGATACGTCAACAACAACACCTCAAGGGGAAACAATGTCCAAGATTTCTGATGTCATCCTGCGCGGCGTGACCGGCGCCTTCATCACCAACTCCGGCGTGGGCAAGATCGGCATGCCCGCCGAGCACTCCGCCGGCCTCCAGCAGGCCGCTGCCTCCGGCATCCCGCTGATGGCCAAGCTGCCCTCCGACAAGTTCGGCACCTTCATCGGCTACTCCGAGGTCGGCATCGGCGCAGCTCTCCTCGCCCCCTTCGTGCCGAACAAGATCGCCGGCGCGGCCCTGACCGCCTTCACCGGTGGCCTGCTCTCCATGTACTTCCGTAACCCGGAGAACACCCAGGCTGACGGCATCCGCCCCACCCAGGAAGGCATGCCCCTGGCCAAGGACTTCTTCATGCTGGCCATCGGCCTGGCGCTGATGACGCAGAACGAGAAGTAGTCTCCCTCTGAGGCTCGTGCCCCGCTCCAGATCTGGAGCGGGGCACAGTGCTTTGTTGCTCTGATTTCCGGGTCCGCACGACGCTGGCGGTGGTGTTAGCCTGCGGGCATGGAGAAGGACTTCCAGGACCTGGCCCGCGAGCTGGGCCAGGCCATCGCTGAGGTACTGCGCGCCCACGCCACAGCTTTCGACGGGCGCCCAGTCGCGGGCCTGGCGTTGTGTCCCGTGGACGACTACCTGGTTCCTTACCTGGCGGTGGTGTGTGCGGAGGGGGATGCTCCGCCTGAGGACCTCCACGATCCGTGGAGCCCGGAGGAAATGGGCGAGCAGATCAGCAACGAACGCCTCGACCAGGCCACCGGACGTACCCATGACCTGGCCGATGCCTGGCCGGACGAGGACTGGGACAGCTTCGGACCCCTCCTGCGAGAAGCGCTGGTGACGGCACTCGGATCGGGAGAGGTGCAGGAGGCGCTGGCCAGCATCGGGTGGGACCCCATGCTGTACCTCTACCTGGTGGAGGAAGGGCGGGTGGACAGAGCGTCACTGGCCACCCTCAACCCCGGTCGGCAGGGCGATCCGGAGTACCGGGCCCTGGCGCGCCTGGGGTGAGGGGTGCGGTGGTTCACTCCGGCCGCGAGACCCTGCGGATCCGGTCGAGCCGAAAGATGCGGTCCTCAGAGCGCAGGTGGCAGTAGCCGCGCAGGAGGGTCTTGTTCACCAGGGTGGGGTTGGAGACGGTCCGCAGCGACTCGACGCCCGCCTCGTTCCGGTACTCGATCTCCACGGCGGTGCCTAAGGTGACCGCTTCCGCGAGGATCCCGGCTTCCGAAGCTGTGAAATACTCCGCCAACTCGGTCTCCGTGCGCGCCATCTCGATGCGGGTGCGCAGGGAGAGAGCCGGGGCCTCCTCCCGCACCTCGATGCCGAGGGCGCGGAAAAGTGGGGTCGCGTCGCGCCGCGTGACCATGAGTCCGCCGCCGATGACCTGCGGCTCGTATTCGGCGAGCAGGGGATCGGAGGCCGCCCGCGAACCGGCGAACTGGGAGGCCTCGAAGACGTAGAGGTAGGAACGTCCGAGGGCGCGGACGGGGGATTCCGCCAGCACGATGGGGGTGCGGACCTCAAAGGTCGGGTAGAGGTACAGCTCGGCGCGGCTCAACTGCTGCATGTCGAAGATCCAACGCTGCGGGTCGACGTCCGCCAACAGGGCCGCATATTCCTCGACGGCCAACGCCCGGCCGTCGGCGGACAGCACCCGGCGCACGGGATCGAGCTCCGGGTGGCTGCCTTCCCACCCCAGGACGCGGCAGAGCGCGGTCTCGCCGGCGCTGAGGTTGAGGCGGGCGGCGAAGGTCCGGTCCTGCAGACCTGCCACCTCCCGGTTCGCGGCGGCCAGCAGGAAGGCCGGGTCGAGGGGTTCGGGCTGGGCCGCCACGGCGTCGCGGAAGCGGGAGGACGCCAACAGGTGGCCCGCGGCGGTGGCGAACACCGAACCCTCGGGGTACTTCTGCGGCAGGCTGCGGCGCAATCGGTGGGCCAGCAGCGTCAGGGCGGCGGCGGAGCGGGAGAGCGCTTCGCGGATGTCCACCGTCCAGTCGGTGACCTCGAAGATCGGATGCTCGGGAAGCCCTTGCTCGGACAGATCCAGCAGCTCGCGGGCGGGGAGCTGGAAGGTCGTGCCATCGGTGTCGAGGCGGCCGGCCATGACCAGGTCATGGAGCTGCCAGGCCAGCTTGTCGACGTGCGCGGGCACCGGCCAACCGCACGGGTCGAGGACCCGGGTCTGCTGGGCGGCGTCCTGCAGGGTGAAGGTTTCCCCGAGGTGAGGCAGGGCGTGGAGGAGGTGCTCGGCGGGTGTCATGGCTGCAGACTAGGACGCGGCCCCGACATGACCCCGGGTGCGCGTTCGAATCCGCAGGTCAGGGCATCGAACGCGCATCCCGTGGGGCACGTCAGTAGATGTAAGGGCAATCGGCCAGGATGACGGAGTTGATGTGATCCTTGTGGACGAGCTTTTCGTGGCCCGAGAGCAGGAAACCGCGCACATAGGTGTTCCCGACGAGCGTCGGGCTCGCCATATGGGATGTGTGTTCGCTGGAGTGTGGGGTCCAGTAGTCGACAATAATGGGCCAGCCGTGATAGACCCCGCGCGCCAAAGCGTCGGCGGAGGACTCGTCGGCCCATTCCTCCAGGGTGGCACGGAGATCGATGATCTCATCCCGGCCGTTGTAGGGCTCGCCTATGTGGGCGTCCTCCGGCCTGCTGATGGAGAAGTCGGGCCAGTAGGTCACCTCGGCGCCGTGGAGGAAATTGTCCTCGACGTAGTACCAGATCTCTTCGCGGCTGTCCGTACCTTCGTCGCCGAGAGCACTGAAGATGTTCTTGGCCAGCTGAGGGGTGGCGAGGCCGGGGGTGAGGAGGTCGACGATGATGGGATCCCAGGTGTCCTGCGGGCCGAGGCAGGCGAAAGGGACACCGACGTACTGCTGCACGTCCTCGTCTTCCTCGAGCGCCTGGGCGATCTCTGTGGCGGTGACGGCCAGCACCCGGTAGGGGTCGAGGGGTTCGGGCAGGGCGAGGATCCGGTCGATGAAGGTGGTGCGGTCGTGGAGGAAATAGGTGAGTCGATCGAGTCCGTAGTGGCCGGTATCGGTCGCCTGCAGCTGCGCGCGGCGCGCTCTGTGGGCGATGAGCAGGAGGGCGGCGGTGGTGCGGGCCAGCCCCTCCTCGAGGGAGTGGCCGTAGAAGTCCTCGAGGGCAGGGGTGATGAAGGCGGGCAGGTCATCGGAGGTTTCGGAATTGGGATTCCGCAGGGTGTAGAGGCGGCCGTCGAGAAGCAGATCACCGCGGTCGATGAGGGCGGAGAGCCCGAGCCGCAGGTTGTGCGTGTGGGCTGGGACGTACCATCCGCACGGGTCGATGGTGCGGAGGGTGCGCTGGGCGTCGGCGAGGGTGAAGGGGCTGGGTAGGTGGGTGAGAGCGGCGCGGAGGTCGTTCGCGAAATCGTTGAAGGTGAACATGGGGCAGACCCTAGGGGATGGGACCGACACGAGGGGGCGCTCTACCGAACGGGCGTGTGAGGGGAATCCCCGGAATGCTCCCAGGGGGGTGGGCACAAACCGCAGGTGGCGCGGTTCGCGCGCCGCACGGCCTCTGAGCAGGGGTGTTGTAGGGCACAGTCCGGTGGCTATGGTGAGCCACAGCAAAGGCATGGGACCAGCGACGCCAAGATAGGCTTGCCTTACTTAGGGTCGCCTTGTAACGTTCCCGCGCAGGGGTTCCCCACACTGCCAGGACGCTGGTTTCCCACGCTTCGACACCTGAAGGACACAACAGACACCATGGCTCGCATCCGCCACTCCCTGATCGCCGCCGTCGCGGCCTCCGCCCTGTTCCTGGGAGCCTGCTCCGACAGCACCGGCACCTCCTCGACCGAGACGAGCGCCTCCGCTGCCGCCGAGGCCCGCACGATCACCGTCGAGGACAACCACGGCACCCAGGAGATCCACCTTCCCGTCGAGAAGGTGGCGGCCACGGACAACCGTTCCTTCGAGATTCTCGACGCCTGGGGCGTCGACCTCGTCGCCGCGCCGAAGCAGCTCGTGCCGTTTACCGTCGAGAAGTACAAGAACGACGAGAACATCATCGATCTGGGCACCCACCGTGAGCCGAACCTCGAGGCGCTGGCCGCCGCGCAGCCTGACCTCATCGTCAACGGGCAGCGCTTCGCGCAGCACTACGACGCCATCACCAAGCTCACCCCCGGCGCCGCCATCGTCGAATTCGAGCCGCGCGAGGGCGAGCCCCTCGCCGCCGAGCTCAAGCGCCAGACCGCGGAGCTGGGCACGATCTTCGGCAAGGAGGCCGAGGCGGACAAGCTCATCGCCGACTTCGACGCGGCCCTCGAGCGCGCCAAGGCGGCCTACGACCCGGCGCAGAAGGTCATGGCCGTCAACGTCTCCGGTGGCACCATTGGCTACATCGCGCCGAAGGTGGGTCGCACCTACGGCCCCGTCTTCGAGATGCTCGGCCTCACCCCCGCCCTCGAGGTGGCCAACGCCTCCGACGATCACCAGGGCGATGACATCTCCGTGGAGGCCATCGCCTCCGCCAACCCGGACTGGATCCTCGTGCTCGACCGCGACGGCGCCACCAACACCCGCAACACAGAGGAGTACATCGCCGCCTCCCAGGTCATCGAGGAGTCCGCGCCGCTGAAGAACGTCACCGCCATCAAGGAGGGGAAGGTCGTCTACGCCCCGGAGGACACGTACACCAACGAGTCCATCATCACCTACACCGAGATCCTCAACGGACTGGCCGACGCCTTCGAAGGCAAGAACTAACAGGCTCAAGGACACCGACTGATGACGACGACTGCGCCACCGCGCCGGGACGCCCGGACGAGGAAGAAGCTCTTCGACTGGAAGCTCATCCTCGGGATCCTCGTGGTCCTCGGGCTGCTCGTGGCGTCGCTGTCGGTCGGTGAATACGACATCCTCAGCACGGACGACGGCTGGGAGATGTTCGCCGAAACGCGCATCCCGCGCACCATCGCGCTCGTGCTGGCCGGCGCGGCGATGGCCATGTCCGGCCTGGTCATGCAGCTGCTCACCCAGAACCGCTTCGTCGAGCCGACCACCACGGGCACCACCGAGTGGGCCGGCCTCGGCCTGCTCGCGGTGACCTATTTTCTCCCGGCCGCGACCATCATGGAGCGCATGCTCGGCGCGGTGCTCTTCGCGTTCATCGGCACCATGGTCTTCTTCCTCTTCCTGCGCCGGGTGTCCCTGCGTTCGAGCCTTATCGTCCCGATCATCGGCATCATGCTCGGCGCCGTCGTCAGCTCGGTGTCCACCTTCTTCGCCCTGCAGACAGACATGCTGCAGAGCCTGGGCGTCTGGTTCGCCGGATCCTTCACCGACATTCTCCGCGGCCAGTACGAGGTGCTGTGGGTGGTCGTGCTCGTGGTGGTCGCGATCTTCCTCTTCGCCGACCGTCTCACCGTGGCGGGGATGGGCGAGGAGGTGGCCACCAACGTCGGACTCAACTACAACCGGATGGTGCTCATCGGCACCGGGCTCATCGCGGTCGCCACCGGCGTGGTCACCGTCGTGGTCGGAAGCCTGCCGTTCCTGGGGCTCATCGTCCCCAACATCGTCTCCCTGTTCCGCGGCGATGACCTGCGGTCCAACCTGCCGTGGGTGGCCCTGCTGGGCATCGGCATCGTCACCACGTGCGACCTCATCGGGCGCACCATCATCTCCCCCTTCGAGATTCCCGTGTCGGTCATCCTGGGCATCATCGGCGCGATCGTCTTCGTCACCCTGATCGTGAGGCAGCGCCGTGGATAAGAACCGCTACGTCGAGAGCATGGTGGATGAATCCACCGCGGACGGCGTCGACGCCTACCTCCGTGACATCGACCCGGAGGCCCGCCGCTCCGAGCGCGCCGAGCAGTCCTGGCCGCCCCACGCGGTGAAGCCGCAGGTCGCCCGCCGGGCGGGCGCCTTCCGGGACGCCGCGGCGGCCCGCCGGTACTGGATCGCGCTGGGCTCGCTCCTTTTCGCCGGGGCGCTCTTCGCCTTCGGCCTGCTGGCGTGGAACAACCCCATGCCCTTTGGGTCGGAGACCTTCTGGCTCATCGCGGAGCGGCGAGCCGACGCCGTCATCGCCATGCTCATCGTGGCCATCTGCCAGGCCGTGGCCACCGTCGCCTTCCAGACGGTGACCAACAACCGGATCATCACGCCGTCGATAATGGGCTTTGAATCGCTGTACACGGCGATCCACACCTCGACGATCTACTTCTTCGGCGCCGCCGGACTCATCGGGGCCCGCACGCTGGAGACGTTCCTCGTGCAGCTGGCGCTCATGATCGGGCTGTCGCTGGTGCTCTACTCCTGGCTGCTCACGGGGCGGCACGCCAACATGCACGCGATGCTGCTGGTCGGCATCGTCATCGGCGGCGGCCTGGGGTCGGTGTCCACGTTCATGCAGCGCATGCTCACCCCGAGCGAGTTCGACGTGCTCACCGCGCGGCTGTTCGGCTCCGTCAACAACGCGGATCCGGCCTATTATCCAATCGCCATTCCGCTGGTCGTGGCGGCAACGGCGCTGCTCTACCTCAACTCCCGCAAGCTCAACGTCCTGGCCCTCGGGCGCGACACCGCCCTCAACCTGGGGCTCAACCACAAGGTGCTGGCGATCTCCACCCTGGTGCTCATCTCGGTGCTCATGGCCGTGTCCACCGCGCTTGTCGGCCCCATGACCTTCCTCGGTTTCCTCGTGGCCACCCTGGCCTACCAGTTCGCCGACACCTACGATCACCGCTTTCTCTTCCCCATGGCGGCAGCAATCGCGTTCGTGGTGCTCAGCGGCGCGTACTTCATCATGAACCACGTCTTCTACGCGCAGGGTGTCGTGTCCATCATCATCGAGCTCGTCGGTGGTTCCGTGTTCCTCTTCGTCATCCTCCGAAAGGGTCGACTGTGATCACTCTCAGCAATGTCCGCAAGGACTACAACAGCGATGTCGCCATCGGTCCGGTGAACCTGGAGATCCCCGCGGGCGGCATCACCGCCCTCGTCGGACCCAACGGCGCCGGCAAATCGACGCTGCTCACCATGATCGGGCGCCTGCTGGGGATGGATTCCGGCGACATCAAGGTCGCGCAGTATGACATCACCACGACGAAGTCGAAGGACCTGGCGAAGATCCTGTCCATCCTGCGCCAGGAGAACCACTTCATCACCAAGCTCACCGTCCGCCAGCTCGTCGGCTTCGGCCGTTTCCCCTACTCGCACGGCCGGCTCACCGCGGAGGACGAGGAGATCATCTCCCGCTACATCGACTTCCTCCACCTCACCGACCTGGAGGACCGCTACCTCGACCAGCTCTCCGGCGGCCAGCGCCAACGCGCGTACGTGGCGATGGTGCTGTGCCAGGAGACGGACTACGTGCTTCTCGACGAACCCCTCAACAACCTCGACATCGCCCACTCCGTCGAAATGATGACACACCTGCAGTCCGCCGCCCGCGAATTCGGCCGCACCATCATCGTCGTCCTGCACGACATCAACTTCGCCGCCCGCTACGCCGACTACATCTGCGCTGTGAAGAACGGGAAGATCGTCGAGTTCGGATCGCCCGCCGAGGTCATGCGCGATGACACCCTCACCGCGATCTTCAACACTCCGGTGCAGGTCATCGACGGTCCCCACGGTCTGCTCGCGGTCTACCACTAGATGATCCGCTGGCTCATCCTCGCCGTCGTCGCCGGCCTGCTTATCGACGCCCCCGCCCTCCGGCCCCTGTCCACCCCGGTGCTCGGGGCGCTGCTTTTTGTCACGTTCCTGTCTATACCCCTGCGCCGACTGCGTATCGACGCCCGCTTCCTCACCGTCCTCCTCCTGCTCAACTTCGTCGTCGTCCCCCTGGTCGTCGCAGCGTTGACCTGGCCGTTGCGGGACTCCGGGGTGGTCTACGTGGCCGTCCTGCTCGTCCTGCTCGCGCCATGTATCGACTACGTCATCGCCTTCAGTGGCCTGGCCGGCGGGGACCGGCAGCAGTTGCTCGCCGCCACGCCCCTGCTGCTCCTGGGGCAGATGCTCCTGCTGCCCGTGTACCTGGGCCTTCTCGCGGGTTCCGCAGAACTGCTCGCGCCCGGCCCCTTCCTCAAGGCCTTCCTGCTGCTCATTGTCCTGCCCCTTGCCTTGGCGGCGCTGGTGCAGCGCAGCCGGCGCGCGGCGTGGTGGGAGCAGGCCGGGGAAAAGGCGATGACTCCGCTCATGATGGCCACGCTCTTCCTCGTCACCGCCGGCTACGGGCGCGACGCCGTGGGGGAGTGGCGCCTGCTGCTCGTCCCCGCCGCGCTGTTCCTGGCGTTCGCGGTGCTCATGGCGGTGCTCGGCTGGGCGGTGGCCGGGCTCTTCGGCTTATCGACGTCCGCGCGCATATCCGCCATCTTCAGTGGCGTCACCCGCAACTCACTGGTGGTCCTGCCTTTCGCGTTGGCGATGCCCGGCTCCCTCGCCCCGGTCGTGGTGGTGGGACAGACGATGGTGGAGCTGGTTGTCATGGTTGCGATGGTGTGGACCCTGCCCCGCGTCACTCGTCTTTTGCTGGGTTGACGTGGGGATTTGCTTTGTGTGGTGTGAAGTTCGTATAGTTTCACTCGTTGCCAAGAACGGTTGCCAGCAGGTGGCCGGGAGGGAAACGAAAAAAGAACTTC
>NZ_JBHSQE010000010.1:0-129115 GCF_042658165.1 Corynebacterium nasicanis
TCGATGACCGTGGAGGAACTGCGCGTGCAGCTGTGTGGTTTGCGCGGCACGGTCGCGGAGATCGACCGGGCCGCAGCCACCCGGGTGCGCGACCTCAACCGCACGGTCAAAGATGCCGCGGCGAAGGCCTACGGGAAACGCGCGTTGCGGGGTGGCAAGAACACCGACGGCCACGGCATGCGGACCTTCACCGTTACCCGCCCGGAACGGGAGATCGCCGCGATGCTGTCCCATCTCACACCGACGGCTTCTGCGTTGCGGGCAGCGGATAAGGGCTTGAGCCACGAGCAGGCCATGGCCGATGCCCTCTACACCCACATCATGGGCAGCACTGGGGAGGCCGCCAACCAGCCCTTGGCCCCGCATGTCGTCATGGCCGTACCCGACTACGCCAAGGTGTTGCGCCGGGAGGGGGATGACACGGTGTTCGGGCTCACTGATGGCACCACCATCACCGGTGCGGAGCTGGTGGCCCATGAGATGGCCACCCACGGGTTCGTCGGTATCTACGACCCGGTCGAAGGGCCGGTGGATCTTTACCGGGACCAACGCAGTGCAACTTTCAAGCAGCGCATGCTGCTGGCCGCGGAGACGATCCTCTGCCCGGTCCCGGGGTGTACCACGGCGGCGGATTTCTGCCAGGTGCATCACCTGGAGGCCTGGAAGGACGGCGGGGAGACCAACATCAAGAACATGTCGATGGCCTGCAAGGTGCACAACGCGCGTAACGATGATGACCCGGACGCCCCGCCCCGCAACGGCCGTTTGGAACGCCACCCGGGTGGGGTGTTGCATCATCCACCTGATGGTGGGCCACCGAGGGCCAACATCCACCCCATCCGGAAACTCTCCGCCATGGGGCTCCTCAACAACGCCTAAGTGGTGCTCCAGGGCTCAATCGGGTTGCCCTGCCACACCGTCGACGCGGGGACCTGGTCCCCGCGCATGACGAGGGAGCCGGGGGCGACGGTGGCGGCGTCGCGAAGCATCGCGGCCGGCAGGGCCACCGAGTGGGCGGCGAGCGTCGCACCGTCGGCGATGGTGACGGTGTCGAGGCTCATGACCCGGTCCTGGAAGAGGTGCGTCTGCACGACGGTGCCCGGGCCGATGCTGGCGCCGCGGCCGACGACGCACAGGTCCGTCTCCGGGAACCAGTAGGACTCGATCCACGCGCCGCGGCCGATCTTCGCGCCGAGCGCGCGCAGCGCCAGGTTGAGCTCGCCCGTACCCAGGTTCGGCACCAGGAACCACGGCCCGGCCACCGCCTCGACGAAGGCGTCCTGCAGCTCGTTGAGCCACACGAATTCGCTCCACAGCGGGTGATCGCCCGGCTTGTGCCTGCCGACGCAGAACCACTTCACCAGCACCGTGATCGCCATGGCGACCGCCCCGGCGGCCATGAGCACGACACCGCCGAGCAGCCAGGCCAGGCCGACCCCGTAGGTGATGGTCAGCCAGTACAGCGTGCCGACGACCCCCGCCAAAAGCGTCGCCGAGGTCATCGGGGCGAGCAGGCGCATCGTCTCGACGAAACCGCGGAAGAACTTCACCTTCCACCCCGGGTTGTAGGTGAGGGCCTCCCCGCCGTCGACGTCGACCTGGACGCGGCGCATCCGCTCGGGTGGGGAACCCCACCAGTTGGTGTTCGCCTTCGCCTTCTTCGGGGTGGAGGACAGCACCGCCACCAGTGAGTTCTTCGGCAGCTTGCGCCCGGGGCCGGTGATACCCGAGTTGCCCACGAAGGAACGCTTGCCCACCCGGGTCTCCCCGGTGAGCATCCAGCCGCCGCCGAGCTCGTAGCCGCCGACGAGAGTGTCGTCGGCGAGGAAGGCGCCCTCGCGGACGTCGGTGAGCTTCGGCACCATGACTGCCGTGGATACCTCGACGTTCTTGCCGATTTTCGCCCCGAGGCTCCGCAGCCACCACGGGGTGAGCTGGCCGGCGTAGAGGGGGAAGAGGTAGGTGCGGGCGTCATCCATGAGGCGCTCGGTGGTCCACAGCTGCCAGCCACGCAAGGAGCGCACCGGGTAGACGCCGGGCTGCAGGCCAGCCTGCAGGACGCGCACCCCGATCCACGTGGAGACCATGTAGAACGCGAAGGCCACCAGGCCGCCCAGGGGGGCGAACACGAGAGCCCCGAGGAGGGGGTTGCCGCCGGTGGCGTCGATAAGCAGGATGACCACGAGCGCCGCCAGGGACAGCGCGGCCAGCGGCTGCAGGCTCAGCGCCACCGAGGTCAGCCCGTAGATGGGCACCCAGCGGGAACGGCGCGGCGGATGCTCGTCCGGGAAGCGGTGCTTGGAGCGGCCCACCTTCGACGCGGGCGAGCCCGACCAGCGGGAACCGGGCTTGATGACGCGGTCGCCGGTGACGGTGGAACCGGCCTCGACGTGCGCGTCCTCACCCACGACGGTGCCCGGCAGGAGCGTGGAGCGGGAACCGACGCGCGCCTCCCGGTGCACCTCGATGGCGCCGACGCGCAGAATGTCTCCGTCGACCCAGTAGCCGGACATGTCCACCTCCGGCTCGATGGCGCAGTGGTCGCCGAGGGTGAGCAGGCCCGTGATGGGGGGCAGGGAGTGCAGATCGACGCCGCGCCCCACCTTCACACCGAGGGAGCGGGCGTAGTAGTTCACCCACGTCGCCCCCGAGATGGACTGCGAGCCGGAGGCGTCCGCCCAGCGTTCCGCCGCCCAGATGCGCAGGTGCGTGGAGCCGCCGCGGGGGTAGTTGCCCGGCCGGATACCGGCCGTGAGCAGGCGCGCCCCGAGGCCGCCGAGCGGCAGACGCCCCAGCGGAGAGCCGAAGACGAGGAGCAGGGCGGCGACGAGCCACCACGAGGTGTGCACCGCCCACTCGACGCCCGCGAGATGGGCGAGGTTGCCGCCCAGGAGGACCCAGCCGAGCCACGTCGTGGCCTGGAGGGTCATCATGGGGATCTGGATGAGCACCTGGGCCACCCGGGTGCCCGGGCCGACCGGGTGGACGACGCGGGGTTCGGTCGGGGTGGCGTCGCTCAGCGAGACGCCGGACTTGCGGGCGATATTCTCGACGGCCTCCGCCAGCGAACCGAGGCGGGGATGATCGTAGAGGTCACGGACGGCGACGGTGGGGACCTGCTCGCGGATGCGGCCGACGAGGGTGGCCGCGGCGAGAGAGGTGCCGCCGAGGGAGAAGAAGTCGGCCCCCGAATCCTGGACGGAGGTGCCCAGGACGTCGACCCACAGCTCCGCCAGCCACGTCTCGGTGGGGGTGAGGTCGGTGGCCTCGACGCCGACGCCCGGCAGCGGCCAGGGCAGCGCGGCCTTGTCGACCTTGCCGGAGGTGCGGATCGGCAGCTCCTCCATGACGCAGATGCGCGGGACGAGGGCGGCGGGCATCATCTCGGCGAGACGCTCGTGGGCGGCGTCGTGATCGAAGCCGAGTGCGGGGTCGTCGAGGGAGACGTAGCCGACGAGCACCGACTGGTTGGCGCCGGTCTTCTGCACCGCGACGGCCGAGTTGTACACGTTCGGCAGGGCGGCGACATTCGCCTCCACCTCGCCGAGCTCGATGCGGCGGCCGCCGATCTTCACCTGGTCGTCGACGCGGCCGACGAAGTAGAGCCCGTCCTCCTCGAGGCGCACGTGGTCGCCGGAACGGTAGGCGCGGGACCAGCCGACGGTGGGCAGGGGGGCGTACTTCTCGGCGTCCTTGACGGGATCGAGATAGCGGGCCAGGCCGACGCCGCCGATGACCAGCTCACCGACCTCGCCGACGGGGACCGGCTTCTCCTCCGCGTCGACGACGAGCAGGTCCCAGCCCGCCAGCGGCAGGCCGATACCCACGGGCTGGCCGGGGTGCAGCTGCGTGGCGGAGGCGACGACGGTGGCCTCGGTGGGGCCGTAGGTGTTCCACATCTCGCGGTCCTCGGTGGCCAGGCGCTCGACGAGCTCTTGGGAGCAGGCCTCGCCGCCGACGATGAGCAGGCGGATGTTGTCGAGGGCCTCGGCGGGCCACAGACCTGCCAAGGTGGGGACGGTGGAGACGACCGTGATGTCGCGGCGGATGAGCCACGGGCCCAGGTCCATGCCGGAGCGCACGAGGGAACGGGGGGCGGGCACGAGGCAGGCGCCGTGGCGCCAGGCCAGCCACATCTCCTCACACGACGCGTCGAAGGCGACGGACAGCCCCGCCAGCACCCGGTCCTCCGGGCCGAGCGGCCCGCCGGGGGAGTCGACGAGGAACATCTGTGCCTCCGCGTCGACGAAGGCGGCGGCCGAACGGTGGGAGACGGCCACACCCTTCGGCTTGCCGGTGGAGCCGGAGGTGAAGATGATCCAGGCGGTGTCGTCGAGGCGGGGGCGGTGCTTGTCGCCGCCCGCGCGCGGGGAGAGCATGCGGAAGCCCTCGTCGGTGAACACCCCGTTGATCGCGCCCTCGGAGAACACCATCTCGGCGCGCTCCTCCGGGTCGTCGGCGTCGACGGGGACGTAGGCGGCGCCGGCGGCGATGGTGGCGAGGATGGCCACGTACAGGTCGCGGGAACCGGAGGTCATGCGGATGCCGATGCGGTCGCCGCGGCGGATGCCGTTGGCGTGCAGCTCGCGGGCGAGGGTGTGGACCTCGTCCATGAGCTCGGAGTAGGTGAGGATCTCACCGTCGTCGATGGCGGCGGCCTCCGGGTGGGCGGCGGCCGTGGCGGCGAGGATGTCGTAGAGGGTGCGCTTGGGCGGGGCGTCGCCGGCGCGGAGGAACTGGCGGGGAACCTGGTGCAGGGACACGGGCCTCAGGCTCCCTGGGCATTGTCGGGGACGGCCACGAGGACGGCCCGGGTCAGTTTGCGCAGGTGCTTGAGCTGCTTGCCGGTCGATTCGTCGAGGGCGGCGGATTCCGCGTCGCTCACCAGGGTGGCCAGTTCGGCCTGCGCCTTGGTGCCCTTCTTCGTCGTGGTGACGATCTGGCGGCGGCGGTCCTTCGGGTCCCGCTCGCGCCGGGCCCAGCCCTGCGCCTCGAGGCCGTCGATGAGGCGGACCATGTCGGAGGCGTCGATGGCGAGGATGTCGGACAGCGCCGACTGGGAGGAGGCGTCGCGGTCGACGAGGCAGGTGAGGACCCAGTAGCCGCGCATGGTGGTGCCTCGGGTGGCCAGGGCGGCCTCGACCTCGTCGCGCGTGCGTCGACGGAGGCGTTCCAGCTGGAAGCTGGGGGATTCGAGGAGTGACTCGGGGACCCCGGCCGTCGTGGGGGAATCAACTGATGGTGGCATGCCACCGATGGTACTCCGCCTACGGTGGCATCGTTAAATCATGGGGCGTGTCCCACTATTCGGTGGGAAGTCCCTGCGCAACCCACTCCAGGGTGCCGCCCTCGACGTTGATGGCCGCGATGTCGTGGTTTTCCTGAAGGAACTCGCATGCCCGGCCGGAGCGCCCGCCGGAGCGGCAGATGAGGTAGATGTCGCGGTCCGTGTCGAGCTCCCCGACGCGCCCCGCGAACTCCGACAACGGAATGAGCGTGGCGCCGGCGGCATGGACCTCGGAGAATTCCTCGGCCTCGCGGACGTCGATAAGCTGGGCGTCGGCGGGAACCTGGGTGACATTGACGGATTTCATGCCTCCGAGACTACCGTCATCGTCATGGACACCCGCCGTCTCACCGGTCTCATCGCGCTCCGCCTGTGGGCCGTCGTGCTCGTCGTCGGCGCCGCGGCCGCCGGCCTCCTGTGGCTCGGGGTCGGCTTCGGCATGGCGCTGGCCACCATCGCGGTGCTCTCGGCGCCCATCGCGCTGGTCGCAAGCGTGGCCTTCGCTTGTCGACGCCCCGCTCCCACCCTCCCCCGCTGGCTCACCTGGCTGGGCGGTACCGCCTCCCTCCTGGGGTTCGGGTGGCTGCTGCTGTCCCCGGGAGAGGTACCGGCGATCCTCACCTTGGCGGTCGGGGTGTGGTTGCTGGTCGTGGGGATCATCTCCGGGGTGGCCGTCGGGAAGCTGTGCTGAGGTCTGATGTGTTAACGTTCCCGTCGTACATGTACCCGAGGAAGGGAGAGGCCGTGCTCTTTCGCGACCGTTCGCCGCATATCCGCGCGTTGACGTCGTAGCACCCCTCCCGGGGCTCCGTCAGCGCACCGCTGAACCTCGCAGGAGCCCCACATGTCACACCCCATCACCTTGTCCGGCGTCACTGTCGCCTGGCCGGACGGTTCCCCCGTCCTCGACCGCAGCGACGCCGTGTTCTCCACCGGCCGCACCGGACTCATCGGCGACAACGGGACCGGCAAAACCACAATCCTCCGTCTCCTCGCCGGGGAGCTCGCGCCGACCACCGGCACCCTCACCCGTACCGGTGACGTCGCGTACCTCCCCCAGCAGCTCACTCTGCGCTCCGGGATGAGTGTCGCGGGTCTGCTCGGCATCCGGAGTCGGCTCGCGGCGCTCGACGCCATCGAGGCCGGCGACCCGGACCCCCGGCACTTCAGCCTCATCGGCGACGACTGGGACATCGAGGCCCGCTCGCGCGCGCTTCTCGACGCCACCGGCCTGACCACCGTCGGCCTCGACCGCCCCGTCGAGACCCTCTCCGGCGGCGAGGCGGTGCTCACCGCACTCATCGGCATCCAGCTGGCAGACACCTCCATCGCGCTTCTCGACGAACCGACCAACAACCTCGACCGACAGTCGCGCGCCCGCCTCCGTGATCTCGTCGCGGGGTGGCGGGGGACACTCGTCGTCGTCAGTCATGACGTCGAACTCCTGGAACTCATGGACTCCACCGTGGAACTCCGCGACCGTCGGCTCACCGCCTACGGCGGGCCCTACAGTCTCTACCGTGAGCAGCTGGCGCGGGAACAGGCCGCCGCCGAGCAGGCGGTGCGTACCGCCGAACAGACCCTCAAGGTGGAGAAGCGGCAGCGCATCGAGGCCGAGACCATGCTGGCGCGCCGGCGTTCCTACGCCAAGACGGACTACCTCAACAAGCGACGCCCGAAGATCATCATGAATCTGCGGAAGGCGGAGGCGCAGGTGTCCGCCGGAAAGCTGCGCGATGACCTGGGCAAGGCCGTCGACGCCGCGGAGTGCACACTCCGTGAGCAGGAGTCACGGGTCCGGAGGGAGTCCCACATCCGCATCGACCTGCCCGATCCCGAGGTGCCCGCCGGACGCCGTCTCCTCGAACTTGTCGACGCCCACGGCACCGCCCACATCATGCAGGGCCCGGAAAGGCTGGCCCTCACCGGGCGCAACGGTGCGGGCAAGACCCGCCTGCTGGAGACGCTGTTTCATGATGCGGACACCTACCCACGGCTGTTCGCCCACACCGGGCGCATCGGCTATCTCCCGCAGCGGCTCGATCATCTCGACGACGGGCAGGAGGTTGTCGAGAGCATCCGCGCGGCCGCCCCGGCCGCCGACCCCCAGCAGGTGCGCGCCAACCTCGCGCGCTTCCTGTTCACCGGGGATGACATCCACCGCCGGGTGGGCGACCTCTCCGGTGGGGAACGTTTCCGGGTGGCACTGGCCCGCCTCCTGCTGGCGGAGCCCACGCACCAACTGCTGCTTCTCGACGAACCCACCAACAACCTCGACCTCAACAGCATCGACGAGGTCGTCAGCGCCCTGTCGAACTACCACGGGGGGCTGGTCGTCATCAGTCACGATGAGGCCTTCCTCGGTCGGCTGGAGATCGACACCCGCCTGGAGCTGCAGGAGGGTCTGTTGACCCGGAGCTGAAGCCGCCCCTAGAGCTGCTGCTCGACCTCGTTCTCCGCGTCCTTCTCCGCCTCGAGGCCCTCGCGGGAGTTGTCGCCGACAGCCTTGTAGCGGTCGATGGACTCCTGGAGGATGCGCTCGGCCTCCTCGCGGGAACCCCAACCGGAGCCGGTGACCTCCTTGTTCGGCTCGAGGTCCTTGTAGTGGACGAAGAAGTGCTCGATCTCGTCGCGGGTGAACTCGGAGATGTCGTCGAGCTCCTGGAAGCTGTCGAAGCGCGGGTCGTCGATGACGCAGAGCAGCTTGTCGTCGCCGCCGGCCTCATCGGTCATCTTGAACACGCCGACGATGCGGGCCATGACGACCACGCCCGGGAACACCGGCTCCGGCATGATGACGAGGGCGTCCATCGGGTCGCCGTCCTCGCCGAGGGTGTGCTCGATGAAGCCGTAGTCCGCCGGGTACGCCATCGGGGTGAACAGGTAGCGGTCGAGGAAGACGCGGCCGGTCTCGTGGTCGACCTCGTACTTGTTGCGCGAACCCTTCGGGATCTCGATGATGACTTCAACGCCCATGCGTCAGACTCCTTGTTGCAGTTTCGGGGGATTGCAGATCATCCTAGCCGCCGGGCCGCGGGTTAGGCTGTACGGGATGAGTGGAAAGAAGTTGTGGTGGACGGCGACCGCCGGAGTGACGGCCCTGGCGGTGGCGGGGGTCGCGGGTTTCGCCGTGGTGGCCGACCGGCACTACGGAGATCTCACCCACGACCCGGCCTTTGTCGCGGAGGCGCCCGCGCCGCTGCTCGAGGCCGCTACCGCCGCGTCCGTCGATAATGCGGTCCTGGGCGCGCGGCTGAGAGAGCTGGCGGGGGATCCGGCACTCGGGACGGTCCACGGGCGGGTCACCGACACCGTCACGGGCGAGACCGTGTGGGAGCAGGCCTCGGGGGAGGCGTTGCAGCCGGCGTCGGCGACGAAGATCCTCACCGCGGCCGCCGCGATCCTCGAGCTTGGCCCCGATGACACGCTGGTCACCGAGGTCGTCGAGGGCAGCGCGCCGGGCGCGGTGGTCATCCGCGCGGTGGGGGACGTGTGGCTGACGGACAAGCAGCTGGATGAACTGGCGGCCCGGGTGGGCGCGGCGGAGCAGGTGATCATCGACACCTCGGTGTGGAGCGGGGAGCCCTTCATGCCGGGCTGGGATGCCGCGGACGTCGACGCCGGTTACATCGCCCCGCTCGAGCCCGCCATGCTCTACGGCGCGCGGCTCGGGGCGACGAGTGGCGATGTGCCGCGCTCGCACACCCCGGCGCTGGATGTCGCTCGTGCCCTGGCGGAGCGGGTCGGGGCGGCGACGGTCGGGCTGGGGCCCGCGCCCAGCGACGCCCGCGTGCTGGCGTCGGTGGAGTCGCCACTGCTCACCGAGCGCCTCGAGGCCATGATGAAGGACTCCGACAACGTCATGGCGGAGGCCATCGGCCATGAGCTGGCCGTCCACCGCGGCCTGCCGGGTTCCGCCTCGGCCGCCACGCAGGCCACCCTCGACGTGCTCACCGCGCACGGTTTCGATATCTCAGGGGTCACGCTGGCGGACAATTCCGGCCTGTCGGTGCACAATCTCATCCCGCCGCGCCTGCTCGACGACGTGCTTCTCGACGCCGCCACCCGCCCCCCGCTCCGCCCCCTCCTGGCGACCCTGCCTGTGGCGGGGGCCTCCGGCACTCTCACGGAGCGCTACGGGGAACTGCCGGGACGCGGCTGGGTGCGCGCCAAGACGGGCACGCTCACGGGTACCTCGGCGCTGGCGGGTGTGGTCACCGCGGAGTCCGGGCGGGTCTACTCCTTCGCGCTGCTGGTCAACGGGGCGGAGATCGAGGGCGCCCGGGCCGCGCTCGACGGGTTCACCTCGGCGATCCGGGATTCCTGACCGGCGATAGCATCAACCGCATGGACCCCTTCTGGCCCCGGCGTAGCCCGCACTTCCTCGCCTGCCGCCGCGCCGTGCGTCCCTTCCTCATCCCGGGCCCAGTGACCATCGGACTGTCGGGGGGCGCTGATTCCCTGGCGCTGCTGGCGGCGGCGCGGGCGGAAGGCCAGGAGGTGCAGGCGGTCATCGTGGACCATCAGTTGCAGGCGGGCTCAGCGGAGGTCGCCGCCCGGGCCGCCGCGCAGGCCGCGCACCTCGGCGCCCCGGCCACCATCACCCGGGTCGACGTCCCCGCCGGCAACCTCGAGGCCGCCGCCCGGGAGGCCCGCTACCGGGCGCTGTGCGCCCCCGGCCGACCCGTCTGGGTGGCGCACACCCGCGACGACCAGGCCGAGACCCTGCTGCTCCAGGCCTTGCGCGGCAACCCGGGCGGGATGGCACCGCGGTCAGGCGACATCGTCCGGCCCTTCCTCAGTATTCGCCGCCACGACACCGAGCAGGCCTGCGCGGAGCTGGGCCTCGAACCCTGGCACGACCCCCACAACGAGGACGCAGACTTCCAGCGTGTCGCCCTGCGCCGGGTGCTCCGGGGGCTGCACGGCGACCCGGTCGAACCCCTGGCGCAGACCGCCGAGCGGATCGCCGCCGACAACGCCCTGCTCACGGAGCTGGCGGGCCCGCCGACCGATGACTGCGCGGAACTCGCGGCACAACCCGGGCCGCTGCGCCGCAGGCGCATTGCGGCGTGGCTGATTGAGCGGGGGGTGGGGCCGACGCGGGCGTCGATAAGCATGATCGAGGACATGTGCACCACCTGGCACGGGCAGGGGGCCGTGCGCGTGGGAAGAGGGTTGGAAGTCAGGCGCGTAGGTGGCAGACTGGCTCTATCCGAGGAGGCCTAGGAAAGGTGTCATGAGCGTGCACGACCACAAGGATCACAACGTACCGGCGAGCTGTTACGGCGAGGACGTGGAGGCGGTGCTCATCAGCGAGGAGCAGCTGGCCGCCCGCATCCGGGAACTGGCCGACAAGGTGTCCGCGACCTACCGCGACGCCGATGATGAGCTGATCCTCGTGTGCGTGCTCAAGGGCGCGGTGTTCTTCCTCACCGACTTCACCCGCGCGCTGTCCATCCCTTCGCAGATGGAGTTCATGGCGGTGTCGTCCTACGGCAATTCGACGACGAGTTCGGGCGTGGTGCGCATCCTCAAGGATCTGGACCGTGAGATCGAGGGCCGCGACGTGCTCATCGTCGAGGACATCATCGATTCGGGGCTCACCCTGTCGTGGCTCATGCGCAACCTCCGGGCCCGCAACCCGCGCTCCCTCGAGGTGATCACCCTGCTGCGCAAGCCCGAGGTGGTCAAGGCGGAGATGGAGCTTTTCGACGTCGGTTTCGACATCCCCAACGAGTTCGTCATCGGTTACGGCCTCGACTACGCCGAGCGCTACCGCGACCTGCCCTTCGTGGGCACGCTGCATCCGCGCGTCTACTCCGGGGAGTAACGGGAACAACTCCCGGCGCTGCGGCGTTGAGCAGGAAGAACTTGGGACGAAGACGAAAGGCACCGGTCGCGCTGCCCTGCGGCCTTAATACATGAGCAACAAGAGAATTCTCCAGATCGGCCTGATCTCCGCGATCGCGCTGGTCACCATCTTCGTATTCAGCCTGCTCACCGACGACACGCGCGGTTTCCAGCGGGTGGACACCTCCGTGGCCATGACGCAGCTGCACGAGCGCAACGCCAAGGTGGTGCAGATCGACGACCGCGAACAGCGGATCCGCATCGAGCTGCGCGAACCCATCACCTATGAGGAGCTCGAGGGCGTCGAGGAGATTATCGCCCAGTACCCCGCGCGCACCTCCCCGCAGCTTTTCGACGCCGTGCAGGCCGCCGAGCCCGACGAGTACAACACGCGGGTGACGCAGGACAGCTTCCTCATGAGCATGCTGGGCTTCCTGCTGCCCATGCTGCTGCTGTTCGGCCTGCTCTTCTTCTTCCTCACCCGCATGCAGGGCGGCGGCGGACTCTTCGGCTTCGGCGGTTCCAAGCACAAGGAACTGACCAAGGACATGCCGAAGAACACGTTCGCGGATGTCGCGGGCGCGGATGAGGCGGTCAGTGAGCTGGAGGAGATCAAGGATTTCCTCCAGGATCCCACCCGCTACCACGCCCTCGGCGCGAAGATCCCGCGCGGCGTCCTGCTCTACGGCCCGCCCGGCACGGGTAAGACCCTCCTGGCGCGCGCGGTGGCGGGAGAGGCCGGGGTGCCCTTCTACTCCATCTCCGGCTCCGACTTCGTGGAGATGTTCGTCGGCGTCGGCGCCTCGCGCGTGCGTGACCTGTTCAAGCAGGCGAAGGAGAACAGCCCCTGCATCATCTTCGTCGACGAGATCGACGCGGTCGGCCGCCAGCGCGGTTCCGGCATGGGCGGCGGGCACGACGAGCGGGAGCAGACCCTCAACCAGCTGCTGGTGGAGATGGACGGCTTCGGGGACCGCGAGGGTGTCATCCTCATGGCGGCCACCAACCGCCCCGACATCCTCGATCCGGCGCTGCTGCGCCCGGGTCGTTTCGACCGGCAGATCCCCGTGACGGCCCCGGACCTCAAGGGCCGCGAGCGCATCCTCGAGGTCCACGCGAAGGGCAAGCCGCTGGGCCCCGACGCGGATCTCAAGGCGCTGGCCAAGCGCACCGCCGGCATGTCCGGCGCGGACCTGGCCAACGTGCTCAACGAGGCCGCCCTGCTCACCGCGCGTGTCGGCGGCAATGTCATCACCGCCGACGCCCTCGAGGAGGCGACGGACCGCGTCATCGGCGGCCCGCGTCGCGAGGGCAAGATCATCTCCGAGAAGGAGAAGAAGGTCACCGCCTACCACGAGGGCGGGCACACGCTCGCCGCGTGGGCGCTCAAGGACATCGAGCGCGTGTACAAGGTCACCATCCTCGCCCGCGGCCGCACCGGCGGGCACGCCATGACGGCGCAGGAGGACGACAAGGGCATGTACAACCGCGACGAGCTCTTCGCCCGCCTCGTCTTCGCCATGGGCGGCCGCGCCGCCGAGGAGCTCGTCTTCGGCGAGCAGACCACCGGCGCCTCCGCCGACATCGAGCAGGCCACCAAGATCGCCCGCGCGATGATCACCGAGTACGGCATGTCGCCCACCCTCGGCATGGTCAAGTACGGCGAGGAGCAGGGCGATCCCTTCTCCGGCCGCCCCGGCGGCGGCTCGCTCGCCGTCTCCCCGGCCGTCGCCGCCAAGATCGACGACGAGGTCCACCTGCTTCTCGACGCCGCGCACCGCCAGGCCTACGACATCCTCGCCCGCTACCGCGATCACCTGGACACCCTGGCCGAGAAGCTCCTGGAGAAGGAGACCCTGCGCCGCCCGGATCTGGAGGTCCTCTTCGAGGGCATCGAGCCCATGGACGCGCCCGACATCTTCCCGCACGCCGAGAACCGCTATCCGCAGCAGGCGGGCCGCGAGCCGGTGAAGACCCCGGTCGAGCTGGCCATCGAGCGCGGCGAGGAGCCGCCGAAGCGCTTCTCGCTGCTCGAGGCCTCCCAGCAGGCCCGCGCCAAGCGCCAGGCCGAGCTGGCCGCGCAGGCCCCGCCTGCCGAGGACACCGGCAAGCACCGCGCCCCGGAGCCCGCCGCCCGCTACGGGGGCACCCCGCCGCCGGCGGACTGGAGCGCGCCGGGCTGGCCGCCGCAGGACAATCCCTACGCCTCCCCCGGAGAGCACCCCGGGATGAAGAACTACGGTCCGGCCACCGCAGGCGCCGACGCCGAGGCCGATACCGCCGTCATTGGTTTCCGCCTGCCGGACCATGAGAAGCCGGAGCATGACGCGGAGGCCGCGGAACGGCAGCCCGAACAGCGCCCGGAGTCCGCAGCTGCGGACGTCGCCGACCCGGACCACCCCAAGGAGTAGACATGACCAGCACTTTCGATCAGGAGCGGGCCGAGGCCGCGGTCCGGGAACTGCTCATCGCCGTCGGCGAGGACCCGGAGCGCGAGGGCCTGCGGGACACCCCGGCGCGCGTCGCGCGGGCCTACAAGGAGGTGTTCGCGGGGCTGCACTCCGACCCCACGGACGTGCTCGAGCGGACCTTCGCGGAGGATCACCAGGAGCTGGTGCTGGTGCGGGACATCCCCATCTACTCCACGTGCGAGCATCACCTGGTGCCCTTCTACGGTAAGGCCCACATCGGGTACATCCCGGGGAAGAACGGGCACGTCACCGGGCTGTCGAAGCTGGCCCGCCTGGCGGACATGTACGCCAAGCGGCCGCAGGTGCAGGAGCGCCTCACCTCGCAGATCGCCGACGCGCTGGTGGACAAGCTGGGGGCGCAGGCCGTCATCGTGGTCATCGAGTGCGAGCACCTGTGCATGGCCATGCGGGGGATCCGGAAGCCGGGCTCCACGACGACGACGTCCGCGGTGCGCGGCGGATTCAAGACCTCCGCGGCCTCCCGCGCCGAGGTGCTCTCCCTGATCAGGGGTTAAGGGTCATGCGGGTCGCAGATCTCACGGTGCCGGGCCGGTGCCTGGTCATGGGCATCGTCAACGTCACGGAGGACTCCTTCTCCGACGGCGGGCGCTGGCTGGACATCGACGCCGCCATCGCCCACGGCCGCGCGCTGGTGGAGCAGGGCGCGGACATGATCGACGTCGGCGGTGAGTCCACCCGCCCCGGCGCGACGCGTGTCGACGCCGCCGTCGAGGCCGCCCGCGTCGCCCCCGTCATCGCGGCCCTCGCCGAGGAGGGCATCCCCACCTCGGTGGACACCATGCGCGCCTCCGTGGCGGCCGCCGCCGCCGAGGCCGGGGTGCACATGATCAACGACGTCTCCGGCGGCCTCGCCGACCCGGAGATGTACCGCGTCATGGCGGACGCGGACCTGCCGGTGTGCCTCATGCACTGGCGCACCGTGCAGTTCGGCGACGCCGCCGGGCAGGCCGACCACGGCGGGGATGTCGTCGCCGACGTGCGCGACACCCTCGCCCGGCTGGTGGACAACGCCCTGGCCGCGGGCGTGGCGCGCGACAGCATCGTGCTGGACCCGGGGCTGGGCTTCGCCAAGTCCCGCGAGGACAACTGGGCGCTGCTGCATCACCTGCCCGAGTTTCTCGCCGGGGAGTTCCCGGTGCTGGTCGGCGCCTCGCGGAAGCGTTTCCTCTCGGCGGTGCGCGCCGAGCGCGGCCTCGAGGGCGTGCCCGCGGATTCCGATCCCGCCACCGCCGCCGTCACCGCCATCTCGGCGCAGATGGGGGCGTGGGGCGTGCGGGTGCACAACGTGCCGGTCTCGCGTGACGCCGTCGATGTCGCCGCCCTGTGGAACGGAGGCGACCGTGGCTGACCGCATCGAACTGACGGGCCTCGAGTGTTTCGGGTACCACGGCGTCTTCCCCGAGGAGAAGCGCGACGGGCAGCGTTTCATCGTCGACATCACCTGCTGGTTGGAGATCGGCCCGGCGGCCGCGGGCGATGACCTGCACCTCACCGTCAACTACGCGGAGCTGGCGCAGCTGGCCGTCGACGTGGTCGAGGGGGAGCCGCGGGATCTCATCGAGACGGTGGCCGTGGAGATCGCCGAGGGCGCCATGGCCGGCTTCGACCTGCTCCACGCGGTCGAGGTGACCATCCACAAGCCCGAGGCGCCCATCCCGCACGCCTTCGCGGACGTGGCTGTCGTGGCGCGGCGCTCGCGGCGCCAGCGCGGCGAAGCCCAGTTCAGGAACGCCTGATGCGCGCCGTCCTGTCGATCGGCTCCAACATGGACGACCGCCGGGCGCTGCTGCGCCGGGTCCACGCTGAGTTCGCCGCGGAGATGGTTGCTGCCAGCCCCGTCTACTCCACCCCGCCGTGGGGGGTGACCGACCAGGACGAGTTCCTCAACGCCGTGCTCATCGTCGAGGTCGACCAGACCCCGTTGGAGCTGCTGCGCCGCGGGCAACGACTGGAGGAGGAGGCGGAGCGCGTGCGGGTGCGGCGTTGGGGGCCGCGCACCCTCGACGTCGACGTCGTCACCGTCTTCGACCCGGAGGAGGTGAGCTCCGCCGACCCGGTGCTCACCCTCCCGCACCCGCGCGCCCACGAGCGAGCCTTCGTGCTCGTCCCGTGGCTGGCGGCGGACCCGGAGGCGCGCCTGCAGGGGCGGCCGGTCGGGGAGCTGCTCGCGCAGCTCGACCCGGCGGAGGTCGCCGACATCGTGGAAGTGGGGGAGCTGTAGTGCAGCGGACCTCTCTGGCCGCCCTGGTCGCCGCCGGAGGCGTCACGGCGGCGCTGGCGGCCCTTCTGACATGGCGTTTCTACGGATCGATGACGTCGATCCCCGTGTCCGTCTCCCTCACCCTGTGGGTGTTGGCCGCCGTGTGCGTGGGGCTGGCCTGGCGGGTGCGCGACCGCCTGGGTGACGGCGGGATCGGCCAGGACCGTTCCCAGCTCAATCCGGTGACGGCGGCGCAGTTCCTCGTCGTGGGCAAGGCCGCGGCGTGGACCGGGACGATCATCGGCGGCGCCTACCTCGGCATGGCCACCTACATCGTCCCGCGGGCCGGCGACCTCATCGCCGCCGCCGACGATCTGCCCGGGGTCCTCGCCTCGGCGCTCGGGGGCCTGGCCGCCGCGGCCGCGGGCGTGTACCTGGAACGACACTGTGAGACACCGCCGCCCGCTGACGGGGAAGTCGCGGGTTAGAGTGGAACACATGACTGAGGAGCAAGGTGGTGTGGACCGCGGCCAGGTGATGCTGGTCGTCCTGATCGCACTCGCGTTCATCGCGAGCATCGTCATGCTGTTCACGGACAGCGACGGCGCCCTGAAACTGGCGCTGCTCGCCGCGCTGTGGGCGGCCATCATCGGGTCCTTCCTGGTGTTCCGTTACCGGCGGGACGCGGAATCCGCCCGCCGCGAACTCGCCCACAACACCCGGCTGCACGATGCCGAGCTGGCCCGCGCCGAAGCCGAGCGCGAGGCCCGCCTCGAGGCTCGGGAGCTGCGCGAGGTGCAGCGCACGCGGGACACGGCTGTTCTCGAGGACATCCAGCGGGAGCTGGCGGGCATCCGCACCCAGCTGGAGAACCTCGCCGGGCGCGAATTCGAGTACGAGCCCGCCGCCCTGCGCGCCGAGGCCCACCGCATCCGCGAGCTGGAGAGCGTCACCCTCGACGACGCCGTCGAATCGGACGTTCCGGAGCCCGAGCCGGCCCAGTCCTTCGGCGCCCCCTCCCCGGAGGCCGTCGCCGGCCGCCTCGGCCAGCAGCCCTCCCGCCCGCAGTCCAACCCGCTGGCGGATCTCATCCGGGAGAAGCAGGTCGCCGAGACCCGTGTCTTCGACACCGGTTCCTTCCAGGCCGTGTCGTGGGAGCAGGGCGGGGATCCGGTTGTCGTCGAGAAGCAGGAGCCGGAGCCGGAGACGGAACGCCGGGGACGGCGGCGTCGCGACGAGAACACCGGGGGACTCTCCGTCGCGGAGCTCCTCGCCCGGGCCCGCGCGAACCGGGAGGAGTGATGCGCGCCCCGCGGATGCGGGTGGGCGTGTACGGCGATTCGCGCACCTCCTCCCTGCCTGACCTGCTGTCCACCGCCGGCCACGACGTCAGCTACATGGACTACGACCCCAGCCCGCCCCCCGTCGAGGAGCTCGACCTCGTCGTCCTCGAGGTGCGCGACACCCTGCTGGAATCCGCCGTGGAGCGACTCGCGGAGCGCGCGCGGCGGGGGCAGATCTTCATCCACACCTCCCTGCAGCACGGGGTCATCGTCATGGATCCCCTGGAGGTCACCGGCGCGGTCGTCATCGCGATGGGTGAACTCAGCCCCACCCGCTGGGCCGTGACCACCGCCGACGAGCTCGGTGACACGATCGCGGAGCTGCTGCTCGGCGAGGTGGGGGCCAGCGGCGTGCCGTGCGCCGATGAGGAGCGCCTCCGCCTGGCGGCCGCCATCACCTACGTCGAGGCCGTGCACTCGCTGCGTCGCGACGCGATGCGCCTGCTCGGCGACGCAGTCGGGGACATCCAGGAGGCCGACGACATCGTCTCCGCGCGCGGCACCCTCGCGCGGCTGCCCGACGCCGCGCACCTGCGCGCCCAGTGGCAGGCCATCGACAACCCCGGCCAGGCGCGCGCCTTCCGCCAGGTCCTGCGCCGCGTCGCCGAGACCCAGCACAACCAGGACGTCGAACTGTGGGCCATCCAAGAGGAGAAACTGTGAGCTTCGAACCAGGTCAGGCCCGGGAATTCGGGCTGACGGAGGTGGGCGTGCTCGCCCGCGCCATGCGCCGTACCGGCCGCCCCGTCGTGCTCGTGCCCCTCGGGGTCGGCCTCCACGGCGGCCACGCCGCGCTCATCCGCGCCGCCCGGCGCCTCCCGCGGGCGGTGGTCATCGTGGCCTTCGCCGGCTCCGACCCCTCATTGCTTATCGACGAAAAAGTCGACGCCATCTGCACCTACACCCAGGACGACCTGTGGCCCCGCGGCCTGCGCACCCTCGTCCACCCCGTCGACCACCACCTCGAATCCGTCGACTCCGTGGCCATGCAGCTCACCCTCGAGCTGACCCTCATCAACGCGGTCGGCCCCTCCGACGTCGTCGTCGGGGAGAAGGACTACGAGCAGATGCGGGCCCTCCAGGCCGCCCTCACCGATCTCCACCTGCCGGTGAAGCTGCACGGTGTGCCCACCGTCCGCACCCCCGACGGTCTGGCCCTGTCCCTGCGCAACGCCCACGTGGAGGAGTCCGCCCGCGAACAGGCCCTCGCGATGTCCGCCGCCCTCACCGCCGGGGCGCACGCCGCCGAACACGGTGCCGAGGCAGTGCTGTCCGTGGCGCGCAGCGTCCTCGAGGACGCGGGTATCGACGTCGACTACCTCGAGATCCGCGGCCTCGACCTCGGCGACGCCCCCGCGCAGGGGGACGCACGGCTGCTCGTCTCCGCCGTGATCGGTGGCGTCCGCCTCACCGACAACGTCGGTCTGCCGCTGGGCATCGGCTTCCGCAACATCGAGGGCTGATGCTGACCTGGCTGACCGGGGTGACGCTGGTGGTCACGGTCCTTGCAATGTGGGGCGACTGGTGGTGGCTCTTCGGGGCGGGTTGCGTGGGCCTGCTCGGGCTTTTCATCCGGTGGGTCACGAGCTTCGGGAATCAGGGATGGCAAGCCGTAGTGGTGCTCGTCGGCACCGGGATGGTCTTGTCGCTCGTGGGTACCTGGTGGACGCGCAGCTTCCCCGAAGGAACTATCTTCCATCCCGTCATCTTTTCCCACCTTCTGGCTCTGATCTACACGGGCCTCGGCGTCTCGCTCGCGGTGTGGCGGTGGGGGCGCGGCGTCGAGAAGCAATAGAAGACGCCGGGAGACCCTAGTCCGAGTAAAGGATTGAGGGCTTCCCGGCGTGGTGCTCCTACCGGAGCGTTCCAGCGAAGGAACGAACATCAGCCATGTCCCGCCCCAGGGGAAGATCGCTCCGGAACCTGACCGCAGTGACCGCCCAGAAGCCGGTCGCGGCGTGATCCTCCCGCTAGAGCATCCCGGCGAAGGCCTCCACCTCGTCGAGCCCCCTGACATCGCGGGGGAGGAGGGGGAGGTGGATGACGGGGGCGTCGATACGCAGGGCGGCGAGGGCGGCGTCCTCGAGGGAGCGGCGCTCGGCGAGGAACTCTCCCTGGTCCGCCGGGGAACGTCGGTTGACCACCAGTCCGCCGACGCGGACTCCGGCGGCCTGCAGCTCGGCGTGGAATTCGCCGGTCTCCTGGACCGGGAGGCGTTCGGCGGTGAGGACGATGAAGAAGACGCAGTGGGCGGGGTCGCGGAGGGCGTCGCGAAGCAGGGTGAAACGCTGGCGACGCTTGAGCAGGATCGAGCGCAGCTGCTGGTTGCGGCGGTCGACGGGGTCTTCGGCGGCGGTGACGCGGTCGCGGCCGGTGGGGGAGAGCCCGCGGACCACCGCCGAGAGGTGCTCGGATTTGTCGCGGCGGTCGAGGAGGCCGTCGGTCCAGGCGGCCATGAGTTCGGGCAGCTCCATGAGGCGGGAGGTGTGGCCGGAGGGGGCGGTGTCGAAGACGACGTGGTCGTAGTCGGTGGCGCCGGCGACGATCTCCGCGATGCGCTCCAGGACGGCCGCCTCGTGGGTGCCGGGGGACTGCGCGGAGAGCTCGAGGTGTCGGCTCACCTCCCCGTGAAGGTGCTCCGGCATCATCTGCCGCATGGTGTGCCCGACGGACTGCAGGTGGGCCCGGGTGGTGGCCGCGGGGTCGAGCTCGAGGACGTCGAGGTTCTCCCGGACGGTGGTGACGGTGTCGCCGATGCGTTGTTCCCACAGGTGGCCGAGGTTGTGCGCGGGGTCGGTGGACACGAGCAGCACGCGGCGCCCGGCGGCGGCGAGGGCGGTCGCGGTGGAGGAGGCGACGGTGGTTTTGCCCACCCCGCCCTTGCCGCCGAAGAAGACGAGGCGCGTGGTTCCGATGAGCTCTAGCAGCACTGAATGTTCTCCAGGGGTGAGTGTTCCATGCCCATCCGGCGGTGCCAGGCGTGGAAGTCCTCGTAGACGATGGGCATCAGTTCGAGCGTGTAGAAGCTCGCCGGGTTGGGCACGCCGAGGGCCTCAGAGAGGACGAGCATCATGAAGAGGTCGTCCTCCTGTTGGCGCGCCTTGAGGAAGGTGGCCCGGTAGGGGCCCGCGTAGAACTCGGTGAGCCCATCGCTGAAGGCCCGCATCCGCTCCCGGAAGGACATGTCCTAGAGCTTCTGGTCGGCAGTGGCCGCGACCGGGGCGGGGGCGTCGGTGTCCTCGTCGCTCCACACCACCGGGTCTTCGCTCCGGGCGCGCTTCATGGCGGCGAAGGCCTCGATGGTCACCCAGACGGCGGCGACGATGATGACGAGGTCGATGATGAGCAGCAGCCAGTTCTGCGCATCCCAGAAGCCGCGGACCTGGACGACCGCCGCCCACAGGGACACGACGAGCACGAAGAGCAGCGGGATGAGCACCGGCCACGTCGGGCGACGCAGGCGGGTGAGGATGACGCAGATGATGGACAGCGACAGGGCGGCCATGAGCTGGTTGGTCGTGCCGAACAGCGGCCAGATGAGCATGCCGCCGGAGCCGTCGCCACCCGCGGAGAAGGTGAGTGCCAGGGCGACGACGACCACCACGCCGGTGGCGGCGACGGCGCCGAGCTTCACGCCCATGATCTCGCCGATCTCCTGGACGACGAAGCGCTGCAGGCGCACGCCGGTGTCCATGGTGGTGGCGGCGAAGAGGACGGCCATGGTGGCCAGGATGGTGGCGGACAGGCTCGGCGGGATGCCCAGGCCCTGGTTCATGAGGTTGCCGCCGCCCTCGACGAAGGCGTTGACGCCGCCCTTGTTGAAGGCGGTGTAGATGGCCTCCCAGTCGGCGATGGTGCGGAAACCGGCGGTGGTGGCGACGATCGTGCCCAGGGCCAGCAGGCCCTCGCCGACGGCGCCGAAGTAGCCGACGAAGCGGGCGTCGGTCTCCTTGTCCAGCTGCTTGGCGGAGGTGCCGGAGGAGACGATGCCGTGGAAGCCGGAGATGGCGCCGCAGGCGATGGTGACGAAGAGCAGCGGCCAGATCGGCGGGGTGCCTTCCGGCACGTTGGCGTTGTAGGCGGGCGCCACGATGGTCGGGGCGGTGAGCAGGAAGGAGCCGTAGAGGATGCCGAGGCCGACGAAGAGCTGCAGGCCGTTGATGTAGTCACGCGGCTGGAGCAGGACCCACACCGGCAGGAGGGAGGCGATGCCGCCGTAGAGGAACAGGACGATGATCCAGAAGGCGTTCGGGGACATGCCGAGGATGGAATCCGGCAGGACGATGGGGAAACGGTCGCCGATGATCATGAGGGCGTAGAGGACGACGACGCCGACGACGGAGACGAGCGGCAGGTTCCACTTGAAGCGGTAGATCGCCTGGCCGATGAACAGGGCCACGACGATCGCGCCCCACGTGGGGATGACGGCCGTGGGCGTGGAGACCAGCAGGTTGGAGATGACCACCGCGAAGGCCGCGACGACCATGAGCAGCAGCAGGAAGATGACCACGAGGAAGAGGTTGCGGCCCCGGTTGCCGATGTAGCGGCCCGAGAGCGTGCCGATCGACTGCCCCTTGTGCCGCTGGGAGGCCCACAGCGTGCCCAGGTCGTGCATACCGGCGATGAACACGGTGCCGATGGTCACCCAGAGGAACGCGGGCAGCCAGCCCCAGATCACCGCGACGGCCGGGCCGACGATGGGGGCGGCGCCGGCGACCGAGGTGAAGTGGTGGCCCCACAGGACGAACTTGTTGGTCGGCACGTAGTCGACGCCGTCGGTCATCGTGTGGGCGGGGGTGCGGTACCGGTCGGAGAGTTGGTAGACCTTGCTCCCGAGGAAGCGGGAGTAGAGCAGGTATCCACCGATCATCATGCCGACGCCGATGAAGACCAGGACTAGTGAGTTCATGGTTCGTCCCTCTGTTGGGCTCTGGGCCGCCCCCGGGTGCTCCAGCGGCGGCCATGCTTTCGTGGTTGAGTTTCCAGACTCTCACACAGCTGTGTCGCAGGTCACCGACAGGCGATCGCGCTCTCCGCATGGTGAGACGTTTATGCAGGAAGCGGCCGCTGTTGTCAGACCAAGGGGTGCGGGCATGAAAATACCCCCGGGGGTGGTGACCTCCGGGGGTGGGGGGGTGCTTAGGCCTTCTCGACGCCGATCTCGCCGCCGTCTTCCTTCCACACCACGGCGGTGGCCGGACGCGGCACCGCCGAACCGCCGTCGGGCCAGTGCGAGGACGGGGACTCCACGGTCGCCTCGTCCGTCTCGCCCGGGTGCTGGACGTTGACCAGCACGCGCTGCTTATCGACGATCGGGCCGCAGGTCTCAGCCGCGTAGGGAACCGTGAGGAAGCACTTGAGCTCGCCGCGGTTCTCGCCCTCGACGGCCAGGGCGTAGAGGCCGTCGTTGGAGCCGAGGGCGTTGCCGTCGGTGGAGATCCACAGGTTGCCGTACTCGTCGAAGGCGAGGTTGTCGGGGCAGGAGATGGGGGAGACCTTCTCCTTGTCGAAGCCGCCGAAGTAGGTGTAGGCCTCCTCCGGGTCGCCGCACACGAGGATGAGGTTCCAGGTGAAGGCCTCGCCGGCGTGGTCGTCGTCGATCTCCATGACGAGGCCGTTCTTGTTCTCCTTGACCGGCGCGTACTCCATGACGTCCTCCTTCGACTTCTCGGCGGCGCCCCGGTACTTGTTGTTGGTCAGGGCCATGTAGACCTTGCCGGTGACCGGGGAGGCCTCGACGTCCTCGGGGCGGTCCATCTTGGTGGCGCCCACGGCGTCGGCGGCCTCGCGGGTGAAGATGGCCACCTCCTCGGCGGTGAAGCCGTCGACGTGGGACTCGGCCGCACCGTTCTCATCGACGGTGAGCAGCTTCTCCCAGCGGCCCGCGCCGTCGAAGGCGCCGTCCTCCGGCAGGGCGCCGGAACCGTCGATCTCGGACTCCGGGGAGTTGCCCTCCATCACGGCGACGTAGAGCGTGCCGTGGTCCATGAGGGTCATGTTGTGCGCGAGGTTGCCCTCCTCCATCTGGCGGGAGGAGACGAACTTGTAGAGGTACTCGAAGCGGGCGTCATCGCCGGAGTAGCACACGACGGTGCCGTCCTCGGTGATGTGGATGTTGCCGGCCTCGTGCTTGAAGCGGCCCAGCGCGGTGTGCTTGATGGGGGTGGAGGCCGGGTCGAAGGGGTCGATCTCGATGACGTAACCGAAACGGTTGACCTCGTTGGGCTCCTTGGAGACGTCGAAGCGGTCGTCGAAAAGCTCCCACTTACGCTCGGAAGCCTCCTCGGGGATGCCGAGGCGGTCCAGGGAAGCCTTGACGCGCTCGTCCTCGACGCCGCCGGCGTTGGCGAAGTACTGGTCGAAGTTCTCCTCGCCGGAGAGGATGGTGCCCCACGGGGTGACGCCGCCGGCGCAGTTGTTGAGGGTGCCCCGGACGGTGACGCCCTCCGGGTCGGCCGCGGTCTTGACGTAATCGGAGCCGGCGACCGGGCCGACGAGCTTCATCGGAGTGGTGGCGGTGATGCGGCGGTTGAGGGGGCCGAACTCGCGCTTGAGCTCGCCGGTATCGCCGACCTTGGAGACCTCCAGCACGGTGAGGCCGTGGTTGGCCCAGCCGATCTTCACCTGCTCCTCGGTCGGGTTGTCCGCGTCGTATCCCGGGTGCATGTGCGGCTCGGTGGTGTACTCGTGGGAGCACACGTAGACGAGGCGGTTCTCGTCGCTCGGGTGGGGGAGCAGGCCGGCGAAGTCGTTGTTGAAGCCGAACTGCTGCTCGGCGGCGGCGGCCGTCTGGTTGTCGACGTCGAATTCCGGGGCGCCCTCGATGACCGGGTCACCCCAGGCGATGAGCACGGACTGGGCGTAGCCGGCGGGGGCGACGAGCTCGTCCTTCTCGTTCGGCGCGACCATCTCGAACTGCAGGCCCTTGCCGGAGGTGTGCTCGCCGGCGGGGGCGGCCGAGGAGGTGCCGGCCGCGGTGGAGGACGAGGACGCGGACTCGTTGGCGGGCGCGCAGGCCGCCAGGGCGGCGCCGCCGCCGACGGTGAGCACCGTGAGGCCGCCGGCCTTGAGGGCGGTGCGGCGGGAGAGCATGTCGCCGAAGTAGGGGTTGTCGGACTTGTTGTCGCACTCGCCGAAGCAGGCGTTGCCGCACTTGTAGGTGCAGGTGATGGAGCTGCGCGAGGAGGTGAACTTGCTGAAAAGGTTGAGGCCCTTGAGGGACATGGGAACTCCCGAAATCTCTGCGATCAATTGGCGTGACAGCGGGCAAATCTAGGGGCGCCAGGTGTCCGCTCGGACATGGATAAGTGAAATCTTGTTGAACTTCGCGTTGTGGTGTGGCGCGGATCTCACCGCCTCCCGCTATTTAAAACGGAAAACACCGTTTAATGTCGGACGGCAGGACACCCCGACCCCCAGGAGACACCGTGTACACCACCGCCCAGCCCACCGCCCGCGACCGCCAGCTCACCCCGGAGCACGAGGAGATCATCAAGGCGACGCTGCCCGCGGTCGGCGCCAACATCGCCACCATCGCGCAGACCTTCTACCGCACCATGTTCGGCAACCACCCGGAACTGCTGGCCAACACCTTCAACCGCGGCAACCAGAAGTCCGGTGAGCAGCAGAAGGCGCTGGCGGCATCCGTCGCCACCTTCGCCACCATGCTCGTGGACCCGAACGCCCCGGACCCCGTCGACCTGCTCGCCCGCATCGGCCACAAGCACGTCTCCCTCGGCATCACCGAGGACCAGTACCAGATCGTCTACGAGAACCTCTTCTCCGCCATCGTCGAGGTCCTCGGCGCGGACGTGGTCACCGAGGAGGTCGCCGCCGCCTGGTCCGAGGTCTACTGGATCATGGCCGATGTCCTCATCACCTACGAGAAGGCCCTCTACGCCTCCGACGGTGTCAAGGACGGGGACGTGTTCCGCGAGGTGACGGTCGTCGAGAAGCAGGAGCTGAGCGACACCGTGACCACCTACACCCTGGAAGGCGACCTCAGCGAGGCGCGCCCGGGCCAGTACACCTCCATCGGTGTCGTGCTGGCCGACGGCGCCCGCCAGCTGCGCCAGTACTCCATCATCGGCCAGGAGCCGGGCCGCTACACCATCGCCGTCGAAACCGAGGGCGAGGTGTCCACCCACCTCCGCGAGAAGGTCCAGGTCGGCGACACCATCCAGGCCACCCTCGCCGCCGGCGACCTCGTGCTTCTCGACGACGACAGCCCCGTCGTCCTCGTCTCCTCCGGCATCGGCTCCACCCCGATGGTGGGCATGCTCTCCCACCTGGCGCGCACCGGCTCGGAGCGTCGTGCCACCTACCTCCACGCCGACGACTCCGAGGCCGCCCACGCGCAGCTCGGCCAGACGACGGCCCTGCTCGAGCGCCTGCCGGAGCTCACCGTCGAGCGTCGCTACCGGGAGAACGGCGAGCTTATCGACGTCGCCGCCCACGACCTCGCCGGGTCCGACCTCTACCTCTGCGGCGGCAGCGAATTCCTCCAGGCCATCCGCCGCGACCTGCAGGCCCTGCCCGCGGAGAAGGCCCCCAAGTCGGTGCACTTCGAGCTGTTCTCCCCCAACGACTGGCTGCTGGGGTAGCCCCCGGCGGGCGGCGCTCAGAAGTGCAGGACCGCCCCCACCACGAAGGCGAAGACCGCCAGCGAGGCGCAGGTGCACTCCAGAAGCATGCCGAAGCCCATGGACTTCATGGCCTCGACGGAGGAACGCCACGCCGCGGCCAGGTCGCGGCGCCGCGCGTACTCTGCCAGCAGCAACCCGAGCGCGAAACCGAGGAAGAGTCCCACCACGGGCACGAGGAACATGCCGACCACCCCGACCGCGACGCCGGCCAGCACGGGGCCGCGCGGGATCTGCTCGCGGCGCAGTTTTCGGCCGGTGAGCACCGCGGACGCGCTCATGCCGACCACCGCCAGCGCCACGCCGATGAGCCCCGCCGTCCACGCGGCCGTCGAGCCCAGCACCCATGCCCACACGAGCAGGGTGCCGATGATGAGCACCGACCCGGGAAGAATCGGGATGATCGTGCCCAGCACGCCGACGATGAGCAGCGCGCCGGCCACGCCGGTGGTGACGGCTTCGAGGGTGTCCATGGGGACAGGTTAAACCTTCGGGGGCCGCCCGCGTTTCGGTAGTTCACCGACGTGGCGGGGGAGGCGCCCGGCACGTCGGAGGGCGTCGCGAAGCATGAGCTCGATCTGGGCGTTGACGCTGCGCGTCTCGTCGCGCGCCCAGCGGGCGATGGCCTCGTGCACTGCGGGATCGAGGCGCAGGGGGAGGTTCTTGCGGGACATTTAGGTGTAGAGGCTGCCTGTGTTGATCACCGGCTGGGCGTTGGTGTCGGAGCACAGGACGACGAGGAGGTTGGAGACCATCGCCGCGCGCCGCTCCGGGTCGAGCTCGACGATCTGCTTCTTCTCCAGTTCGGCGAGGGCGGACTCGACCATGGAGACGGCGCCGTCGACGATGGTCTCGCGGGCGTCGACAATGGCGCCGGCCTGCTGGCGCTGGAGCATGGCCTGGGCGATCTCGGGGGCGTAGGACAGGGCGGAGATGCGGGCCTCGAGGATTTCCAGGCCGGCGATCTTCACGCGGGCGGCAACCTCCTCGGCGAGTTCCCGGGACACCAGGTCGGTGGATCCGGAGAGTGAGGGCAGGTGGGCGGTGCCGCCGTCGTAGGGGTGGCTGGTGGCCACGTGGCGGAGGGCGGACTCGGCCTGGGAGTGGATGAACTCCTCGACGTCCTCCACGGAGAAGGTGGCCTTGGCGGTGTCGGCGACCTGCCAGACGATGATGGCGCCGATCATGATCGGATTGCCGCCGAGATCGTTCACCTTGATCTGGTTGGTCTCGAAGTTGCGGACCCGCACGCTCACCTTCTTCGAGGTCGCCAGCGGCGGCACCAGGGAGAGACCGGTGTGGCGGTTGGTGCCCAGGTAGCGGCCGAAGAACTGCACGACGTGGGTGTGGCCGGGCGAGATGACGCGGAGCATCGGGATGAGGACGGCGGCGACGATGATCGCCAGGATGCCCACGACGAGGGGGATCACGCTGCCCCAGGCGATGAGGGCGGGGCCGAGGATGAGCAGCGCCAGCGTGCCGACGAGGACGGCCGCCGCCTGCGCGGTGGTGCCGGCCCACGCGGGTCGTTCGGTGATCTCCACCTTGCCGCCCTCGTGTCCGACGGGGCGGTCGGCGACCTCGGCTTCAGGGATGTGGGGGGTGCTCATGTCTGATCCTCTCCGGGGGTTAATGTGATATCAGATTACAGGCCGTGCGACGATTCCGCTCGCCCCCGGCCCATCGACTACCCTTGGGGCCGTGACCGAGCAGAAGAATCCCCAGGACCTCCCCGAACAGCTGCGCATCCGTCGTGAGAAGCGTCAGAAGCTCATCGACGCTGGTGTGGAGCCCTATCCCGTCGCCGTCGACCGCACCATTTCCCTGCGTGAGCTGCGTGCGAAGTTCGAGGTCGTGGGGGAGGAGGGGGGCGTCGAGAAGCGCGACGGCGTGACCTACCTCGCCCCGGGCGAGGAGACCGACGTCGAGGTCGCCGTCGCCGGGCGCCTCATCTTCATGCGCAACACCGGCAAGCTGTGCTTCGCCACGCTGCAGGACGGCGACGGCACGCAGCTGCAGGCCATGCTCTCGCTGGCCGAGGTCGGCCAGGAGTCCTTGGACTCCTGGAAGGCGGACGTCGACCTCGGCGACTTCGTCTCCGTGCGCGGTCGCGTCATTGCTTCTCGACGCGGCGAGCTCTCCATCATGGCCTCCTCCTGGCAGATGGCGGCCAAGGCGCTGCGTCCCCTGCCCGTCGCCTTCGCGGACATGTCCGAGGACACCCGCGTGCGTCACCGCTACACGGACCTCATCATGCGCGAGCAGGCCCGCACCAACGCCATGACCCGCATCAAGGTGATGCGCGCCCTGCGCAACCACCTCGAGGGCGAGGGCTTCCTCGAGGTGGAGACCCCGATGCTGCAGACCCTCCACGGCGGTGCCGCGGCGCGTCCCTTCGAGACCCGTTCCAACGCGCTCGACATCGACCTATACCTGCGTATCGCGCCGGAGCTGTTCCTCAAGCGCTGCGTGGTCGGCGGCATTGACAAGGTCTTCGAGGTCAACCGCAACTTCCGCAACGAGGGCGTCGACTCCTCGCACTCGCCGGAGTTCGCCATGCTGGAGACGTACCAGGCGTGGGGCGACTACAACACCGGTATGCGCACCATCCGCGAGCTCATTCAGGCCGTGGCCATGGATGTCTTCGGGACCCACGTGGTCACGCTGGCCGACGGCAGTGAGTACGACCTGGGCGGCCAGTGGCCCGAGATCCAGATGTACCCCTCCCTCAATGAGGCCCTGGCCCGCAAGTTCCCCGGCCAGCCGGAGGTGACCATCGACTCCACCGTCGAGGAGCTCAAGGCGATCGCAGACGTCATCGGCCTCGACGTGCCCGCCAAGGGCGGCTGGGGCCACGGCAAGCTCGTCGAGGAGATCTGGGAGCTGCTCTGCGAGGACCAGCTCACCGGGCCGATCTTCGTCAAGGACTTCCCCGTCGAAACCTCCCCGCTCACCCGCCAGCACCGCTCCGAGCCGGGTGTCACCGAGAAGTGGGACCTCTATGTCCGCGGCTTCGAGCTGGCCACCGGCTACTCCGAGCTCGTCGACCCGGTCATCCAGCGCGAGCGCTTCGAGGACCAGGCCCGCCTCGCCGCCGGCGGCGACGACGAGGCCATGGTGCTCGACGAGGACTTCCTCGCCGCCATGGAGCAGGGCATGCCGCCCACCTCCGGCATCGGCATGGGCGTCGACCGCCTCCTCATGGCCCTGACCGGCCTGGGCATCCGCGAGACGGTCCTCTTCCCGATGGTCAAGCCGGAGCAGAAGTAGGGCGGAGGGAGTCAGGGACCTTAGGGGCAGTCCCTGACCCCGTGCGCGGGTAGCTGCGCTGGGAGTTTCCTGAATGCCGGGCGGGGTCGGGGCGGAAAGGCCCATGACCGGCGGGAACGTGCCCAGCCCGGCCCCAGGAACAGGCTGTTGTCTGACCATGGCTTCCCAGGATCGCTTCTTAGATTGACCGCATGACCACGAACTCCCGACCCCGGCGCATCATCGCCCTCGATGTGCTGCGCGGCATCGCCATTCTGGGCACCCTGCTCACCAACATCTGGATCTTCTCCCAGGTCTCCTCCCCGGCCGACACCGTGCAGGCGGAGGGGGCGCTCGCGATGTTCAACACCGCTGCGCAGACCGTCCTCAACCTGTTCACCGACGGCAAGTTCATCGGCCTGCTGACGATCATGTTCGGCATCGGGCTGGAGATCCAGCGCCAGTCCGCCGTCCGCCGCGGCGAGCCCTGGCCGGGCCGCTACCCCTGGCGCGCGGGCATCCTCATTCTCGACGGCCTGCTCAACTACATCTTCATCTTCGAGTACGACGTCCTCATGGGTTACGGACTCACCGCCCTCGTCGTGGCCGCCGTCATGGCGAAGAGCCCGAAGGTACAGAAGATCTGGATGTTCATCGGCCTCGGTGCGCACCTTGCCCTCCTGGCCTCGATGTCCGTGGTGCCGATCTTCCTCAACAAGATCTGGCCGGTCGGTGACATCAGCTCCCTGCCGGACGCCAACCGCCTCGAGGCCTTCGCCGAGGCCTCCGACACCGGCTCCTACTGGGGCATGGTGCTCAACCGCCTGCAGACCTTCATCGAGGGCCGCGGCGAAATCCCCATCATGTTCGTCATGGGCCTGGGCCTGTTCCTCGTCGGCGCACACCTTTACCGCGCCGGGCTCTTCCTCCCGGAGGGACGCCGCCTGCGCCGCATCGTCATGGGCATCGGTTTCGGTGTCGGATTCCCGCTGGACTGGGCGCTGCGGCTCACCGAGACCGGGGGCTTCGTCACCCGCTACGGCACCTCGACGATCGTCGCCTTCGGTCTGCTCGCCGCCGTCGCCGCCTTCTACGCGAACCGCGAGCGGGTCGGCCTCGTCGGGCACGGGTTCTCGCTCGTCGGCCGGATGGCGCTGACGAACTACATCCTGCAGAACCTCATCGCGTCGATCATCTTCTACGACTGGGGCTTCGGCGTCAGCGCGAAGATCCAGGGCCCCTGGAACACTGTCGCCACCCTGGCGATCTACCTCGGCATCGCCGCCTTCCTCATGACGCTGTCCGCCGTGTGGCTGCGCTTCTTCCGCCGCGGTCCGGTGGAGCTGGTGTGGCACGACACCGTCGACAAGCTCGCCGATGCGGCGGAGCGACGTCGCGGGCGTCGGGCGGAGCGTCGAGAAGCGGTGCTGACCAGCTAGTTCTCCGCCGCCGCGGCTGGGCCCGGATCCTTATGTCAACGCAAAGGTGCAACGATTAGCCGGGTCGGAGATCCACCGTTAGGATGATGGCCTTTAGCGGATATCGAGAGAATTAGCGAGGCACACGAGTGAGCACACCACAGTCCACCGGGAAGCAGGGGCTTCCCGCCGACGTCAAGATCATCCTCACGGTGCTGGTCAGTGCCGCGCTGGTGATGTTCCTCAACGAGACGATCCTGTCGGTGGCGCTGCCGTCGATCATGGCGGACTTCGACATCCCGGCAACCACCGCCCAGTGGCTGACCACCGGTTTCATGCTCACCATGGCGGTGGTTATCCCGACGACGGGCTGGATCCTGCAGCGCTTCACGACGAAGCAGGTGTTCCTCACCGCCGTCAGCAGCTTCCTGGTGGGCACGATCGTCGCGGCGTGGGCGCCGGCGTTCAGCATCCTGCTCACCGGCCGCATCGTGCAGGCGGTGGGCACCGCGCTCATCATGCCGCTGCTCATGACGGTGGCGCTCACCGTCGTGCCCCCGGAGCGGCGCGGTTCGATCATGGGTGTCATCACCATCGTCATGTCGGTGGCGCCGGCGCTCGGGCCGACGGTCTCCGGGTTCATCCTCAACCGCTTCACCTGGCACTGGCTGTTCCTGCTGGTCGTGCCGCTCATCGTGGTGGCGCTCGTGGTGGGTGCGGTGTTCATCCGCAACATCGGCGAGACGAACCGCGCCCCCTTCGACCCCTTCTCCGTGGTGCTGGCCGGGCTCGGTTTCGGCGGCCTGGTCTACGCGCTGAGCACGCTGGGCACCAACCTGCCGGTGGCCGCGGGCGTGGCCGTCGTCGGCCTCCTGGCGCTGGCGGTGTTCGTGTGGCGCCAGCTGACGCTGAAGGCCCCGCTGCTCAACCTGCAGCCCTTCACCATCCGCAACTACACCCTGTCCGTCGTGGCGGCGCTGCTGCTCATGGGCACGCTGCTCGGCGTGGTCATGGTGCTGCCGATCTACCTGCAGACGGCCCTCGGGGTGACCGCCCTGGTCACGGGCCTGCTGCTCATGCCGGGTGGCCTCGCCTCCGGCCTGCTGGCCCCGTTCATCGGCCGCCTCTACGACCGGGTGGGCCCGCGGCCGCTGGTCATTCCCGGGGCGATCCTGCTGGCCGGTGCGATCTGGTCGATGACCCGCCTGGGCATCGCTTCGACGATCACCGAGGTCATCACCATGCACATCGTGTTCTCCCTCGGCCTGGCGCTCATGATGACGCCCCTCATGACCACGGCGCTGGGCTCGCTGCCGCAGCACCTCTACGGGCACGGTTCGGCGATCCTCAACACCCTCCAGCAGCTGGCAGGCGCGGCGGGCACCGCCATTCTCATCGCCGCACTGTCCTTCGGTACCCAGGCCGCGGCGGCCGGGGGTGCGGATCTGGCGCAGGCCACAGCGGACGGCGCACACACCGCGTTCCTCGTCGCCGGGGTCATGGCCATCCTCGTGCTGGTGGCCAGCCCCTTCGTCACCCGCGTCGCCGAGGAGCAGCAGGGCGGGGCTGTCTCCTAGAACGGGTCAGAAGCGGGCGAAGTTCTGCGTGGCGTAGACCTCGCCGCGCGGGCTGATGGCCCAGCCGATACCCACGTGGGTGAAGTTCGGGTTATCCAGGTGCTGGCGGTGGGTGGGGGAGTTGATCCAGGCCTGCAGCATCTCGTGGGCCGCCACCTCCCGGCTGAACATGCCGACGTTCTCCGCCGCCTGGCGCCAGGTGGCGGGGTAGGAGTCGCGGTAGCCGGGGTTGTGGCGCAAGTTGCCCTGCTGGGCCATGGACTCCGACCAGGACTGCGCGACGTTGTTGAGCGCGTCGTGCGCAGCCAGCGGGGGCAGTCCCTTGGACAGGCGGTAGCGGTTGGTCTCCGCGAGGAGGACCTGCTGCACCGGGGCGCCCTGCGAGGAGCTGGGCACCCCCGGAACGGCGGGCAGCGCAGGCAGTGCCGGCAGGGAGGAGCCGAAGTTCGGCAGCTGCGGGAACGCCTGCGCCTGCGCCGGGGTGGCCTGAAGGGACAGGGTGACAAGGGCGGCGAGTGCCGGGGCTGCGTAGCGACGGATGCGCATCTGGTGACTCCTTCGGTGGCGTTGATTCGAGGGTAACAGATATATAACGCAGCATGAGGGTGAACGCGGGAGGCGGCGTGGGCGGCCTGTTCGCTATAGGCGTACATGCCTGTGACCTGGCGAAATGGCTGCTGGCTGGCACTCGAAACCGGAGAGTGCAAATAGATTGGCCGCCCCGCGCGTTACAGTAGGTGACAAGCGAGAAACAAAGGTTAGGGGTACGGACATGTTCGAACGGTTCACCGATCGTGCGCGCCGCGTCATTGTTCTGGCGCAGGAGGAAGCACGGCTGCTCAACCACAATTACATCGGCACCGAGCACATCCTGCTCGGCCTCATCCATGAGGGTGAGGGCGTCGCTGCGAAGGCCCTGGAATCCATGGGTATCTCGCTCGACGCCGTGCGGCAGGAGGTCGAGGAGATCATCGGTCACGGCACGCAGCCGCACACCGGTCACATCCCCTTCACCCCGCGCGCCAAGAAGGTTCTCGAGCTTTCCCTGCGGGAGGGCCTCCAGATGGGCCACAAGTACATCGGCACGGAGTTCCTGCTGCTCGGCCTCATCCGTGAGGGCGAGGGCGTGGCCGCCCAGGTGCTGGTGAAGCTCGGCGCTGATCTGCCGCGCGTCCGCCAGCAGGTTATCCAGCTGCTCTCCGGCTATGAGGGGGGCCAGGGCGGCTCCCCGGAGTCCACCCCGGAGCAGGGTGCCGGCGCGGTCGGCGCCGGGGCGGGTGCCGGTCGCGGCGGTCCGCAGGGGCAGGGCGGTCCGGGTGACCGCTCGAACTCCCTGGTCCTCGACCAGTTCGGCCGTAACCTCACCCAGGCGGCCCGGGACGGCAAGCTCGACCCGGTCGTCGGCCGTGAGAAGGAGATCGAGCGCATCATGCAGGTGCTCTCGCGGCGTACCAAGAACAACCCGGTCCTCATCGGCGAGCCCGGCGTGGGTAAGACCGCGGTCGTCGAGGGTCTGGCCCTGGACATCGTCAACGGCAAGGTGCCCGAGACCCTGAAGGACAAGCAGGTCTACTCCCTCGACCTGGGTTCCCTGGTCGCCGGTTCCCGTTACCGCGGTGACTTCGAGGAGCGCCTGAAGAAGGTGCTCAAGGAGATCAATCAGCGCGGCGACATCATCCTGTTCATCGATGAGATCCACACCCTGGTCGGCGCCGGTGCCGCCGAAGGTGCGATCGACGCCGCCTCGCTGCTCAAGCCGAAGCTGGCCCGCGGTGAACTGCAGACCATCGGTGCCACCACCCTGGACGAGTACCGCAAGCACATCGAGAAGGACGCCGCCCTGGAACGTCGTTTCCAGCCGGTGCAGGTCCCGGAGCCTTCCGTCGAGATGACCATAGAGATCCTCAAGGGTCTGCGCGACCGCTACGAGGCGCACCACCGCGTGTCCATCACCGACGGTGCCCTGGCCGCGGCCGCGAACCTCTCCGACCGCTACATCAACGACCGCTTCCTGCCGGACAAGGCCGTCGACCTCATCGACGAGGCCGGCGCCCGCATGCGCATCAAGCGGATGACCGCGCCGGAGGGTCTGCGTGAGATCGACGAGCGCATCGCCGATGTCCGCCGCGAGAAGGAGGCGGCGATCGACGCGCAGGACTTCGAGAAGGCCGCCGGCCTGCGCGACAAGGAGCGCAAGCTCGGTGAGGAGCGCTCCGAGAAGGAGAAGCAGTGGCGTTCCGGCGATCTCGAGGAGATCGCGGAGGTCGGCGAGGAGCAGATCGCCGAGGTCCTCGGTTCCTGGACCGGCATCCCGGTGTTCAAGCTCACCGAGGAGGAGTCCTCGCGTCTGCTGCGCATGGAGGATGAGCTGCACAAGCGCATCATCGGGCAGGACGAGGCCGTCAAGGCCGTCTCCCGGGCGATCCGTCGTACCCGGGCGGGCCTCAAGGACCCGAAGCGTCCCTCCGGTTCCTTCATCTTCGCCGGCCCCTCCGGCGTGGGTAAGACCGAGCTGTCGAAGGCGCTGGCAGAGTTCCTCTTCGGCGAGGACGACGCCCTCATCCAGATCGACATGGGTGAGTTCCACGACCGCTTCACCGCCTCCCGCCTCTTCGGCGCGCCCCCCGGCTACGTCGGTTACGAGGAGGGTGGCCAGCTCACCGAGAAGGTCCGCCGCAAGCCCTTCTCCGTCGTGCTTTTCGACGAGATCGAGAAGGCCCACAAGGAGATCTACAACACCCTCCTGCAGGTCCTCGAGGACGGTCGTCTCACCGACGGCCAGGGCCGCGTGGTCGACTTCAAGAACACGGTGCTCATCTTCACCTCGAACCTGGGTACCCAGGACATCTCGAAGGCGGTCGGCATGGGCTTCTCCGGCTCCGCGGAGACGGATTCCGACGCCCAGTACGAGCGCATGAAGAACAAGGTCAACGACGAGCTGAAGAAGCACTTCCGCCCCGAGTTCCTCAACCGTATCGACGAGATCGTCGTGTTCCACCAGCTGACCCGCGAGCAGATCGTGGAGATGGTGGAGCTGCTCATCGGCCGCGTCGAGAAGGCCCTGGCCGCCAAGGACATGGGCATCGAGATCACCGACAAGGCCAAGGCTCTCCTGGCCCAGCGTGGTTTCGACCCAGTCCTCGGCGCCCGCCCGCTGCGCCGCACCATCCAGCGCGAGATCGAGGACGCCATGTCCGAGAAGATCCTCTTCGGCGAGCTCGGGGCCGGCGAGATCGTCACCGTCGACGTCGCGGGCTGGGACGGGGAGTCGAAGGACACCGACGGTGCCTCCTTCACCTTCACCCCGCGCCCGAAGCCGCTGCCGGCCGGCACCTTCTCGGAGATCTCCCCGGAGGCTGCCGAGGCCGTGCGTGATGTCGAGGCCGACCCGGAGACCATCACTCCCGACGTCCCGGACGTCGCGGAGATCACCGATGATCTCTCCACCGGCCCCGACGAGGGCCCGGCCGGAGCTGTCGCTCCGCAGAACTAGCCCGCCTATCGACGCCCGCTTCCCCCAGGAGGCGGGCGTCCGCGCGTTCGCGGCTAGGCTGTCCGCCATGGGCATCACTTACCGCAAGCGCCAGAAGCTGGGCAAGAACTCCTGGATCAACGTCTCCGGTTCCGGGGCCTCCGCCTCCACCCGCATCGGGCCGGTGACGATCAACTCCCGTGGCGGAATCTGGGTGAAGCTGCCCGGCGGGCTGAACTACCGCGGCAGGTGGAAATAGCCGCGCGCTGACCGCGGGGGTATTCGAGCCAGGGCATTCATCGAGTAGCCGGACCCCGGCACCCGGTTCATGCCCCCACTCGAATACCCCCTACCGCGGCAGGTGGAAATAGCCGCGCTCGTCCTGCTCTGCCAGACCGTCCTGGAGCAGGGAGAACAGTGCCCGGGAGCGCTGGACCTCATCGGGCCACACGACGTCGAGCGCGGACTGCGGCACGGCCGCGTCGGCCCCGCGCAGCACGTCCATGATGAGCCCGCGGACCTGCCGGTCGGTGCCGGTGAACTTCTGTACCTTCTTGCGGGCCAGTTCCTCCGCGCTGGGGGGTGGGGAGCCGGCGGCGACCCAGGCGCAGTCGTCGAGAAGCGGGCACACCTCGCACGCCGGTGAGGTCGCGGTGCACACGAGGGCGCCGAGCTCCATGAGCGCCGCCGAGAAGCGCGGGCCCCGCTCCGCGGGCAGCAGCGCCGCGACCTCCCCGAGCTCGGCCTTCGACGCCGTCCCCGCCAGGAAGCGTCCCTCCACCGCGCGGCGCACCACCCTGCGCACGTTGGTGTCCACGACCGGCACGTTCTGCCCGTAGGCGAAGCACGCCACGGCGCGGGCGGTGTAGTCGCCGATGCCGGGCAGGGCCAACAGCTGATCGACGTCCCGAGGCACGACGCCGTCGTATAGCGACACGATCTGCTGCGCGCACTCGAGCAGCCGCAGCGCGCGGCGCGGGTAACCGAGCTTGCCCCAGGCGCGCAGCACCTCCGCCGGGGAGGCCTGCGCGAAGGACGCCGGGTCGGGCCAGCGGGCGATCCACTCGCGCCACACCGGTTCGACGCGGGCGACGGGGGTCTGCTGGCTCATGACCTCGCTGAGCAGGATTCCCCACGCGGACGTGCCGGGGGCGCGCCACGCGAGGGGGCGTTCGTGGAGGTCGAACCAGGGGAGCAGACGCGCGGCGAACATGGTGAGCAAGTATAGAATTGCCGTCATGCCCATGAAAGATGTCGCCAAGAACCCGCAGGCCGTGTGGGAGGCCCTGCTGGCCGGCAACAAGCGTTTCGTCCACCAGCAGCAGGAACGTCCCAACCAGGACATCCTCCGCCGCACGGAACTGCGAGACGGACAGAACCCCCGTGCCGTCGTCCTCTCCTGCTCCGACTCGCGCGTGCCCGTCGAGCTGATTTTCGACGTCGGGCTCGGCGACCTCTTCGTCGTCCGCACCGCCGGGGAGATCCTCGACCCCGCCGTCTTGGCCTCCATCGAATACGCCATCAAGAGCCTCGGCGTGGAACTCGTCGTGGTCATGGGACACGAATCCTGCGGCGCCGTCGCCGCCACCGCCGAGGCCCTCGACGGCGGGAAGATCCCCAACGGCCTGGAGCGCATCCTCATCGAGAAGGTCGCCCCGTCGATCCTCGAGGCCCGCGCCCGCGGCCGCAACGACCGTCCCGGCTACGAGCGGCAGCACGTCATCGAGATCGTCATCCAGATCAAGCACCGCCTCTCCGCCCTGCAGGAGCGCATTGCCGACGGCCGCGTCGGCATCGTCGGCCTGCGCTACCTGCTCTCCGACGGCTCCACCGAACAGGTCATCGCCGACGGCGTCGAGTAACAGACACGCGGGGAGTCCGGTTCCCACCTGCGCATAACGCGCGCAATTAGAGTGAGTGGCGTGACCAACCGCAGCCCCCGCCGACTCCCCGAAGAGATCTACGTCCGCCGTCGCGTCGCCGCGGCCGCGGTGATCCTCATCCTCGTCGGACTGCTGGTCTGGGGCATGGTGGCCATCGCCGGAGGCGGCGACGACACCTCCCCGAGCACGAGCACCCCCGCCGCGCCGACCTCGACGGCGAACGCCGCGGCGGCGAGCACGGAGGCGTCGACACGCCGCACCTCCGAGGCGCCGGAGACCTCGACCGCGAAGAGCAGCGAGCCCGCGGAGCCGAAGGACAGCTGCGCGCTCTCCGACCTGCGGATCGTCGCCAGCTCGGACCGCCCCTCCTACGGCGACGGCGCCCAGCCGACGTTCTACATGACCGTGGAGAACCCCACCACCGCCGACTGCGAAATCAACCTCGACGACGAGGAACTGCGCTTCGAGGTCTACAACCTCGCCGACAACGAGCGCGTCTGGGCCGACACCGACTGCTACCCCTCGGTGCTCACCGGCGAGGAGACCTTCCCCGCCGAGGACGAGCGCCGCTTCCAGGCGGTGTGGTCGCGCCTGGGCTCCCAGCCGGGGCAGTGCAACAACCGCCAGAACGTGGGCGCGGGCTCGTTCTACCTGCACGCGGTGATCGGCAACAACGCCTCCGACGCGCACACCTTCAATCTGGGCTAGATCGACACAGTCCCTTTCGGCCGGATGCTCGTTTTTGGCGAATTGCCCCGCCCAATTCGCCAAAAACGAGTATTGCTCCCGGAGAGGGTCCTACGCTCTGAGGCCTCAGGTCAGCCGTGCCAGCCCCTCGTGCACGTGCCGGGCCCACAGATGTCCGACATTCTCCACGCCGGCTAGTTCCTCCTCCGAGGCGGCCAGCAGCGTCTTCACGTCGCCGAAGGCCGCGATGATCTTGTGCTTGAGGAACATCTGCACCCGCGGCACCCGGCTGAGCACCCGGTAGCCGCGCGGCACGATCCACTGGGTGAGCGACTCCTCCGTCGCGGGCAGGCCGAGGATGCGGGCGACGTTGGCGGGCTTGAGCAGGTCGGCGTCGGCCAGCTGGTCGAGGGCCTGCGTGGCGGCGCGCACGTCCTGGTCGGAGGGCGGCCCCTCGGCGATGAGGTAGTCGCGGATGAGCAGGTCGATCTCCCGGTCGTTGTCGCCGCGCAGCTCGGTGAGCTGGAGGTTGAGCTGGCGGCCGTCGGTGCCCAGCTCGAGGACGTCCTGGTCGAGTTCGAGGCCGACGCGTTTGACCAGCAGCTCGCGCTGCATGACGGCGACGACGTCCTGCACGGTGGCGTAGTTGTTGATCTCGGAGACAAACAGCCGCTGGTCGGCGTGGTCGAGGCGGGTGCGGTAACGCTCGAGGGTGCCCAGCGCCTGGTTGGCGCGCTGCAGGATGGTGGCGGGGCTGTCGAGGACGTAGCGGTCGCCCTCGACGTAGAGGGTGATGACGTTCATCGACTGACTCACGGCGATGACGGGGCGCCCGCTCTGCTGGGCGGTGCGCTCGGCGGAGCGGTGGCGGGTGCCGCTCTCGGAGGTGGGGTAGCTCGGCGAGGGCACGAGCTGGACGTTGGCCCGGCGGATGCGGGTGGCGTCGGTGGAGAGGATGACGGCGCCGTCCATCTTGCACAGTTCGCGCAGGCGGGTGGGGGCGAAGGTGACGTCGAACTCGAAGCCGCCGTCGCAGAGGTCGGTGACCTCGGGGCCGTCGCCGATGACGATGAGCGCCCCGGTGCGGCCGCGGACGATGCGGTCGAGGCCGTCCCTCAGTTCCGTGCCGGGGGCGAGGTGCTCGAGGGTCTCCCGGAGGGTGGCGGGGACCGGCGTGGTGGCGGGGCTCATGAGCCGCGATTCTACCCCTGTGACACGTGGCCGATGGCCTCGCGCAGGGTCGCGGCCTGGGCGACCCGCATCCCGGGCACGTTGAACTTCTCCCCGGCGGGGACGACGGCGTGGCTGTAGCCCAGGCGGGCGGCCTCGGCGAGGCGGCGCCCGAGGTGGGGGACCCGGCGGAGTTCCCCGGCCAGGCCGACCTCCCCGATGACCACGGTCTTCGGGGGCAGGGGGCGTTCGTGCAGGGAGGACCAGGTGGCCAGCGCGACGGCCAGGTCGGTGGCGGTCTCGGTGATGCGCACGCCGCCGACGGTGGCCACGTAGGCGTCCTTCTCGTTGGTGCGTTCGCCCGCGCGGGCCTGGAGGACGGCTAGCACCATGGGCACGCGGTTGGTGTCCAGGCCGGTGACCACGCGGCGCGGGTTCTTGGCCACGGGGTCGACGGTGAGTGCCTGCACCTCGGCGAGCAGCGGGCGGACGCCGTCCATGGCGACGGTCACGGCGGAGCCGTCGGGGGTCTGCCCGCGGTGGGAGAGGAAGAGTCCGGAGGGGTCGGGGACTTCGCGGATGCCCTCGGCGGTCTGCTCGAAGCAGCCGACCTCGTCGGTGGCGCCGAAACGGTTCTTGATGCCGCGCAGCATACGCAGCGAGGACTGCCGGTCGCCCTCGAAGTTGAGCACCACATCCACCAGGTGCTCGAGCACGCGGGGCCCGGCGACGTTGCCGTCCTTGGTCACGTGCCCGACGAGCAGGATGGGAATCCCGGAGGTCTTGGCCAGAGTGGTCAGCGCAGCGGTGACGGCCCGGGACTGGGCCACGCCGCCGGCCACGCCCTCGACGCCGGGGGCGTGCATGGTCTGCACCGAGTCGACGATGAGCAGGGAGGGTTTCACCTGCTCGACGTGCCCGAACACCACGTCGAGGTTCGATTCGGCCGCCAGGTAGAGCGTCTCCTGCAGCGCCCCGGTCCGCTCGGCGCGCACCCGTACCTGCCCGGCGGACTCCTCCGCCGTGACATACAGCGCCGTGCGCCCGCTTATCGACGCCCACCTGCTGGCCACCTCCAGCAGGAGCGTCGATTTACCCACCCCGGGTTCCCCCGCCATGAGCACCACCGAGCCGGGGACGACGCCGGAGCCGAGCACCCGGTCGAGCTCCCCGATGCCGGAGGGCACGGAGGCGGCCGCCGTGCCGCTGATGCTGGTGATGGGGCTGGCCGGGGCACTCGGGGTGAGTCCCGTGGGGACCGTCCCGGAGACCGCCGCCACCGCCGCGCCGCCCGCCCGCGGGGCCACGGCGGATTCCACGAGGGTGCCCCAGGAACCGCAGTCCGGGCAGCGGCCCAGCCACTTGGGGGAGGAGTAACCGCATTCGGAGCAGGTGTGGACGGAACGGGGTTTACGGGCCATGCCGACCACCTTAACGACGGGAACGACAAACGCCCGGCTCTCGGGTGAGAACCGGGCGTCGAGAAGCGGACTAGTGTCCGGACTCCTGGTCCGCACCACGGACGAAGGAACCGGCCGGCAGCTGCGGCGCGGAGATGGTGGCGAAGACCTCGATCTCACCGGAGTCGAAGGTGAAGGTGACCGGGGCGTTGCCGCCGACGGCGAAGTCGGCGTTGGTCAGGGAGGTCTCGGTGTACTCGATGCAGCCGATGCCGTCGGCCTGCGGAGTGGACTCGAGGCGCTCGGCGGAGTCACCGACGAGGGTGCAGCCGCGGGCCAGCGGGGCGGCGTCGAACTGGACGTCGTTGCCGTTGACCTCGATGGACTCGAGCGTGTGCTCGGTCATCGTGGTGTCCTGGTTGACGGCCGTGAACTTGAGGGCGGCCTCGCCCGCATCGTCGACGATGATGGTGACGTCGCGGACCGCGACGGTGCCGTCCTCGGAGTTGCCCTCCGCGCCGTTGACCGCGGCCACCTGCGAGGAGGTCTGGGTGATCTGGCCTGCCGAGCAGGAGGCCAGTGCCAGCGCGGACAGAGCGGCGGCGGAGATGATGCCGCCGCGACGGGCGGCCGACTTCAGGGACTTCACTTGGGTGTCCTCCATCAGTTCATGGTTCACAAGGATGTTTCGGAACCTCACCTTAGTCTCTTTGACCCCTGAGCACACAGTTCCCGGGGATCGGTTTCCGCCGGAGGGGTGATCAGGGGTGGGGTGGGGGTAGACCTTCGGTGGAGTCCGGCGGGCGCCGGGCCGGGCGGGCCGCGTGCTAGAATGCGGGGTCTAGTGTGCTGCCAACCGCGCGCAACAAGGAGTGGGAATGGATTTCAAGGTCGGGGACGTCGTTGTCTACCCGCACCACGGCGCTGCCGTGATCGCTGACATCGAGCATCGCGTGATGGGAGGGGAGGAGCTGGAGTACCTGGTCCTGCAGATCAACCAGTCTGACCTCGTCGTCCGCGTCCCGTCCAAGAACGCCGAGCTGGTGGGCGTCCGCGATGTCGTGGGCGAGGAGGGCCTGCAGAAGGTCTTCGGCGTCCTGCGGGAGACGGACGTGGAGGAGGCCGGCAACTGGTCCCGCCGCTACAAGGCCAACCAGGAGCGCCTCGCCTCCGGTGACGTGAACAAGGTGGCCGAGGTCGTCCGCGACCTGTGGCGTCGTGACCAGGACCGCGGGCTGTCCGCCGGCGAGAAGCGGATGCTGGCCAAGGCCCGCCAGATTCTCGTCGGTGAGCTCGCGCTGGCCGACACGGTCGACGAGGCCAAGGCCGATGAGTTCCAGGTCAAGGTGGAGGCCTATGTTGAGGCCGACGCCGAGGACACGCGCGACATCGTGGACGGGGACATCGACGTCGACCTCGATGACCTCACCTTCGACGACGAGGACGACGAGATCTAGGTCCCGCGGATCAGGGCGGCCCTGAAAAGCTGACACCACCGACGAGCCGAGCTGGGGTTTCTCCCGGAGCGCGGCGGTGGGAGGTCAGGGAATCAGGGTGGCCCCGCGGGGACAGGAGTGGAGGACTGGTGCGCGTCATCGCCCTCATCGCGGCCGCCGGGCAGGGGACCCGGCTCGGGGCCGCCGTGCCCAAGGCCTTCGTGCGACTGCGGGAGCGGACCCTCGTGGAGCGCTCCGTCGCCGCCATGCTCACTTCCGGGGTGGTCGATGAGGTGGTCGTCCTCGTCAGCCCCGCCATGGAGTCCTTCGCCCGCGAGGTGCTGGAACGCGCCGGGCTGCTCGGTGAGAACGTCCGCCTGGCGCATGGCGGCGGCGAACGCGCGGACAGCGTGTGGGCCGGCCTGCGGACCATCGCGGACGAAGAGGCCGTGGTGCTCATCCACGACGCCGCCCGGGCGCTCACCCCACCCGGCATGATCGCCCGCGTGGCGCGCCGGGTGCTGGAGGGGGCACCCGCCGTCATTCCCGTGCTGCCCGTGGCGGACACCATCAAGTCCGTCGCCGGCGACACGGTCACCGGCACCCCCGACCGCGCCACCCTGCGGGCGGTGCAGACCCCGCAGGGCTTCAGGCTCTCCGTGCTGCGCGCGGCGAACGAGGCCTATTTCTCCGCCGCCGACGCCGCCCACCCCGCCGACGCCGACCCCGGCTTCACCGACCCCGGCTTCACCGCCACCGACGACGCCTCCCTCGTGGAGTGGCACGGGGTGCCCGTGGTCACCGTGCAGGGGGACCCCATGGCGTTCAAGGTGACCACGCCCATTGACATGACCCTCGCCCGCACCATCACGGACGAGGCCGAACCGACCATCTTCGAGGTGCCCTCATGATCATCCCCCGCGTAGGAATCTCCACCGACGCCCACCAGATTGAAGCGGGCAAGCCCTGCTGGATCGCCGGCCTGCTCTTCGAGGGGGTCGGCGGGTGTGAGGGGCATTCTGACGGGGATGTCGTGGCGCACGCTCTCGTGGATGCGCTGCTGTCCGCCGCGCAGCTCGGTGACCTGGGCACTCTCGTCGGGGTGGGCCGGGCGGAGTATGACGGGGTCTCCGGGGCGCAGTTGCTGCGGGAGGCCCGGCAGGCGGTGGAGGAGGCCGGCTTCGTCATCGGCAATGCCGCCGCCCAGCTCATCGGCCAGTCCCCGAAGATGGGGCCGCGCCGCCTCGAGGCCGAGCAGGTGTTGTCGGAGATTCTCGGGGCACCGGTGTCCGTGGCCGCCACCACCACCGACCACATGGGCTTCACCGGCCGGGGGGAAGGCCGGGCCGCGGTGGCCACCGCCGTCGTCTGGCGGGTGTGACCACCCTCACGATCAACCCCGAATTGAGGGGTTTCCACACTAATTCTGCCTGGAAGCCGTCAAGACCCTTGGAGTAGGTAGGACATCGGACTTATAGTGAAGAAGTCCCAACCCTCCGGGTGTTACTGACCTGATCAGGCATGACTGGATCCTCGGGCACGCACACCCCTTCGTCGGGGCTGCGCGCGTGCCCTCCCGCCGACGACGTGCGAGGAGCCTGTCATGGCCGACGCGACCGATGCTGCGCCCCGGATCATCCGTGTGTTCAGCAATAACGCCGTGCTCGTGCGCCTGCCCGGTGGGGATGAGGGGGAGGAACTGGTCATGGTGGGCCGGGGGATCGGCTTCCAGCGCAAGCAGGGCGACGAGATCTCCGCGGCCAACGCCGACCATCAGTACATGGAACTCAGCCCCGACAAGGTGCAGTTCCTGCGTTCCGTCAACGCCATCGACCCGGAGATCATGGAGACCATCTCCGCCGCGGTCGACCTGGCCGTTGACCTGCTCGGTGAGCTGCACCCCTCGGTGTATGCCGTACTCGCCGAGCACATTTCTTTCGCGGTCCAGCGCGTCGGGTTGGGGGAGACGATCCGTAACTCCCTGCTCGACGAGATCCGGGCCTCGTTCCCCCTGGAGTTCCGCGCCGCGGAACTCGTGGTCGGCTACCTCAACTCCCACGTCGACGGCATCGATCTGCCCGTCGACGAGGCCGCCTACATCGCCCTCCACCTCAACGCCGCCCGCCTGGGCGTCACCGTGAAGCAACCCCTGGCCACCGCCCATGCGCTGGCCGGGCTCATCCGCCTGGTGTGTCTGCGGCTCAACGCCACCACCACCGCCCTCGACGGAACCCCGGACCGCACGCTCGCCATCGAGCTCACCCGCCTCAGCCGGCGGGCCGCGGCCGCGCAGTTCCGCACCAATCTCCTGCGCCGCTCGGTCGAACGTGACCTGCCGCGCGAGATCGACCTCGCCCGGCAGGTTCTCTGCCGCATTCTCGACGTCCCCTCCCTGCCCTCCCACGTCGAGGGGGAGGCCGCGTTCCTCGCGGTCTTCCTCCACGGATGGCAGCAGACGGTGCGTCCGAACTGAAAGGAACCGACATGTCAACCTCCACCACCGCGCCTCCCCGGCAGCGGAAGAACGCCGGAAACGTCGTGATGACGTCCCTGCAGAAGCTCGGCCGCGCCCTCATGGGTGCCGTCGCCGTCATGCCCGTCGCCGCCATCCTCATGGGTGTCGGCTACTGGATCGACCCGGAGGGCTGGGGTGCCGAGAACATCCCCGCCGCCGTCCTCATCTCCGCGGGCGCCGCGGTGCTGGACAACCTCGGTGTCATCTTCGCCATCGCCATCGCCTTCGGCCTGGCCAAGGATCACAACGGAGCGGCCGCGCTGTCCGGCTGGCTGGGCTTCACCACCCTCACCCGCCTGCTCAGTGAGAAGTCCGTCGCCGGTTACCAGGGCGTTGACCTCGAGGCCCTCGACGGCCAGGCCGCCATCGACTGGGCGTCCCACGGTTGGGCCGCCGTCGGCCCGGGCAACGTCCTGTTCGGTATCGCCGTCGGTATCCTCGCCGCCTGGGTGTACAACCGCTTCCACGCCACCAAGCTGCCCGATGCGCTGGCCTTCTTCTCCGGCCGCCGCCTGGTGCCGATCCTCACCGCGGTCTTCTCCATCGTCCTGGCCGGCATCTTCTACTTCGTGTGGCCGTTCATCTACGGCGTGCTCTTCGACTTCGGTACCTGGATCCAGGGCATGGGGGCCGTCGGCGCAGGTATCTACGGCTTCGCCAACCGCCTGCTCATCCCGACCGGTCTGCACCACGCGCTCAACTCGATCTTCTGGTTCGACATCATCGGCATCAACGACATCGGCAACTTCCTCGGCGGTGGCAAGACCATCGAGGCCGCTGCAGCCGCCACCTCCGCCGCGGACTGCCCGGGTATCTGGGCCAACGGCGTCTGTGAGGTCGAGGGCATCGTCGGCCGCTACCAGGCGGGCTTCTTCCCGGTCATGATGTTCGGTCTGCCGGGTGCCGCCCTGGCCATGTTCCTGCGTGCGGACACCAAGCGCCGCAAGGCCGTGGGCTCCCTCATGCTGGCCGGCGCGCTGGCCTCCTTCTTCACCGGTGTCACCGAGCCGCTCGAGTTCTCCTTCATGTTCGTCGCCCCGCTGCTCTACGTCGTCCACGCCCTGCTCACGGGTATCTCGGTGGCGATTGCCGCCTCCTTCGAGTGGACCGCGGGCTTCGGCTTCTCCGCCGGTTTCGTCGACATGCTGCTCTCCGCGCGTAACCCGCTGGCCAACCAGTGGTGGATGCTGCTGGTGATGGGCGTGATCTGGTTCGCGCTGTACTTCGTCATCTTCTACTTCCTCATCGGCCTGCTCAACCTGCGTTCCCCGGGCCGCGGCGAGGAGGACGGCGACGCCGAGGCCACCCTGGCAGAGGACGCCGAGGTCGCGGATGTCGCCCGCCAGATCATCACCGGCCTCGGTGGGCAGGACAACATCGACACCATCGACTACTGCACCACCCGCCTGCGCGTGACCACGCGGGACCACGTCCCGGTCGATGAGGGCGAGATCAAGAAGGCAGGCGTCGCCGGTGTCATCCGCCCCTCGCAGAACAACGTCCAGGTGGTCATCGGCCCGAAGGTCCAGTTCGTCTACGACGAGGTCGCCCGCCAGCTCTCCCGCTCGGATGTGGCCCTCCAGGGCGAGCAGGAGATCTAGATGTTCGGCTTCGGCAGAAAGTCCACGACCGTGGACCTGGGATCCCCCTTCGCGGGCGAGGTCATCCCGGTCACGGAGGTGGAGGACCCGGTCTTCGCCGGGAAGATGGTCGGCGACGGCTTCGCGGTACGCCCGCGTGCCGACGCCCCCGTGGTCACCGTCTGCGCCCCCGCCGCCGGTGAGCTGGTGACGGTGTTCAAGACCGGGCACGCCTTCGCGCTGCGCACCCCGGAGGGGCTGGAGGTGCTCGTCCACATCGGACTGGACACTGTCGAGCTCAAGGGCGAGGGTTTCACCACCCTGGCCGCCCAGGGTGAGACCGTGGCGGCGGGGCAGCCCATCGTGGAGGTGGACCTCGCGCTGCTGCGGGAGCGGGGCCGGAACCCCGTCACCCCCGTCGTGATGAGCAACCGCAAGCAGGTGGCGTCCGTCGAGGTCATCACCGGTTTCATGGATAGTGGCACTATTTCCGCCACGGTGACCCTGGCGTAGGGATGCTGACCATGGGGCGCCGGAATTGTATATTCAGATCAGTTCTCAGTGGCCGGTCGTCGTCGATCGGCCCGGAAAGGGTCTGGTCACCATGGTCAGTACATACCCCGGCGCTCGCAGAACCCGCAGTGCCGCCCGCACCGCCGAAGAGGGGATCAAGGACTATATCCGGACGCACCGGCTGCGCCCGGGAGACCTTCTCCCCTCGGAATCGGAACTCTGCGAGGCCATTGAGTGTTCCCGTTCCTCCCTCCGGGAGGCCGTGCGCACCCTCTCCAGCCTCGACGTCGTTGAGGTCCGGCACGGGCACGGCACCTTCGTGTCCGGCCTCTCGCTCGAACCGCTGCTGCGGGGGCTCCTCCTGCGCATCACCCTCAATCCCGACCGCTCGCTGGAGCACCTGCGCAACGTCATCGACACCCGCGAGGCCCTCGACCTCCACTCCGCCGAGGAAATGTCATCACATTTCGCGGGGCGGGACATGTCCGAGCACTGGGAGATCATCGAGCGCGTCCGCACCATCGCCGCGGCCGGCCAGACGGCCGTCCCGGAGTACGTCGCCTTCCACCAGCGGCTCCACGCGGGACTGTCCAACCCCCTGCTCCAGGAGATGGCGGGTGCCTTCCTGCGCATCCACATCGACTGCCTCCGCCTCCTCGAGCTGGCGCCCCCACGCGACTTCCCCGACACCATCCGGGCACACACCGACCTGCTTCGGGGGCTGCAGGCCGGCGACGCCGACGCCGTCCGCGCCGCCGTCCGCGACCATTACATCCCCCTGCGCCAACTCCCGGAATAGCGGTGCGGCGTGCCGGGGGCTGATCCGAAAGGAGGCCTCCGCGAGGCCATGACTCCACGCACCCTCACCGGCACCGTCGTCACCGCACGGGGCGAACAGCCGCACACAACCGTCACCATCACCGGGGACACCATCACGGGCCTGGCGCCCGCCGACCCCGCCACCCCCGACACCGGGCTGCGCCTGATCCCCGGGTTCATCGACCTCCACAACCACGGGGGCCTGCGCGGCTCCTTCCCCGACGGCGACGCCGAGCAGTGCCGCACCGCCGTGAGGCACCACCGCGCGCACGGCACCACCACCCTCCTGGCCAGCCTCGTCTCCGCGAGTGAAGAACACCTGCTCCGGCAGATCCCCGTCCTGGCGGGGCTCGCGGAGGAGGGCGAGATCGCCGGGATCCACCTCGAGGGGCCCTTCGTCAACGTCGGCAAGTGCGGCGCGCAGGACCCGGCGGCGATCATCCCCGGCGACGCCGCCCTCTTCGCCCGCCTCATCGCCGCCGGTCGCGGCCACGTCCGCTCCATCACCTTCGCCCCGGAGACCGCCGAGGTTAACGCCCTGCTCGACCTGTGCGCGGAGCACGACATCATCGCCTCCCTCGGGCACACGGAGGCCAGCGCGGAACAGACGCGGGAGGTGGTGGACGCGGGCGTCGAGAAGCACGTGACGGTGACGGCCACCCACCTGTTCAACGCGATGCCGCCGCTGCACCACCGGGCGCCGGGCGCGGTTGCCGCGCTGCTGAGCGCGGCCGCCCGCGGCGAGGCCTTCGTCGAACTCATCGCCGACGGCGTGCACCTGGCCGACGACACCGTCGACATGGTGCTCGACAGTGTCGGCGCGGGCGCCTTCTTCATCACCGACGCCATGCAGGCCGCCGGCATGGCCGACGGCGACTACACCCTGGGCACCCTCGACGTCACCGTGGCCGCCGGGGTCGCCCGCCTGGCCACCACCGACGGCACCCCGGGCGCCATCGCCGGCGGCACCACCACCCTCGCCGACCAGGTCGCCCGCCACCTGGCCCGCGGACATTCCCTGCCCACCCTCGTCGCCGCCACCGCCGCCACCCCCGCCCGGGTCCTGGGCATGGACGACCGCATCGGCGACATCGCCCCCGGGTACCTGGCCGACATCGTCGTCCTGGACGCGCAGGGTGCGGTGCGCGACGTGATACGCCGAGGACTTAGCATTGAACGCAGCTGACCCGTCCACGCAAGGAGACAACATGGACATCCTCATCCGGCCCGACGCGGCCGGCGTCGCACTCGCGGCGGCGGACATCATCGCCGACTACGCCCGCCGCGGCGCCACACTCGGCCTGGCCACCGGCTCCACCCCGCTGGGCACCTACCAGGAACTCATCCGCCGCCACCGGGCCGGGGAGCTCAGCTTCGCCGACTGCACCGCCTTCCTCCTCGACGAGTACGTCGGCCTGTCCCCGGAGCACGAGCAGAGCTACCACCACACCATCCGCCACGAGTTCACCTCCCACGTCGACTTCGACGACTCCCGGGTGCACAGCCCCGACGGCACCGCGGCCGACCCGTGGGTGGCGGCCGAGGAGTATGAGCAGGCCATCATCGACCACGGGGGTATCGACATCCAGCTGCTGGGTATCGGCACCAACGGCCACATCGCCTTCAACGAACCCGGGGCGGCGCTGCACGGCCCTACCCACGTCGACACCCTGCAGCCGCAGACCATCGCCGACAACGCCCGCTTCTTCGAGCGCCCGGAGGACGTGCCCATCCACGTGCTCACCCAGGGCCTGGGCACCATCCAGCGCGCCGGGCACCTGCTGCTCCTGGCCACCGGCGCCGGCAAGGCCGAGGCCATCGCGGCGCTCGCCGAGGGTCCGCTGACCACCATGTGCCCGGCCTCGGTGCTGCAGTCGCACCCGCGGGTGACCGTCATCGTCGACGAGGACGCCGCCGCGCTGCTGCACCACCGCGACTACCATCGCTTCGTCGAGGAGAACAAGCTGCCGCGGAAAAACTGACGGGGTCTAGGATGGTGAGTTGTGACTCTCCGTATCTTTGACACCGCCACCCGGTCGCAGCGCGAGTTCGTCCCGGTCCGCCCGGGACACGCCTCGATCTACCTGTGCGGTGCGACGCCGCAGTCCCAGCCGCACATCGGCCATGTCCGTTCCGGCGTGGCCTTCGACATCCTCCGTCGCTGGCTGCTGGCCTCGGGATACGACGTCGCCTTCGTGCGCAACGTCACCGACATCGACGACAAGATCCTCACCAAGGCCGCCGAGCACGACCGGCCCTGGTGGGAGTGGGTGTCCACCCACGAGCGCGCCTTCACCTGGGCCTACGACCAGCTCGGCGTGCTGCCGCCCTCGGTGGAGCCCCGCGCCACCGGGCACATCACGCAGATGGTCACCTACATGGAGCGCCTCATCGCCGCCGGCTTCGCCTACGAGGCCGAGGGTTCCGTCTACTTCGACGTGGCCGCCTGGGTCGCCGCCGAGGGCTCCGACTACGGCTCGCTCTCCGGCAACCGCGTCGAGGAGATGGAGCAGGGGGAGACCGACAACACGGGCAAGCGTTCCCCGCAGGACTTCGCCCTGTGGAAGGCCGCCAAGCCCGGCGAGCCCTCCTGGCCCACCCCCTGGGGGTCCGGCCGCCCCGGCTGGCACCTCGAGTGCTCGGCCATGGCGACCTGGTACCTCGGCGACATCTTCGACATCCACGGCGGCGGGCTGGACCTGCAGTTCCCGCACCACGAGAACGAGATCGCCCAGGCGCACGCCGCCGGGGACGGTTTCGCCAACTACTGGATGCACAACCACTGGGTCACCATGGCCGGCGAGAAGATGTCCAAGTCGCTGGGCAACGTGCTCGCCGTGCCCCACATGCTGGAGCTGGTCCGCCCCGTCGAACTGCGCTACTACCTCGGCTCCGCGCACTACCGCAGCGTCCTCGAGTATTCGGAGGCGGCGCTGCAGGAGGCCGCGGCCGGCTACCGGCGCATCGAGGATTTCCTCGCCCGCGTCGGGGACGTCCCGGTGGGGGAGTGGACCCCGGCCTTCGCGGAGGCCATGGACGATGACATCGCCGTGCCGCGCGCGCTCGCCGAGATCCACAACGCCGTCCGCGCCGGCAACACCGCGCTGGCGGCCGGCGACACCGCCGCGGCCACCCGCCTCGCCTCCGCTGTGCGCGCCATGGCCGGCGTGCTCGGGGTCGACCCGCAGGACGCGACGTGGGGGACGGGGGCGTCGCAAAGCGACGATGCCCTGGTCGCCCTCGACGTGCTCGTCGCCGCCGAACTCGAACGCCGCACCACCGCCCGGTCCACCCAGGACTGGGCCACCGCCGACGCCGTCCGCGAGCGACTTCTCGCCGCCGGCATCGACGTCACCGACACCCCCGATGGCCCGCAGTGGTCGCTGAAGAAGGACTGATTCATGGTTAAGCAGGGACGACCCGGCGCCCGACGCACCAACAAGAAGGGCGCCGTCAAGGGCTCCGGCGGACAGGTCCGCCGCGGCCTACGCGGCAAGGGCCCCACCCCGAAGGCCGAGGACCGCGAGTACCACGCCGCCCACAAGCGCAAGAAGGCCGCCGAGCGCCGCGCCTCGGGGCGCCACGTCCAGGAGAACCCCTACGAGCTCGTCGTCGGCCGCAACCCGGTCATCGAGTGCCTCCATGCGAAGGTCCCGGCGTCGCTGCTCTACGTCGCCGAGGGCACGGGCGCCGACGACCGCCTCACCGAGGCCGTCCAGATGGCCACCACCCGCGGTATCCCGATCCAGGAGGTGGCGCGTTTCGAGCTGGACAAGATGACCGGCAACGGCCTCCATCAGGGCATCGGGCTGCAGATCCCGCCCTACAAGTACTCCGACGTGCACTCGCTCATCGCGGCGGCCGCCGACAGCGGGGAGCCGGGCATGTTCGTCGTGCTCGACAACATCACCGACCCCCGCAACCTGGGCGCCGTCATCCGCTCCGTCGCCGCCTTCGGCGGGCACGGCGTGGTCATCCCCGAGCGTCGCTCCGCGGGGGTCACGGGCGTGACCTGGCGGACCTCCGCGGGCACGGCCGCGCGCCTGCCCGTGGCGCGCGAGGTCAACCTCACCCGCACGCTCAAGGAGTTCCAGAAGAACGGCTACCAGGTCGTCGGCCTCGACGCCGGCGGCGAGCACACCCTGGACACCTACGACGGCGGCACGGACCCCGTGGTCATCGTCGTCGGCTCCGAGGGCAAGGGCATCTCGCGCCTGGTCCGCGAGAACTGCGACGTCATCATGTCCGTCCCCATGGAGAGCTGGGTGGAGTCGCTCAACGCCTCCGTCGCCGCCGGTGTCGTCCTGTCCGAGTTCGCGCGTCAGCGCCGGGCGGCGCAGGCCTGATCCCCACGGGCTAGGTTGGGGACATGGTCAAACGTGCCCGGACACTGGCGTCGCTCGCGGCGGAGCTCGGCGTGTCCCGCACGACCGTGTCCAACGCCTACAACCACCCCGACCAGCTCTCGGCCGAGACCCGCGAGCGGATCCTGCGGGCCGCCGCCGCCCGCGGCTACCCGGGCCCGGACCCCATGGCTCGCTCGCTGCGCACCCGCCGGGTCGGGTCCCTCGGCGTCCTACTCACCGAGCACCTGTCCTACGCCTTCGAGGACGCCGCCTCGGTGGATTTCCTCGCCGGGCTGGCCGAGGCCACCTCGGGCACCGAATCCGCGCTCACCCTCATCCCGGCGGGGCCCTCCGAGGATGACGCCTCCGCCCTGGTGGGGCGGGCGGTGATCGACGGGGTGGTGGTCTATTCGGTGGCGGAGGGGGATCCGCACCTGGCGGCGGCGCAGGCCCGGCAGGTGCCGCTGGTGGTGTGCGATCAGCCGAAGGGGTTGGAGCTGCCCTTCGTCGGCATCGACGACCGGGCGGCGATCCGCCCCGCCGCCCGCGCGCTTGTCGACGCCGGCCACACCCGCATCGGCATCCTCGCCATCCGGCTGCACCGGGAGCGCCACGACGGTTTCATCACCGACATCGACGACGCCGAGCTGCACGTCCAGCGCGAGCGCGTCCGCGGGGCCCGGGAGGAGTTCGCGGCCGCGGGGCTGGACGACATCCCCGTGGTCACCCGCCACATCAACGACCACGACACCTGCCTGTCCGCCGCCCGGGAGCTGCTCACGACGCACCCCGAGCTCACGGCGGTGCTGTGCACGACGGACTCCATGGCGCTCGGGGTCCTCGACTTCGCCCACGAACAGGGCATCGACGTGCCCGGCGAGCTCTCGGTCACCGGCTTCGACGGCATCCGCACCGCGCTGCTGCTGGGCTTGAGCACCGTCATCCAGCCGAACAAGGCGAAGGGGGAGGCCGCGGGCCGCATGCTGCTGCAGCTTATCGACGCCCACCTCGCCGACGCCCCCACCACCGCACCGCGGGTGATCCTGGAGACCACGTACCACCCCGGCCGGACGGTCAGCGCACCGCGCGCCCCACATACGCCATGAGCGCCTCGCCCGGGGTGGCATCCGCCGGCGCGGGGCTCGGCGGGCCGAACTGACCGGTCTCCTGCAGCGCCGGGCCGAGGGACTGCAGGCCCGCCAGGTTCCGGGCGGCGTAGTCGGCGTCGAGCTCGACGTGCCGCCCCTGGGAGCGGGCGAGGTCCCAGGTGTGCATGAAGATGTCGGGGAGCAGGAAGCCGTTCGTCGCCTGCCCCACGGTCTTCCCGGCATCGGGGCCCGACTCGAAGACGGCGTCGACGCGCTCGTCGCCAAGCAGCGCGCGGACGCCGGCGACGAAGGAGAACCACCGTTCGGTCGGATCGTCGCCCTCCACCGTCAGCTCGATTCCGGCGTGCCGGAGGTTTTCCGGGTACCAGGTGAGCAGGTGCTCGACGATGTCGCGGGCCGCCCAGCCCGCACACGGAGTCGCGGCGGACCAGTCGCTCACGCCGAGCACCTGGGCGGAGAAGCCGGCGGCGAGGGCCTCGAAGCGGGCGGGGAGTGCGCGCGGGACGGTGGCGCGGGCCTCGGCCAGCGCGGTGAGCAGCGCGGCGACGGCCGGGATGTCCGCGATCCGGTGGGTGGCGGCGGTCTCCCCGTCACCGACCTTGACGCCGACATCGCCCTCGCGCAGGGCGCGGAAGCCGTCCTCGTCGGTGGTGTCGTCGCCGATGAACAGCGCCACGTCGGGGTTGACCCGGGCGATCTCGGCGGCCAGCCACGTGCCCTTCGTCCGGTCGGAGACGGAGAACTCGACGATGTTCTTGCCGCGGTTGACGCGGGTGCCGGGGGCCTCGATGAGCAGGGCGCGCTCGAGCACCGCATCCCCGGCCGCCTGATCCTGCGCCGCCAGCCGGGCGGTGTGCACGACCCGCTGGAAGGGCTTGCGCTCGACGTGGACGAGGGGGTCGTCGAAAAGCAGGGTGGCATCGAGGTGGGCGAGCAGCTCCGACTGCGCCGCCGTGAGGGTGGCGCCGTGCTCGGCGGATTCGGCGCCGTGGGAGCCGGCCATGATGATCGGGGGCCGCAGGACGCACTCCTGCGCCAGTCCCGCCAGGTGGCGGCCCGAGAGCACCGCGACGTGCGTGCCGGGCAGCCCGGCCAGGCGGGTGAGCGCCATGAGGGAGTCGACGTTGACGGGGACGCCGTAGATGTCGGTGGTCAGCCCGGCGAGGGTGCCGTCGAAGTCGGTGACGATCAGCAGCGTCTCAGCCGAGGCCAGACGGTTCAGGGCGGCGGAATCAAAGCTCATGCGCCCAATATTAGAGCGCGGCGAGACCGATGGCCGGAGGATCGACGGCGTCGGAACGCGCCGTGAGGGTGAGGGAACGCCCCGCGTGGTGCACCGCGAACTCCGCGCCCGGGCGCAGCAGCTCCGTGAGCTGCCCGTGGGTCCGCTCGGCGGGGCAGTCGGCGGCCGCGGGGTCGACCTCGAGGTGGTCGATGCTTAAGGTCTCGCCGTCCTCGCTGAAGGTGACCGTGCCCTGCAGGCGCGAGCAACCGGTGTTGCCGGACAGGGACTGCCCGCCGAGGGCCAGCCACGCCCGCCCCGCGTCCTGCGGCGGCAGCGTCGAGGGATCGCCCGGGGTGGTCCAGATGTCGGTGACCTGCCAGGTCGTGTCGGAGACCTCGGGCTCGCCGCTGCAGGCCGTCAGAGCGAGGGCGAGGAAGATGAGGGCGCGCTTCACTCCGCCTCCCCGAGGGCGGCGAGGAAGGCGTTGGCCCAGGCGTCGACATCGAACTCGGCCACCTGCGCGTACATGGCCGCCATGCGCTCGGCCATGACCTCCGGGCTGGCCTGCACCGCGGTGAGCAGCGCCCGCTTGATGGACTCCAGGTCGAAAGGGTTGCACAGGTTCGCCTGGTGCAGCTCGACGGCCGCCCCCGCGAACTCGGAGAGCACCAGCGCCCCGCTGCCGTCCGGGTGGCAGGCGACGTACTCCTTGGCCACCAGGTTCATGCCGTCCTTGAAGGGCGTGACCAGCATGACGTCCGCGGCCTCGTAGTAGGTGCGCAGCTCGTTCTTCGGCAGGGACTGGTGCAGGTAGTGCACCACCGGCTGCCCCATGGACCCGAATCGCCCGTTGATGCGTCCCACGGCCTCCTCGACGCGGGAGCGGGCGACCTGGTACTGGTCGATGCGCTCGCGCGAGGGCGTGGCGATCTGCAGCAGCACCGCGCCTTCCAGTGCCCCGGCCTCGAGCAGCTCCTCGAAAGCCAGCAGGCGCTGGAGAATCCCCTTGGTGTAGTCCAGGCGGTCCACGCCGAGGATGACGGTGCTCGGATCACCCAGCGAGGCACGCAGCTTCTCGACGCCCCCGTCCTCCCCCTCGCCGAGCGAGTCGAGGGCGATGGAAATGGGGAAGGCGCCGACGCCGACGCGGCGGCCGTCGTGGGTGGTGACGTGGGCGTCGATACGCCGGGTGGCGGGCTGACCGGTGACGGTGAGCCCCTCCGTGCCGGCGCACAGATCGAGGAAGTTGCGGGCGTTCGACTCGAGGTGGAAACCGATGAGGTCCGCGCCGAGCAGGCCGCGGATGATCTCCTCCCGCCACGGCAGCTGCCGGAAGAGGTCCGCGCCAGGGAAGGGGATGTGGAGGAAGAAGCCGATCCGCAGATCGGGGCGCAGCTGGCGGAGGATGCCGGGCAGCAGCTGCAGCTGGTAATCCTGCACCCACACGGTCGCGCCCTCGGCGGCGACCTCCGCCACCTCCTGGGCGAAACGCAGGTTGACGTCGCGGTACGCCGCCCACCAGTGCCGGTGGTAGACGGGCGTGACGATGAGATCGTGATAGAGCGGCCACAGCGAGGCGTTGGAGAAACCCTCGTAGAAGCCCTCGAAATCGGCGCGGGAGAGGCGCACGGGGTGGAGGAGGACCCCGCTGTCGGTGCGGAAGGGCTCGGGGGCCTCATCCGGCACGCCCGGCCAGCCCACCCAGCAGCCCTGCTGGCGTTCCAGGACAGGGGAGAGCGCGGCGACCAGCCCGCCGGGGCTGGGCGTCCAGGTGCTGCCGTGCAGGTCAACCGGAAGGCGGTTGGCCACGACCACGAAGCTGTTGTCGCCGCTCATGGCTGTACTCAGGCCTTCTTGACCGTCTTCTTGGTCGTCTTCTTGACCGCCTTCTTCACGGTCTTCTTGGTCGTCTTCTTCGTGGCCTTCTTGGCGGCCTTGCGGGTGCGCTTCGCCGGGGCCGGCTCCGGCTCCTCCAGCTCAGCGGCGATACGGGAGTAGACCAGGCCCCGCGGCTCCACGCCGAGCATGCACATCAGGGTCACACCGTCCAGGAAGTCCTGCGCGTACGTGGCGACGATCCGGCGGGCGGAGGCGGCGGTCTCCTCCTCGACGGCATGCAGGGCCTCGGGGGTCGGGCGGGTGTCAGTGACCTTGGGCGGCACGGATCCTCCTGTAAAAGTGGTGGTCAGGGCACAGTAGATTAGCCATTCTACGCTATGGACGCGGAGTTTTCCGCACTCGCCTGGTGGGACGTTCCGCCAGCTGCTGGAACGTCACCCGCCGGGCCCGGCGGAAGGAGCGGTAGGGGCGCAGCGTCGGCGGGCGGCGCAGGCGGGCGGCCACCCACTCGCCGAGGACCACGCCCGCCGCCAGCCCCGAGGCGATGGCCAGGGCGAGGGCGATGTTGGTGAAACCCACCAGCGTCTGCTCGTGCAGCGAGGCGTACATGCCCCGGTAGACCGCCAGCCCGGGCAGGAAGGGTGTGATGCCGGCCACCGCGGTGATGAGCGGCGGGATGAGGAAACGACGCGCCAGCAGGCCGCCGGCCAGACCGACGACGACCGCCGCCAGCGAGGACGCGATGACCGGCCCGGCCCCCGCCGGGATGAGGACGATGTAATAGAAGACCGAACCCGCGGTGGCCGTGATACCTGAGATGAACACCGAGGACCACTCGGCGTAACTGGCGATGGCGAAGCCCGCCGCCGCCAGCCCGCCGCACAGCACGCGGACGCTGATCGACGTGGCGTTCGGCGGGGCGGAGGTCTGCAGGGGCGGCAGGGCGATGCCCATCATGGCGACGAGCTGGATGCCGATACCCACCCCGGCGACGATGGCCCCGGTGAACAGCATCGTCTCGAAGAAGCGTGCCGACGCCGTCACCGGCGCCCCCGTGATCCCGTCCTGCAGCGACTGCACCAGCGTCAACCCCGCCAGCAGGACGATGATGCCCGAGGCGATGACCTGACTGGGTGAGATCTGCAGCCCCTGATCGGCGGCCACAGAATAGATGACCGCCGCCGGGACCGTGGCGATGATCCCGCCGAAGACATTCTGGAAGAAGTAGGGCAGCTGGTGCCGGGCGAGGAAGGTGTTGACCACCATGATGAGCACGGCCGTGAGGAAGGCGGTGCCCACCACGACGGGCCCGCCCCCGAGCAGGCCGGCGACCGAACCGCCCAGCAGGCCCCAGCCCAGGACGGCGGTGACGACTCCGTAGGAGGCGGGGCGGCGGGTGATCTCGTCGAGGATCTTCTCGGCCGTCTCCGGCGGGGTGGCGCCCGCCTGAATGGAGCGGATGAGGCGGTCGACCTCGGAGAGGCGGGAGAAGTCCGTGGTCATCCGGCGCACCACCCGGAACACCGTCACCGGCGTCTTGCGCGTCGTGCCGATCTGCGTGAACGCCGTGATGGTGTTCATCGTGATGTCGACGTGGCAGTAGTGCAGGCCGTAGGCACTGGTCACCGCGTGGATCTGCGTACGGGTGTCCGAGTTCGAGGTACCGGAGGACAACAGCACGTCGCCGATACGGACGGCGAGGTCCATGACGGCGGCGACCTGCGCCTGGTCCGTGAGGTCGACGGGGGCCAGCGGGGAGGGCGGCGGGGCGGCCTTGGCAGCATCAATGGTGGCGATGCGGCCGGAACCGGACAGCAGTGTGCGCACCGATTCCAGGCGGTCAGACAATGAGGGCACGGGCGCCACCCTAGCGCCTGCGCCGGTTTCTATCACCCCCGGGCCCTGCGGTAGCATTTCAGCCAGACGGACCAGGTTCCGTCGGTGCTGGAGTGGCGCAATCGGTAGCGCAACGGTCTTGTAAACCGTAGGTTGCGAGTTCAAGTCTCGTCTCCAGCTCGGATCGCATCATGGTTGCTGGGCGCTTCCGGTTTTCCGGGGCGTTCCCGATTGAACAGGTGCGGGCCGTGGCAGGGCCCTTTCGGGCCTTCGGGTTCAAGTCCCTCCCTCCTCCCACGCCACCCGCGCGCGGCTGGCCAGCGCGAAGGTCCTCGAGCAGAACCCGGTGCTGGCGAAGTTCCGCCTCCTGGAGGCAGTGCCGCCGGGGACCACCCTCGAGGTGCGCCCCGATCCGTAGAATGGGCGACTGACCAGTCCCCAGAATCAGGAGTCAAGCGCATGGCCAATATCAGGATCGCGATCGTCGGTTACGGAAACCTCGGCAAGTCCGTGGAGAAGCTCATCGGACAGCAGCCGGACATGGAGCTGGCGGGTGTCTTCTCCCGCCGCGCCAGCCTGGACACCGAGACCGGCGCCGCCGTCTGGCCCGTCGATGAGTTCGCGTCCTTCCGGGACGATTTCGACGTCGCGGTCCTGTGCCTCGGCTCCGCCACGGACATCCCCGAGCAGGCGCCGGAGTTCATCCGCCACGCCAACACCGTGGACACCTACGACAACCACCGCGACGTCCCCCGCCACCGCGCGGAGATGGACCGCGTGGCCCGGGAGAACGGCACCGTCGCCGTGGTCTCCACCGGCTGGGATCCGGGCATGTTCTCCCTCAACCGCACCATCGGCCAGGCACTCCTGCCGAATGGTCAGCAGCAGACCTTCTGGGGCCCGGGGCTCTCGCAGGGGCACTCCGATGCCGTGCGCCGCATCGCCGGCGTGCACAAGGGCGTCCAGTACACCATCCCCTCCCCGGAGGCTCTCGACGCAGCCCGCAAGGGTGAGGCCGGGCTCACCGGCAAGCAGGCGCACCTGCGCCGTTGCTTCATCGTCGCCGACGAGGCGGATCGCGCGCGCATCGAGGACGAGATCCGCACCATGCCCGACTACTTCGTCGGCTACGAGGTGGAGGTGAACTTCATCGACGAGGCCACCTTCGACGCCGAGCACACCGGCATGCCGCACGGCGGGCACGTCATCACCGCGGGCGACACCGGCGGCTTTGTCCAGTCCATCGAGTACAACCTCGAGCTGGAGCGCAACCCTGACTTCACTGGTGCCGTCGCCCTGGCCTACGCCCGCGCGGCCCACCGCCTGCGCGAGGGCGGGCAGTCCGGCGCCTACACCGTCCTCGAGGTCGCCCCGTACCTCATCTCCCCGACCCCGCTCGAGGAGCTCATCGCGCGCGACGTGTAGTCGGGTCCGCCACGGGCAGGAGCAGGAGGGCGCCGACCAGCAGCACCAGGCCGATGCCGAGGATGCCGTAGCGGTCGGCGCCGCCCACCGTGACGAAGAGGCCGAAGAACACCGGGGAGAGCCAGGACACGGCGCGCCCCGTGGTGACGTAGAGGCCGAAGAGCTGCCCCTCCGTCCCCTCCGGCGCCACGCGGGAGAGGAAGGAGCGGGCGGCGGACTGGGCCGGGCCGACGAACAGGCAGAGCACGAGGCCGAAGATCCAGAACATCGCGGGCCCCTCGACGACGTAGAGCACGGCGGCGGCGCCGATCATGAGTGCCAGCGAGGCGATGATGATGGGCTTGGGGCCGAGGCGGTCGTCGAGGAGCCCGCCGAGCATGGCGCCCGCGGCCGCGGCGACGTTGGCGGCGACGCCGAAGAGCAGCACGTCGCCGGGGGTGAGGCCGTAGACGGTGACGGCGAGGATCGCACCGAAGGTGAACACGCCCGCCAGGCCGTCGCGGAACACGGCGGAGGAGATGAGGAAGTAGACCGCGTTGCGGTCGCTGTGCCAGAGGTCGCGGATGGTGGCGAAGAGGCGTCGATAAGCATCGGCGACCCCCTCCGTCGCGGCGGCGCCCGAGGGGGCGATCTCCGGCACGCGGAAGAGCACCGGCAGGGCGAAGAGGCCGAACCACACCGCCGCGAACACCGCGACCAGACGGATGTTGAGGCCGCCCTCGGTGGGCAGGCCGAAGATCCCGCCCTCGCCGGCGACGAAGCCGAAGTAGCAGATGAGCAGCAGCACGATGCCGCCCGCGTAGCCCATGCCCCAGCCGAAGCCGGAGACGCGCCCCACGTTGTCCGGGGTGGAGATCTGGTTGAGCTGCGCGTAATAGTTGACCTCCGCGAACTCGAAGAGCACGGAGGCCACGGCCATGATGAGGGCGCCGACCCAGAAGTAGACGGGGGCGTCATTGCGCACGAGGAACAGCGAGAGCATCAGCGCCACCGTGACGAATGTCCACACCGCCAGCGAGCGGCGGCGCGTGCCGTGCAGGTCCGAGCGCTGTCCGACGATCGGCGCCACCACCGCGATGAGGACACCCGCCACCGCCATCACCCAGCCGTAGAGCGTGGCCGGTGTGTAGGCAGAATCCAGCGTCGCGCCGACCGAATCCGTGAGGTAGACGGAGAAGATGAAGGTGACCAGAACGGCGTTGAAGGCCGCGGACCCCCAGTCCCACAGGGCCCAGGAGGTGACGGTGACCCGGTCGGTGCGCATGCTGCTCATGAGCGGAGTTTAAGTGGGAATCTGCTCCAGCGCAGCCGCAATGAGCTTCTCCCGCGCGCGGGGGTCGAGGGGGGCGTGGTGGAGGTGGTCGTGCGCCCACAGCCCGTAGGCGATGAGCTGGATGAGGTAGGCGCCGGTGGAATCGGGCTCCGGCATCCAACGCCGGTCGACCTCCGCCCACGCCGCCTGGTAGACGGGGTCGTGGCGGGCGTCGAGGTGCATGAGCAGTTCGGGCAGGTCGGCGGTGCGGCCCATGGAGGTGACCACGGCCCGCAGTCGTTCGGTGGGGCTCAGCTCCGCGGCGGGGGCGCCGGCGAGTTCCTCCAGTTCGCGTTCCCAGGTGGTGGCCAGGTGCCGGTGGATGCCCAGGAGGAGGTCATGGCGGGAGGGGAAGTGGTAGATGATGCCCGACTTGGACAGGCCGGCGGCCGTGGCGAGGGACTCGAAGCTCAGACCCTCGAGGCCGTGCCTGCCGACGAGCTCCACCGCCGTGTCGAGGATGAGGTCACGTTTACTGCGTCGCACCGGCACTCCTGGGGTTGCCGCGGAAGCACCATGCGCTCAGGAGGGCGAACAGGGCCGCCACCGCGGTGATGATCGAGAGGATGAGGAAGTAGGCCGCATCGTAGGCCGCGCCGTCGAGTTCGACGCCCGGGCGCGCGCGCAGGGCGTAGAGCACCGGGAGGAGGGAGCCGAGGATGGCCACGGACAGCAGCGTGCCGAATTCGTAGGACACCGATTCGACGCCGGCGGCCATCCCGGCCCGCCGGACGGGGGCCGAGCCGATGATCGCCGTGGAACTGACGGACATGATCGCGCCCGCACCCGCGCCGACCAGGGCGAGCCCGGTGACGAACAGCGGCAGCACCCCTTGCGAGCCCGCCCACGTGGCCAGGCCCACGCCGCCCGCGACGGCGCCGAAGCCGCCTGCGATGAGCGGGACGAAGCCCACCCGGTGCAGCACCGCCCCGCCGAGCAGGGAGAAGGGGAACGCCGCCAGGGTCACCGCGATGACGAGCAGCCCCGCCTCCAGCGGCGAGTACCCCAGCACCATCTGGAAGCGCTGGGTGGTCAGCAGCTCGAGGCCGGAGACCGCGAACATCGCGCCACCCGCGGCGAGCACGCCGCCGGTGAAGATACGGGAGCGGAAGATGTCGAAGGTGAGTAGCGGATCGTCCAGGCGCCGCTGGCGACGCGCGAACAGCCAGGCGCCCAGCGCGGCCAGCAGCACCGCGGCGATGAGCAGCCCGCCGGGGTGGGAGAGTTCCTTGATGGCCGTGACCAGTGAGCCCAGGGTGAGCAGCGCGTAGAAGGAGCTGAGCGCATCCCAGCGGCGCGCCGGGTTGGGCATGTTCGGCGGCGCGACGGCGATGGTGGCCACGAGGGCGACCACCACCACCGGCACGTTGATGAGGAACACCGAGCCCCACCAGAAGAACTCCAGCAGCAGGCCGCCGACCACCGGGCCGAGCGCCGCGCCGACGACGGCCACCGAGGCCCACACGCCGATGGCGGTGTTGCGCTCGCGCTCATCGGAGAAGGTGAGGCGGATGAGCGCCAGGGTGGCGGGCATCATCGTGGCTGCGCCGAGCCCGAGGAAACCGCGGGCGGCGACGAGGAACCAGGCGCCGGGGGCGAAGGCGGCCGCCAGGGAGGCCGCTCCGAAGATGGCCAGTCCGATGAGGAACATGAGGCGGTGGCCGATGCGGTCGCCGAGGGTGCCCGTCCCCAGGAGCAAGCCGGAGATGACGAGGGCGTAGGCGTTGATGATCCACAGGGCCTGCGTGTCCGTCGCCCCGAGCTGCGCCCGCAGCTCGGGGAGCGCGGTGTAGAGGATCGAGTTGTCGAGCCCCACCATGAGCAGGCCCAGGGAGATGACGAGGAGGAATGTCCATCGCTGGGCCGGGGTGGAGTCCACGTTGTCGAGGTGTGTCACGCCGCGTAACCCTAACGACCGGTCATTACAGTTTCAACTCGGGGCATGCGTCTGCGCGTACGCTCGGGGACATGGCACGTACCTTCGCTCAGCAGCTTGTCGACACCCTCGAGGCCCAGGGGGTGCAACGCATCTACGGCGTCGTCGGGGACAGCCTCAACCCCATCGTCGACGCGATCCACGACTCCTCCATCGAGTGGATCCACGTCCGCAACGAAGAAGCCGCCGCCTTCGCCGCCGGCGCCGAATCCCTCCTCACCGGCGGCCTCGCCGTGTGCGCCGGCTCCTGCGGCCCCGGCAACCTCCACCTCCTGCAGGGGCTTTACGACGCCCACCGCAACGGCGCCCGCGTCCTCGCCCTGGCCTCCCACATCCCCAGCACCCAGATCGGCTCCCACTTCTTCCAGGAGACCCATCCCGAGGTGCTCTTCTCCGAGTGCTCCGGCTACTGCGAGATGGTCAATTCCGCCGACCACGGCGCCCGCCTGCTCCACCACGCCATTCAGTCCACCATGGCCGGAGACGGGGTGTCCGTGCTGGTCATCCCTGGTGACGTGGCGAAGCAGGAGGCAGGCGACCCGATGTTCCTCGACTCCGTCATCGCCACCGGCCGCCCCGTCGTCTTCCCGGACCCCCGCGAGGCCGCCGGGCTGGTGGAGGCCATCAACGCCGCCTCCCGCGTCACGCTCTTCTGCGGCGCGGGCGTGCGGGACGCCCGCGAGCAGGTCCTCGCCCTGGCGGAACGGATCAACGCACCCGTCGGCCACGCCTTCGGCGGCAAGATGCACATCCAGTACGACAACCCCTTCGACGTCGGCATGTCCGGCCTCCTCGGGTACGGGGCCTGCCACGACGCCCTGCACGAGGCCGACCTGGTCATCCTCCTCGGCACCGACTTCCCCTACACCGAGTTCCTGCCCACCGAGAACGTCGCCCAGGTGGACATCAAGGCGCGCAACATCGGCCGCCGCACGACCGTCAAGCATCCGGTGGTCGGTGACGTGGGGGCGACCATCGACAACATCCTCCCGCACATCGACGCCAAACCCGACCGCTCCTTCCTCGACGCGATGCTGCGCAAGCACTGCGACACCCTGGAGAAGGTCGTCCACGCCTACACGCAGGACGTCGACAAGCACACCCCCATCCACCCGGAGTACGTCGCGCACGTCCTCGACGAGCTGGCCGCCGAGGACGCCGTCTTCACCATCGACACCGGCATGTGCAACGTGTGGGCCGCCCGCTACCTCACGCCCAACGGGCGCCGCGCCGAGATCGGGTCCTTCCGCCATGGCACCATGGCCAACGCCCTGCCGCACGCCATCGGCGCGCAGTTCGTCGACCGGAACCGCCAGGTGATCAGCCTCAACGGCGACGGCGGCCTGGGCATGCTCCTCGGCGAGCTGCTCACCGTGAAGCTCCACGACCTCCCGGTGAAGATGGTCGTGTTCAACAACTCCTCCCTCGGCATGGTCAAACTCGAGATGCTCGTCGAGGGCCTGCGCCAGCACGGCACCGACCATGAAGAGGTCGACTACGCGGCCATCGCCGCCGCGGCCGGGATCCATTCCGTGCTTATCGACGACCCCGCCACGCTGCGGGAACAGCTGGCGGCGGCGCTGGCCCACCCGGGTCCCGTGCTTATCGACGTCCGCACCGACCCCGACGCCCTGTCCATTCCGCCGTCCATCACCTGGGAGATGCTCATCGGCTTCTCCCGCGCCGCGACCCGCTCCGTCTTCGGCGGCGGGGTCGGCGACATGGTGCATCTGGCGCGCGCCAACCTGCGCAACATCGGCGCGGCCGGGGCGGTGTAGCAGGTCCGGGACAGGGGTTACCCTGGCGGCATGACCCCCACCGTCCGGATCGACCTCGCCCGCCTCGACGCGAACATCGCCGCGCAACCGGGTCCCCTGCGCCCGCACGTGAAGACGCACAAGATCCTCGAGATCGCCCGGCGTCAACTCGCCGCCGGAGCCCACGGACTCACGGTGGCGACCATCGGCGAGGCGGAGGTCTTCGCCGAGGTCTGCGGGGACCTCTTCATCGCCTATCCCGTCTGGGCGGACAAGCGGCTGCGCGCGCTGGCCGCGCGGGTGCGGCTGAGCGTCGGGTGCGATTCGCTGGCGGCGGCCGAGCGGCTGGTCGGGGTGCCCGCAGGCGTGCTCATCGAGCTCGACTCCGGCCACCACCGCTCCGGCGTCCCCGTCTCCCGGCTGGAGGAGCTGGCCCGCGGGATCCAGGATCTGGGCCTCGACCTGCAGGGAGCGTTCACCTTCCCCGGTCACTCCTACGCCCCGGGTGCCCAGGAGCAGGCCGCCCGCGACGAGGACCAGGCCCTCCGCGCGGCCGGGGAGATCCTGCGCGCGTTGGGCGTGCCGGAGCCGGTGCTCTCCGGCGGCTCAACCCCCTCCGCCCGCTACTCCCGGGTGGCCACCGAACGCCGGCCCGGCGTCTACGTATTCAACGACGCCCAACAACTCGAACTGGGCACCTGCGACTGGTCGGGCATCGCACTGACCGTGGCGGCGCGGGTGGTCTCGCGCCGGGAGGACCTGCACCAGGTGATCGTGGTCGCAGGTTCCAAGATCCTTGGCTCCGACCGGCCCGCCTGGGCCAGCGGATACGGGCGGATCAAGGGGATGGCGGATGCCCGGATCACCGCGCTGTCCGAACACCACGCCACAGTGGCCTGGCCGGCGGGGGAGCGGCTGCCCGCCATCGGGGCGGAGCTGGCCGTGGTGCCCAACCACGTGTGCCTGGTGCTCAACCTCGTCGATGAGGTGGAGGTGGTCTCCGGCGGGCGGGTGGTCGAGCGGTGGCAGGTGGCGGCGCGGGGGAGGAACTAACGGGCGCGGAGGAAGTCGCCAAGGTAGGGGAGGCCGAAGTCCACCAGGCCGTGTCCGCTCGGGGTGATGAGTCCGCGTTCGATGAGGCGCCGACGGTAGGTGGTCTGTTGATTGGTGGGGATGCCCATCGTGGCGGCGATATCACCGGTGGGCGTGGGCGCTCCCGTGGAGGCCATGATCTCGAGGTACTCCCGCTCCCGCTCCGGAAGGCCCCGCAATGCAGGCTGATGGACCTGGATGCCAATCCTTTCGCGCACTTGGGGCAGCGCCCTGCGCACGGAATCCTCACTGATGGCATCTTCGTCTGCGAAGACCCAGGAAATCGAGCCGATGACCTGGATGAGGTAGGCGTATCCCCGGCATGCCGCCACCGCGAGTTGGAGGGCGTCATCAGTGAAGATGCGCCCGCCGGTGCGGGCAGTGGCCTGAAACGTCTCGGAGACGTCAGAATCCGGGAGGGTGCCGAGCTGGATGGGCATGGCACGGCGGAGGAACGTCGTGCCGGGCAGGTCGAGGAGCTCTGCGATCTCGAAAGGCAGTCCAGCAACCGCCAACGCGACGGGGAGTTCATCACGGACCAGATCCTGGAGGGCGTCGCTGAGCAGGTGAAGATCATCAGGGGAGGCGGATTGCAGTTCGTCAAGGGTCAGGAGCAGTCCCGAGTCTCCGGCGGCCAGGAGGGTGCAGGCCTCTCGTAGGCGGGTGCGTAGTGACTCGGTGGGTGGTTGGGACTTCACCTCGGTGGTGAGCGATCCAATTCCGGCGATGGAACCGCCGGTGATGGTCCGCTCCCTCTGTGAACCTCCGAGGTTGCTGAGCAGGTGGGGGAGGGAGACATCGCGGAGCTCTGTGATCATGTCCCGGGAGGCTGGGATCCGGATCACCTGCCAGTGCGCCGTCGTGGCCTCGTCCTCCAGGAGATTGAGCAGAACCGTCTTACCGGTACCGCGGGCACCGCTGATGAGAGTGAATCGGTAGGGGGAACCGGGGCCTTCACGGAGCGCGATGCCTACGTTGGCGACGACGCCGTCGCGGCCGGCGACGACGGCCGGAGTGATCCCGAAGCTCGGGCGGAAAGGATTCATGATACCTCCTGTACGATTTGTACGATATTCATTCTCCTGTACGATTTGTACGATTTCAACTCCGCTGTACGATTTGTACGATTTCGCCGTCCGCCCCACCCTTGCGCTTGACGCCGCGTCAAGCGGCACACTGGGCCCCGTGACCGAGTACAGCATCGGCGACGCCGCCGACATCCTCCGCGTGACCACCCGCACTCTGCGGCACTGGGACCACATCGGGCTGCTCAGCCCGGGGTGGCGTACGCACGCGGATCACCGCCTCTACACCGGGGAGGACCTGGACCGGGCGCTGGAGATCCTCGTGTACCGCGAGGCCGGGGTGCCGCTCAAGCAGATCGCGGGGATCCTGGCGGAGCCCGCCACGGCGCGGGAGGCCCTCACCCGGCAGCGCGCCGTCCTGGCTGATCGCATCGCTCACCTGCGCCGGATGGTCCGGGCAGTTGATGACCTGTTGAAGGAGCCACAGACCATGTCCATCGAGGACCGTATGAAGCTCTTCGGCGAGCAGTGGAAGCCGGAGTATCAGGAGGAGGCCGAGGCGCGGTGGGGCACCACCCCGGAGTGGGAGCAGTCCCAGGCCGCGCAGGCGAGGATGACGGACGCCGACTGGCTCCAAGTCAAGAAGCAGCAGGACGAGTTCGTGGCCCTGCTCGCGGACGCCGCCGCGCGCGGCGTGGAGCCGGGCTCGGAGGAGGCGCGGGGGATCGTCGATAAGCATCGGGCCAGCATTGGCCAGTTCTACGACGTCTCCGCGGCGAAGCAGGTGCTGCTGGCGCGGATGTACGTCGCGGATGAGCGCTTCAACGCCACGTACCAGGGGCACGCCGCGTACCTGCTCACGCTCATCGAGGCGCAGGCCGCGGCCGAGGGCGTCGACCTGGGGGCCGTGGCCTGGGAGTGATGGTCTCAAAGGGATTTCCCAGAGATCGTCCAGCGGTCGGGTCGGGAAATGGGGGACAATGGGCGTCATGACAGACCCCACCCAGAACCCGGTCAAGGTGCTCGTCGTCGATGACGAGCCCAATATCGTCGAGCTGCTCAACGTCAGCCTGAAGTTCCAGGGATTCGACGTACGCACCGCGGCCTCCGGAGTCGAGGCGCTGCGGATCGCGCGCGAGTTCAACCCGGACGCCTACATTCTCGACGTGATGATGCCGGGCATGGACGGTTTCGAACTGCTGGCCAAGCTGCGGAGCGAGGGGCTGGACGGCCCGGTGCTCTACCTCACGGCGAAGGACGCGGTGGAGAACCGCATCCACGGCCTCACCATCGGCGCGGATGATTACGTGACCAAGCCCTTCTCTCTCGAGGAGGTGATCACGCGCCTGCGGGTGATTCTGCGGCGCGGGCAGTTCAAGGAGCAGGATCCCTCGGATGCGGCGATCACCTACGCCGACCTCACCCTCAATGACGAGACCCACGAGGTGACCAAGGCGGGCCGGATCGTCGAGCTCTCGCCGACCGAGTTCAACCTCCTGCGCTACCTCATGCTCAACGCGGAGGTGGTGCTGAGCAAGTCGAAGATCCTCGACAACGTGTGGCATTACGACTTCGGCGGGGACGGCAACGTCGTGGAGTCCTACATCTCCTACCTGCGCCGCAAGATCGACACCGGGGATGTGCCGCTCATCCACACGGTGCGCGGTGTCGGCTACGTCCTGCGTACGCCCCGGCAGTGAGTTACCCCGCCTACCCCGAGTCGCCGCAGCCTACCCCGGAGCCGCGCGACGCCCTCTACCCGCCGCCGGAGCCGCAGGTCCCGGAGCGGGCGTGGCCGTTGCGCACGTGGCTGGTGGTCATCATCGTGCTGCTCTCCGGGTTGGGGCTGGCGGCGAGTTCGGTGGCGGTGTCCTCGATCATGCGCGAGGTGATGTACTCGCGCGTCGATGAGGACCTGGTCAATTCCCTCGGCGGCTGGGCGCGCAGTTCGGAGATCTTCAACTCGGACAACACCACGCGCCCGCCCTCGGATTATGTGGTGATCAAGCTCTTCGAGGACGGTTCCTCGATCGTGTTCAACGATCCGGGCGAACTGCCCCGCTTATCGACGGTCGCCGTCGGCGGCCCACCCCAGACCGTCGATTCCGCCCCCGACGCGGAGTTCAACACCCACTGGCGGGTCATCGCGCACCGGGAGGACGGCGTGACGACTGTCGTGGCCAAGGACCTCGCCCGCGAGCGCACCCTGCTCTACGGCCTGGCGATGGTCCAGCTCATCATCTCCCTGCTGGTCCTCGGCGTGCTGGCGCTGCTCAGTTACTACGTCGTGCGCCAGGCGATGGCCCCGCTCCGCGACGTCGAGCGCACCGCCGGCGCCATCGCCGCCGGCGACCTCGACCGGCGTGTTCCCGCCTGGCCGCGCACCACCGAGGTGGGGCAGCTGGCGCAGGCCCTCAACACGATGATCGGCCGCCTGCAGTCCGCGGTGGAATCCGCGCAGAGCAACGAGGAGCAGATGCGCCGCTTCGTCGGCGACGCCTCCCACGAGCTGCGCACCCCGCTCACCTCCGTCCGCGGCTACACCGAGCTCTACCGTTCGGGTGCCACCGATGACGTCGAGATGGTGCTCACGCGCATCGACGACGAATCCCGCCGCATGTCCCTCCTCGTCGAGGACCTCCTGGCACTCACCCGTGCCGAGGGCTCCCGCCTCGAGCTGGCCAGCGTCGACCTGCTGGAACTCGCCCTGTCCGTCGCCTCCTCGGCCCGTGCCGCCTTCCCCGGCCGCGCGGTGTGCGTGAAGAACGAGACCTCCTCCGTCCCCGTCGTCGAAGGCGACGCCTCGCGGCTGCACCAGGTGCTGCTCAACCTCATCTCCAACGGTCTCACCCACGGCGGCCCCGACTCCACCATCAGCGTGGGCCTGCGTCTCGACGGCCCGGACGTCGTCGTCGAGGTCGCCGACAACGGCCGCGGCATGTCCCCAGAGGTTGCCGCCAAGGTCTTCGAGCGCTTCTATCGCGCCGACGCCTCCCGCTCCCGCGCCTCCGGCGGCTCGGGGCTGGGCCTGGCGATCACGAAGTCACTCGTGGAGAAGCACGGCGGCACCATCACCGTCACCTCCGAGGAGGGCGTCGGCTCGGTGTTCACCGTCCGGCTGCCGCGCCTGGAGGAGTCCGAGAGCTAGCCTGCGTGGTGGCCCCGAGGCTGCCGCCTGATTCCCTGACATCACACCATTTCCCACCTGGGGAAACGCGCGACGCCAGGAGGTGCGGTGTCAGGGAATCAGGGGCGCGCTCGTTGTATTGCCCCGGTGAGTCGCGAACGCAGCTGACCGGGGCGCCGCCACCTAGTCGGCCTCCGCCTCCAGCGCCGCGATGGCTCCGGCGACATCCAGCTTCTCGACGCCGTGCTCGCCCGGATCCAGATCCGCCGCATCGCGCAGCATCCGTCGCACGTAGTTGACGTCCTTGTCGCCGCGGCCGGAGAGATTCACCAGGTACACGCGGTCGGTGCGGCCCGCGGCCTCGTCCTGCTCCGCCAGGTGGAGGGCATGGGCGAGGGCGTGGGAGGACTCGAGCGCGGGGATGATGCCCTCGTAGCGGGCGAGCAGGCGGAAGGCCTGCAGGGCCTCGGCGTCGGTGGCGCCCACGTAGGTGGCGCGCCCGGTCTCCATGAGCCAGGCGTGCTCCGGGCCGATGCCCGGGTAATCCAGCCCGGCGGAGATGGAGTGGGAGTTGAGCACGTCCTCGTCGCCCTCGCCCAGCATGACGTAGGAGCGGGAGCCGTGGAGGATGCCCACCCGGCCGCGGTTGAGCGGGGCCCCGTGACGCCCGGTGTCCAGGCCCTCGCCCGCGGGCTCGACGCCGATGAGCTCGACGTCGGTGTCCTCGTAGTACTCGGCGAACGCGCCGATGGCGTTGGAGCCACCGCCGACGGCGGCGATGACGGCGTCGGGAAGCCGTCCGACCTCGGCCAGCATCTGCTCGCGCGACTCCTTCGAGATCACCCGGTGGTACTCCTTGACCAGGCTCGGGAAGGGGTGCGGGCCGGCAGCGGTGCCCAGCAGGTAGTGGGTGTTTTCGTAGGACTCGACCCAGTCGAGCAGCGCGACGTCGACGGCGTTCTGCAGGCCGTTGCCGCCATCCTCATCGACGGCGACGACCTCCGCCCCCATGAGGCGCATGCGGTAGACGTTGGCCTGCTGGCGCGCGATGTCACGGGCGCCCATGTAGATGGTGCACTCCATGCCGAAGCGGGCGGCGGCCATCGCGGTGGCGGTGCCGTGCTGCCCGGCCCCGGTCTCCGCGATGAGCCGCGTCTTGCCCAGCTTCTGCGCCAGCAGTGCCTGCGCCATCACCTGGTTGCCCTTGTGCGCGCCGCCGTGCACCAGGTCCTCCCGCTTGAGGAAGATCCGCGCATGCCCCTTGCCCTTGCCCTCCCGCGGCAGGTTGACGCACTCGGTGACCGGGGTGGGGCGCCCCAGGTAGGAGCGGTAGAGCTTGTCCAGGTCGGCGATGAACTCCGGGTCCTCCAGGGCTGCGGCGTAGGCGCGCTCCAATTCGTCGAGGACTGGGTAGAGCATCGGCGGGACGAACTGGCCGCCGAACTTGCCGAAGTAGGCGGGCAGGATCGTCTCGCGGGCTTCGCCCTCGGGGATCTCGGGATTGTCGTGCAGGCGGGGGGTGAGGTTCATGCCTGTCACTCTAGGCGGGGGAGAGCAGACCTCCGGGCAAAGCAGGGAAACTCACTCCGAAACCCGCCCGGATCGCCCCCCTGGACGGGTGGTTGCGGCGTGAACTTCCCGGCGGCTATTCGTAGGACACCCGGTACGGGCCCTCGCCGTCGCGGATGGTCTGACACGCCAGGGTCTGCTCCTCCTGCTCCACCTCGTACGTCGACAGCACGTGGTTCTGGAGCATGTGGGAGGGGCCGCCCGTGAGCGTGCACTGGCACGTGCCGCAGTCCCCGTCGGTGCACGAGTACCAGGCGGGGATCGCCTCGGCGAGCATGGCGGCCAGCAAAGTCTTGTCCGCTGGCCAGGGGAACGCGTACTCGGTGCCGTCGATGTCCGCGATGTGGGTCATGGGGCTACCGCGGGTGTCCGTTCTCGTCGGTGTCGAGGATCGCGCGGAGCCGGTCCGCTGCCTCGTCCATGAGCGCCGGATCGGTCTCGTCCATGGCCATCGCCCGGGAGAAGTCGTACTCCGACATCCGGTCGGTGGGGAAGACGTGGATGTGGATGTGGGGGACGTCGAAACCGGCGATGATGTAGCCCGCGCGGGAGGCGTCGAAGGCCTCGCGGACGGCGCGCCCGACGTTCTGCGCGACCTCGTTGAGCTGCCCCCAGACGGTGGGGGAGAGGTCGGTCCAGCGGTCGGTCTCCTCCACCGGGACGATGAGCACGTGGCCGTAGCGCAGCGGCTCGATGGTGAGGAAGGCGACGACCAGATCGTCGCGGTAGACGAAGCGGCCCGGAAGCTCGCCGTTGATGATCCTGGTGAACACGCTACTCATGGCGCCCAGATTACCTTGCGGAACGGAATGCTCGTTTCTGGCGAATTGCCCGCCTCAATTCGCCAGAAACGCGCATCCTCACACCGGGATCCCCGGCTGCCCGGGCAGTCTCCTAGAATGAATGGCCATGCGCATCCTCGTGATCGGTTCGGGCGGCCGCGAACACGCCCTCCTCCGCGGCCTCGCCGCCGACCCCGCCACCACCGACCTCCACGTCACCCCGGGCAACGCCGGGATGGCGGGCCTGGCCACCGTCCACGCGGACGTCGGCAAGGCCGACGATCCGGCCGCCATGGTCGCCCTGGCCCGGGACATCGACGCCGAGCTCGTTGTCATCGGCCCGGAGATTCCGCTGGTCGCGGGCGTCGCCGATGCTCTGCGCGCCGCCGGCTTCCGCGTTTTCGGACCGAACCAGGACGCGGCCCAGATCGAGGGCTCAAAGCAGTTCGCCAAGGACGTCATGGCGGATGCCGGGGTGAAGACCGCCCGCGCCGAGCAGCTCGCCCCCGGTGCTTCCGAGGCGGACATCGATGCCGCCCTCGACCGTTTCGGCCCGACCTGGGTGGTCAAGGACGACGGCCTGGCCGGCGGCAAGGGCGTCGTGGTCACCCCCGATCGGGAGGCTGCCCGCGAGCACGTCCGCGCCGTCCATGAGCTGGGTAACCCGGTGCTGCTCGAGTCCTTCCTCAACGGCCCCGAGGTCTCCCTCTTCTGCCTGGTCGACGGCGAAACGGTCGTCCCGCTCATCCCCGCGCAGGACCACAAGCGCGCCTACGACAACGACGAAGGCCCCAACACCGGCGGCATGGGCGCCTACACCCCGCTGCCGTGGCTGCCGGCGGAGGGCGTCCAGCGGATCGTCGATGAGGTGTGCGTGCCCGTCGCGAAGGAGATGGTCCGCCGCGGCACCCCGTACTCGGGCCTGCTGTATGCGGGCATCGCGTGGGATGCGGACGGCCCGTGGGTCGTCGAGTTCAACGCGCGCTTCGGGGACCCGGAGACGCAGCCGATCCTGGCGCTGCTCGACACCCCGCTCGCGGGGCTTCTCGACGCCGTCGCGTCCGGCACCCTCGCCTCCCACCCGCCCCTGCAGTGGAAGGACGCCTACGCGCTGACCGTCGTGCTCGCGGCCGAGAACTACCCCGCGTCCCCGGTCACCGGTGGCGTCATCTCCGGTGACGTCGTCGCGGATCCGACGAAGGTGCTGCACGCCGGTACCGCACGCAACGACGCCGGCGAGCTCGTCTCCGCCGGCGGCCGCGTGCTCAACATCGTCGGCGTCGGCCCGACCCTCGAGGCGGCGCGCGACGACGCCTACGCCACCATCGCCGAGATCTCCCTCGACGGTTCCTTCTACCGGAAGGACATCGCCCTGCCGGCCGTGGAGGGAAGGATCACCCTGTGAGTGCCATGATCAGCCGCCGCGGGGAGGTCCAGCCCTTCCGCGTCATGCAGATGCTCGACATCGTCCACCGCCGGGCCCGCGAGGGCAAGCACACCATCATGCTGTGCGCCGGCCAGCCGACCACGGGCGCACCGGAGCCGGTTCTCGATGCCGTCGAGAAGTCGCTCCACTCCTCGGCGCTCGGCTACACCGAGGTCATCGGCGACCGCGACCTGCGCGAGACCATCGCCGCGTGGCACTCCGAGACCTACGGGGTGGACACGTCCGCCGACAACGTCATCATCACCACCGGTTCCTCCGGGGGCTTCGTGGCCTCCTTCCTGGCGGTCCTCGACCACGGTGACACCGTCGCCCTGTCGTGCCCGGGTTACCCGGCGTACCGCAACATCCTGGAATCGCTCGGGGCCCGCGTGGTCAACCTCGTGTGTGACGAGTCGACCCGCTTCCAGCCGACGGCTGCCATGCTCGAGGCGCTGCCTGCCGACGACCGGCCGAAGGCAGTCATCGTCACCTCGCCGGGCAACCCCTCCGGCACGATCATCGACCCGGAGGAGCTGGCGCGCATCGCCGCCTGGTGCGACGCCAACGATGCCGTGCTCATTTCCGACGAGGACTACCACGGCATGAGCTTCGGCCGCCCGCTGGCCACCGCGCGGCAGTTCTCCGACCGCGCCATCGTGGTGGGCACCCTGTCGAAGTACTTCTCCATGACCGGGTGGCGCATCGGCTGGCTCATCGTGCCCGATGAACTGGTCGTGCCGCTGGAGAATCTGCAGGCCTCGCTCGCGCTGTGCGCCCCGGCCGTCTCCCAGGTCGGTGGCCGCGCAGCGTTCTCGCCGGAATCGCGCGCGGAGCTCGACGCCCATGTCGCCCGCTACGCCGCGGCCCGGGCCGTGCTTCTCGACGAACTGCCCAAGGCGGGGTTCCCCACCATGGCGGATCCCGACGGCGGCCTCTACCTGTGGCTCAACGTCGCCCACGTCACCGATGATTCCGAGGCCTGGTGCCACGAGCTCATCGAGGAGATCGGCGTCGCCTTCGCGCCGGGCGTCGATTTCGACCCCATCGACGGCCACCACTGGGTGCGCCTGACCCTGTGCGCCCCGGAGGAGGAGACCCGCGAGGCGTGCCGCCGGCTGGCGGAGTACGTGCGGCGCTGAGGGCGGGTCGCCCCGCCCGCTCCCGCCCGCCCACGCCCGCCCACGCTGAGGCATATCGCCCCAGGGATATCAGGGTAGGAGTGGAGCGAGTGGATCTGTGCCTCCGCACGCGCGGATCTCGGCCCACCCATCGGGTGATGTGCCTGGGCTGCTATGCCTCACGCGAGAGCGGCCCGGCCTGTGGATAACTTTTGGCGGCATGAGCCGAGTTATCCACAATCCGCGTCCGTGGGCCGTCGTGGGAGGGGATGGTCGCTGATACTGCAGTCATGAGCGAATTGCTGCGTAAGTTCATCTCCCCGATGCGGGACTGGCAGAGTCAGGCCGGGCTCATCGTCATTCCCCGTGTGCCGCTCAGTGACCGGGAGTTCTGGAGACATCTGGCTGGCGGATACTACCGGCATCTGTGCCCGGAGGTGGTGATTCCCCGGTCCACATGGGCGGAGCTCCCCGGGTGGCAACGTGACGAGGTGCGGATCCAGGCGGTCGGCATGAGCGCTGACAAGGCGGTCCTGGTCGGGAGATCGGCAGCCCGCGTCCACGGCCTCCCGGTACCCGGGCGGGACGAGGTCGTGGAACTGAACCTGCCGGGGAAGAACCTTCGTCCGCCGCGGAAGCAGTGGGCGGCGGGTGTCCGGTACTGGTCGGGGTACCTGCCTGCGGAGCAGATGACCGTGGTCAACGGGCTGCGCGTGACGACCATCCACCGCACCCTCCTGGATCTGGCCCGCCACCAGGGAATGACGGATGCCATCGTCGCGTGCGATGCGGCCTTGTCGATGCCGGATGTGTCCCGCGAGTTCGTGGCGGGCCGCCTGGCGGCCCTGGGCCCGGTCCCGGGGATCCGGAAGCTCCGGCGCGTGCTGGAGCTGGCGGATGACCGGTCGGAGAGCCCACTGGAGTCATGGGCCAGGGCGCAGATCATCACGGCGGACCTGCCTGAGTTGCGGTCGCTGGAGGTGCAGGTGCCGGTGCTGGGCGGGAAGTTCCGGATAGACCAGGTGCTCAACGGCGGCATCGCGATCGAGCTGCACGGTGACATCAAGTACGACGACGTCACCACGGGCACCCGTGCCATCGACCAGATGAAGAGCGACCGCGAGCGGGAACGGAAGATCCAGAACGAGGGGTACACCATGCTCCATGCCGGGTACCCGGATCTGGTCACTCAGCGGGACGGGGAACCGGTGTTCCTCGGGAAGGTGCGGGCGGCCCTCCGGGCCTGGGAGCAGCGGGCTGCTTGAGCTCGATAGCCCCGGAGGCATATCACCCCAGCTACAGCACGGCATGAGTGGAGCGGGTGGCGCCCCACAGTAGGGAGGGTGGTTCTCGCTCTACCCATCGAGTGATATGCCTGAGCGCGCCCGGTCGCCCCCGCGCCCACCGACCACCCCCGCGTGAGCTCATGCGATAATCGGGGGCGTGGCTGATAAGAAGAAGATCGCAAATGTCCTGTCCAACCGCTATGCCTCCGCCGAGCTGAGCGAGCTGTGGAGCCCGGAGTACAAGATCATCCTGGAGCGCCAGCTGTGGATCGCCGTGATGAAGGCGCAGCAGGATCTCGGGGTGGACATTCCGGCGGCGGCGATTGACGCCTATGAGGCGGTGATCGACCAGGTCGACCTGGCGTCGATAGCCGACCGCGAGCGGGTCACCCGGCATGACGTCAAGGCCCGCATCGAGGAGTTCAACGCGCTCGCCGGGCACGAGCACATTCACAAGGGCATGACCAGCCGCGATCTCACGGAGAACGTGGAGCAGCTGCAGATTTTCCGCTCCCTGGAATTCATCCGCGATAAGTCCGTCGCCGTGGTGGCCCGTATCGCCGATCGCGCGGCGCAGTACAAGTCGCTGGTCATGGCTGGGCGTTCCCACAACGTGGCGGCGCAGGCCACCACCCTGGGCAAGCGTTTCGCCTCGGCGGCCGATGAGATGCTCGTGGCCATCGAGCGCACCGAGAACCTGCTCAGCCGCTACCCGCTGCGCGGGATCAAGGGCCCGATGGGCACCGCGCAGGACATGCTCGACCTCATGGGCGGAGACGAGAACAAGCTCTCCGCCCTGGAGACCGCCATCGCGGACCACCTCGGCTTCGCGCGCATCTTCGATTCCGTGGGTCAGGTCTACCCGCGTTCCCTTGATTTCGACGCCGTCTCCGCGCTCGTGCAGCTGGGTTCCGGCCCCTCGAGCCTCTCGCACACCATCCGCCTCATGGCCGGCACCGAGACCGTCACGGAGGGCTTCAAGGAGGGGCAGGTCGGTTCCTCGGCCATGCCCCACAAGATGAACGCCCGTTCCTGCGAGCGCGTGGGTGGCCTGCAGGTCATCCTCCGCGGTTACCTCACCATGGTGGCGGATCTCGCCGGCCAGCAGTGGAACGAGGGTGACGTGTTCTGTTCCGTCATCCGTCGTGTGGCGCTGCCGGATGCGTTCTTCGCCATTGACGGCATGTTCGAGACCTTCCTCACCGTCCTCGACGAGTTCGGCGCCTTCCCCGCGATGATCAATCGCGAGCTCGAGCGCTACCTGCCCTTCCTGGCCACCACCCGCATCCTCATGGCGGCGGTGCGTGCGGGCGTGGGCCGGGAGACGGCGCACGAGGTCATCAAGGAGAACGCCGTGGCCGTGGCCCTCAACATGCGGGAGCACGGCGCTGAGCAGGACCTCATCGAGCGTCTCGCCGCGGATGAGCGCCTGCCGATGTCGCAGGCGGATCTCGACGCCGCCCTCGCCGACCGCCACGCCTTCATCGGCGCCGCGGAATCGCAGGTCAACCACGTGCTCCGCCGGGTCCAGCTGCTTGTCGACGCCCATCCGGCGGCCGCCCAGTACAAGCCCGGCGAGATTCTGTAATAGACTCCCCTGTCATGCGTCCTGAGCTGTCCGACTACAACCACATCTCCGCCGGTAAGGTCCGTGAGATCTACGAGGTTGATGACACCACCCTCCTCATGGTCGTCTCCGACCGCATCTCGGCCTACGACCACATCCTGGATCCCGAGATCCCGGACAAGGGTCGTGTGCTCACCGCGATGAGCGTGTTCTTCTTCAACGAGATCGACTTCCCGAACCACCTCGCCGGCCCGATCGACGATCCGCGGATCCCGGAGGAGGTGCTGGGTCGGGCGCTCATCGTGAAGAAGCTGAAGATGCTGCCCTTCGAGTGTGTGGCCCGCGGCTACCTCACCGGCTCCGGTCTCAAGGAGTACCAGGCCGACGGCACCGTCTGCGGGATCACTCTGCCGGACGGCCTCGTGGAGGCCTCGCGCCTGCCGGAGCCGATCTTCACCCCGGCCACCAAGGCTGAGCTCGGTGACCATGATGAGAACGTGAGCTTTGAGGCGGTCGTCGAGAAGCTGGGTGAGAAGCGGGCGAACGAGCTGCGCGACGCCACCCTGCGGATCTACTCGGAGGCCGCCGCCCTGGCGGAGGCCAAGGGGCTCATCCTGGCGGACACGAAGTTCGAGTTCGGCCTCGACGAGGACGGCACGCTCGTGCTTGCCGACGAAGTCCTCACCCCCGACTCCTCCCGCTACTGGCCCGCCGACTCCTACGAGGAGGGGAAGGTGCAGCCGAGCTTCGACAAGCAGTACGTGCGCAACTGGCTGACCTCCCCGAAGTCCGGGTGGAACCAGTCCGACGACACCCCGCCGCCGGTCCTGCCGGGCTCCGTCGTCGAGGCCACCCGCGAGCGCTACATCGAAGCCTACGAGCGCCTGTCCGGTGCGAAGTTCTGCACCTGGGTCGGGGAGTGCGTTTAAGTACCTGACATGCGAAAAGGGGGCTCCGAGCGTGTGCTCGGAGCCCCGTTTCCGCTGTTCTACATTCCAGCCAGGTGGGTGTAGATAACGCCGTCGCGTTCGAAGATATCGATGTACGTGGGCGCGGTGGCCGACGTGTCGGGGCGCTGTGAGCGCAGCCACTCCAGCTGTTTCTCCGCACCCTCGAGCGGAGTGCACATCAACACACCGTAGGGACCGTCGTTGACACCGGGATCGAGGTCGCCGGACCGCTTGAATTCCGTCAGGCATGCGGTCTTGTCAAGGGGGCGGAGAATATCCGGGGCGGTGCCTTCCAGATCCAACTCCGCCATGAGCTCGTGATCCCACAGAACCTCGGAAGAGGGGAGGATCCGTTCCAGCTCGGCGTGAATAGCTTCCGCCTGGGCGAGGAACTCAACCGGTTGCCCCGGTGCGGGCGTGGTGGTGGGGGTTGCCAGGAGAGCCTGCTCGAGCAGCTCTGCCTCGGTGAGCTCGGTCGCGCCCGGCAGATCGGTGGCCTCGGCGGGGGTGTCGGTCACAGGGGCGGGCACCTCGGCCGGAGTCTCCGGGAGGGAATCAAGGATGTCCAGCACCATGTCGCTGGTGACGTCACCGGTGGCGTCCTGCTGGGCGATACCGGGACCGGCGAACGCAATGGTGCACAGCGCGGTGGCAGCACAGATCGCGGAGACACGCTTAACGAGCTTCATGAGCATAGAGATTAGCTCAGTAACTCCTGAAAAGACATAGCAAACTCTCAGTCGTCTCAGGATGTGTCCCAGGTGCGTTGACGTCCTCGCACGTCAACGCCATAATGGCCCACCCAAACGCCTGCCAGCTGTGACGATTCGCTCACCCCCACGGGCGCGCGTGCGGCTGAAGGTCGGCGCCCACCAACCCACCACTAAGATCGGTGCGCATGACTCTCATGCCACCGATCGCCCCGCGCCACCCCGTCACCCGGGAGTTCCACAGACGGATCTTCACCGACGACTACGAGTGGATGCGGGACAAGGAGTCCCCGGAGACCCTCACTTACCTCGAGGCAGAGAACGAGTACACCAAGCAGCAGACCGCTGACCTGGAGGAACTCACCGAGACGGTCTACACCGAGATCAAGTCGCGCATCAAGGAGACGGACATGTCCATCCCGCAGCGCGCCGGTAACTGGTGGTACTACGGTCGCACCATCGAGGGCAAGGACTATGGCCTGAGCTGCCGCATCCCCGTCGCCGAGGGGCAGGACCCCTGGGTGGCGCCCGTCATCCCGGAGGACGGGCGGCCCGAGGGGGAGCAGATCCTTCTCGACCTCAACGAACTGGCACAGGGACACGAGTTCTTCTCTCTCGGCGCGTCTGCCGTGACCACATCGGGCCGCTTCCTGGCCTACTCCGTCGACACCACCGGCGACGAACGCTTCACCCTGCGCATCAAGGACCTGGAGACCGGCGAGCTGCTGCCCGATGTCCTCGAGGACATCTACTACGGCGCGACGTGGGCGGGGGAGGAGTACCTCTTCTACCAGCGGGTTGATGCCGCCTGGCGCCCGGATTCCGTGTGGCGCCACCGCATCGGCACGGACCCGGCGGAGGATGTGTGCGTCTTCCGGGAGGAGGACGAGCAGTTCTTCACCGGCGTAGGCACCACGCGATGTGAGCAGTGGCTGGTCATCGAGGCCGCCTCGAAGATCACCTCGGAGACCCGGGTGCTCGAACTGGACAACCCGGAGGGGGAGTTCCGGGTGCTGTGGCCCCGCGAGCCGGGCGTCGAGTACGGCGTCGATCACGCGATCATCGGCGGGGAAAGCCGGTGGCTGGTCACCCACAACGCCTCCGGACCGAACTTCGAGGTCGGCGAGTGCGGGATCGATGAGCTGCCCCACCTGCGCGACCTCAACGTCCTCATCCCGCACCGGCCGGACTGGCGTATCGAAGGAGTGGACACCTTCCGGGACTTCATCGTCGCCGGCTATCGACGCGGCGCCATCGGCCGACTCTCCCTCATGATCCTGCCCGAGCAGGGCTACGGCACCTTCCGGGAGCTCGAGTTCGAGGAGGAGCTCTACACCGCCGGTTCCCTGGGCAACCCTGAGTGGGACGCCCCGGTCATCCGTATTTCCTACGGCTCCTTCACTACCCCGGCGCAGCTTTTCGACTACCGCGTGGCCACGGGCGAGTTCACCCTGCTCAAGGAGCAGGAGGTGCGCGGCGGCTACAACGCCGAGGACTACACCGCCTACCGCCTGTGGGTCACGGCGGAAGACGGTGCGGAGATCCCCGTCTCGGTTGTCCACCGCGCCGACCTGGACAACACCCGCCCGCAGCCGACTTTGCTCTACGCCTACGGATCCTATGAGTCGAGCATCGACCCCGGATTCTCCGTCGCCCGCCTTTCGTTGCTCGACCGCGGGATGATTTTCGCCGTTGCGCACGTGCGCGGCGGGGGCGAGATGGGCCGCGCCTGGTACGACAACGGCAAGCAGCTGAGCAAGAAGAACACCTTCACCGACTACATCGCGGTGGCGGATGCGCTCATCGCGCAGGGGCTCACCTCCCCGGAGCACCTCGTGGCGGAAGGCGGTTCGGCAGGAGGCATGCTCATGGGCGCCATCGCCAACATGGCCCCCGACCGCTTCGCAGGCATCCAGGCGGTGGTCCCCTTCGTCGATCCGCTGACCTCCATGCTCAAGCCGGAGCTTCCGCTCACGGTGACCGAGTGGGACGAGTGGGGCAACCCCTACGCGGATGCCGAGGTCTACGACTACATGGCCTCCTACGCCCCCTACGAGAACGTCGCCGCCCAGCAGTACCCGGATATCCTGGCCATCACCTCGCTCAATGACACCCGGGTGCTCTACGTCGAGCCCGCCAAGTGGATCGCCAAGCTGCGGGCCACGGCCACGGGAGGGGAGTTCCTGCTCAAGACGGAGATGTCAGCCGGGCACGGCGGCGTCTCGGGGCGCTACGCCCGCTGGCGTCAGACTGCCTTCGAGTACGCGTGGACGCTGCGGACGGCCGGGGCGGTGCCGGGGGCGTCGCTCAACTAGAGATTTCCTATCGGGGGGGATAGGAAATACGGGGCCCAGAATCGTGACTTCGCTCACAGGTCAGGCGAGGCTCTGATGGCTGAAATCTGAGGGGCTGCTAGAGAAACGCCTTCAGCCTTGTCTTATGTATGGCCAAACATGGAACAATATGATTCCTGTGAAGAGCACACCTTTGTCACCTTAAAAGAACCTTTGACCACGATGGATAGCGGCGGTATTCTCCTGGCGAGAAACGGTCATCGTGCTCATGTGGAGTTCGGTGGTGCTGAACGTAGCGTTTGGGTTGGCCATATTAGGCCTGGTCGCGCGCGGGAGTTCCGCCCACCTGACAAGCTGTGAATGTGATGACTGCCGAAAACTTTCTTCACAGGTGGTTGTCAATGAATGTCAGTCTTGAGCGAGTCTCGTGGCCGCTGCGCGCTCTTCTAGGCGTAGCCCTCAGTCTCCTCATTGTCGTTATCGTGGCATCCCCAACTCTCGCTTATGTTCCGGCGACCTTCCCGCCCGCCGCAGGAGACTCTCCGAGCAACAAGGTCACCATGACTCACACGGTCGTCGGCGGCGGGGACCCTGCCCCGGGGAAGACCATCGAGTACACCGGTACCTTCACCATTGCGAAGATGAAGGAACAGGGCACGACGACGACCACCACCATCATCGTCTCGGCTGACCCGAATGCCCCTTTCGTCTCTCCGGTGACGGCCGCGGATTTCAGCGGCAACTCTGCGGCGCCGAAATCGATCACCTGTAACAGCGACAACACGTCCTGCACGGTGACGTTCGAGAACCTCTCCGACGGGGTGATCACTTTCAAGAAGCGCGCGCAGATCAAGACAACCGCTCCGGCGGGCACCACCATCTATGCCACCGCCGACATCAGGACCAACGTCGCTCCCACCCTCACCCTGCAGTCGGTTGCTGAGACCTTCACCCCGGATGCCGGTCGCTGCTCGGGCACCATCACCTTCACCTCCCGAGTCGCTGGTGCCGGTGCGTGGCTCATGGACATCAAGTTCGCAGACAAGTCGGGCGGCAAGGTCACCGCCGACCCGTGGTCGAGCCCGGGGAACAGCCTGCAGGTCACCGGTCCGAACGGTGCCGACATCACCGCCCAGGTGCTCGCGGGAATGACCTACCGTGCGGACGACCCGGTGCCGCCGACGTTTCCGCAGTCGACGATCACGAACGCCACGTGGGCGGACTCTCTCAACTGGAAGTGGGATCCGACCTCGTGGACGGGTGACACCTGGATCCCCGCCGGCAGCACCATCACGATCAAGCGGCACGTGACGTACCTGAACTGCCTGCCGGGTGGATTCGCCGGCGACTTCGACACCAACCGCATGTTCGGTATGGCCATTGAGATGGCCCGCCCGCAGACCAGCGTCGAGGACTTCGCCATGGTGGGCATCCGTCTACCCGGAAGCATCAGTGCGCCCGCTAGATGTGAGCAGAACATCTACTTCACTGAGAACCGATCCATCGGTACCGGCAATGAGAACAGTCGCCTCGGCTACTTCACGCCGAATCCTGGCGCCGCGAGCCAGGCCTATACCATGATCGGTCCTGCTAATTCCGCATATTACGATGCCATTGCGATCTCCAGGCAACAGGACACCAAGATCTACTACAGCACCCGCGCCCCGCGGCTCATGTCCTATGACACCGCAACGGGTGTCCACACTGACGTCATGGCACTCCCCGGGGTGACCAATGCCCTTGGTTTCGACAAGGACGGCAACCTGTGGACCATCGACACCTCGGGTGGCATTTACCGTCTCAACTGGAACGGCACGTCCCTTGCCACGCAGTGGACTCGAGTGGGCACCATGAGCGGCATTGGAACTGGTTCCGCCCGCGACCTCGCGTTCGACGGTGACGGCAACATGTACCTGCTCGGCGGCACCTACGGTGAAGTTCTGTACCGAGCGTCTGCTGCCCAGCTGGCCGCTGGCGGCACCATCACCCCGGCCAACTGGGGTACACACACCACCAGCCCGGCGAGCCCCACCACTGAGTACTACGGCCTGGCATTCAACAGCAAGGGCAACCTCATTGTGGCGAACTACGCCTACGCAGGTGGCACCGAGCCGTTCAGAAGCAAGATCTTCGAGCGTGATCCGCTGGCAGGACCCAGTGGCACATGGACCACGTACATCAACGGCAACTACTCGCCCGACGGCCGCGTCGCTGACCTTGCCACCTGTAACTATCCGAGCACCACTGTTCCCAAGGATGGCTTCCAGGTGCAGAAGTCGGTCATCAACGCTGACGGCACCGTCTCCCCGGCCGGCACCACCGGCCAGCGCGTGACGGTCGCGGCGGACGGCTCCATCCTGGTTCGTTACCTGGTTCAGGTCACCAACATCGGCGCCACCGCGGGCACCCATCCGGTGATCAATGACAAGGTCACTGTCCCCGCCGGTTTCACCATCGAGGACGTGGCTCTCAACGGCACCTCGCAGGGCAAGACGGGTACGTTCACCATTCCGGCCGCCAACCTGGCAGGCGGCGCGGTGGCGAGCCATGTGGTCACGCTCAAGCTCAAGGCCAACCTGAGTGGGACGGTCGACTGGGCGAGCGCCGGCACCTGTAACACGCAGGGAGCGGGTACCCCGGGTACCGGATTCTTCAACGTGGTCACCATGGACAAGGATGCCGACGGCGCCGACAACAACGACGCCTGCGTCCCGGTGCAGCAGCCGCAGCTGGCGAAGCTGACGCTGATCAAGGACATCGTCAACGGCTCGGCCACCGACTCGCGCTACTTCACGCTGACGGCCGTGAACCCGGCGAGCTCGACCGGTATCTCCGGCAGCTCCCCGAGCAGTGGGCAGGTCGCAGTGAGCAGCAACGTCACGCCGGGACGCTACATCCTCGGCGAGAACGCCAACCATGACGGCGCCGGCCAGTACACCACGGGCACCTGGACCTGTAACGCCGGCAAGACCGTCGGCACCGACAACTCCATCTCCCTGGTCAACGGCGACAACGTCACCTGCCGCATCAACAACACGTACGCGCCGCCGGTGCACGTCATCAAGACCCCGACCCAGGTGGCTCCAGCGGAGCAGAACAACCCGCCGGGAGTGAACCCGCACATCGGTGCGGTCGTCGAGGCGGATGCTGACGGCAAGCTGACCCTCAACTACACCATCACGGTGGTCAATGACGGCACGGCCGTCGGCGCCACCGGTCCGGTCAACGAGTACTTCTCCGTGCCCGCAGGTCTGCTCTGGCAGTCCGGCGCCACCGCCACCATTACTTTCGACGCCAACGGGACGGGCGCGCAGGCCGTCGGCTTCAACCCGAGCAAGACGTACACCGAGGCCGAGCTTCGCGACGGCTACACGCTGGCCACGTCCATCACCGGACTGCAGCCCGGCACTGCCGGCGCGGTGAAGTTCAACATCAGCATCCCGCTCATGCTCAACAACACCAAGGCCCCCAACTTCGCGGGCACCGTCTTCGAGCAGAACGAGACGCGCCTGGGACAGTGTGTCAGCACCACGACCGGTGGCGCGGCCCACTCGAACAACACCATGGGTGTCCCGAACGTCACGTCCATCTACCAGGAGAACCAGGCCTACTCGCCGATCCCGACGCAGGACAACCTGGCGTGTATTCCGGTGATCAAGCGGGTCGTCGGTGGCGCGACGTGGGAGAAGGTCGGTGTCCCCAACCCGACGAAGCCTGATCAGGTGGTCCTTCTCGGCGAGTCCGAATGGGAGCTCACCCCGGTCACCGGCAACGGCGGCACCGCCACCGGCCCGTCGGTGAAGGTCACGGACTGCATCGCCACCGACGTGGCGCAGTGCAGTGGCCCCGACAAGGACATCGTCGCAGGAAAGTTCGCTGTCCAGGACATGCAGCTCGGCTGGTACCGCCTCGTCGAGACGAAGGCGCCCCTGGGCTTCCACAAGGACGAGACGCCCCGCTACTTCGAGGTGACCAAGTCGACCCTCACCGTCAACGTCGGACAGGTGCATAACGAACTGGTCGACACCCAGACGCTGCCCAAGACCGGCGGCATGGGAGTGATCCCGATGATCGCCATCGGCGGACTCATCATCCTGGGTGGCGCCCTCTACGGTCGCCGTCGCAACGCTCACTAAAACTTCACCCGCTTGAAAGGTCAACGATGAACACAGGAAAGTACACCCGGTGCCGCGCTGGGCCCTTGGGCACCGACCACTGATGTTGCGGCGCTGACCACCGGTCACGCTCCCGACATCACCACCAGCACAACCCCCATCCCCTGCACGCGCAGCCCCCGACAACTTCCGGGCCCAGCGTCACCATTTCCGAAAGAGGGACCCTCATGGCTTCCGTTTCCTTCAAGCGCACCGCCGCTTTCGTCGCCGCATTCGGCATCGCACTGGCTCCGGCCACCGCGGGCCTGGCCATCGCCACCGCTCAGACGAACCCGGCCCCGGCCTACAACTCCATCGACTGGACCCAGAACGGCCAGGCTTCCCTGACCGTCGTCAAGAAGCTCCTCGGCGCTGGCGAGAACCCCGGCGACCCGGCCACCGGTGAGACCATCGGCACCACCCCGGGCACCCTGCTGGAGGGCGTCACCTTCCAGCTCCAGCAGGTCACCAACGTCGACCTCTCCACCAACGAGGGCTGGGCCGCCGCCTCCAAGATCGCCAATGGCGCCGCTGACGCCGTCACCCCGGTCCTGGATGAGGGCATCACCCAGACCACCGGCGCCAACGGTGAGGCCGTGTTCTCCGGCCTGCAGTTCGGCCTCTACCTGGTCACCGAGACCGTCGTCCCGGAGGGCGTCGTCCCGTCCGCACCGTTCTACGTCTTCGTGCCGATGACCTCCCTGGCCTCCGACGGCACCCCGACCACCGCCTGGAACTACAACCCGGTGGTCTACCCGAAGAACACCTCCTCCACCGCCACCAAGGAGGTCGTGGACGCGGATGACAACGTTGGTGATTCCATCACCTACACCATTAAGTCGGACATCCCGGCCGTGGCCACCAACGCCACCACCATCACCAAGTACATCGTGCAGGATGACCTGGACGAGGAGCAGCTGACCACCACCCCGGGTCAGATCACCGTCGGCCTGTCTGACGGCACCGTCTTCGCACAGGGCACCGACTACACCGTCACCGTCAACGCCGCGACCCAGCAGGTGGAGATCGTCTTCACCGCCGCTGGTCTGCAGAAGCTGACCGACGCCAAGACGGCTAACTCGGCCGTCCAGGTGGTCACCACCATCGAGGCCGACGTCAAGGAGATCGGTGGCACCGACGGTATCGTGAAGAACCAGGCCATCGTCATCACCAACAACGGTTCCGGTGGCGGCGACACCACCACCACCACCAACGAGGTGGAGACCAAGTGGGGCAAGGTCACGATCAACAAGAAGAACGAGGCCGGCGAGACCCTCGCAGGCGCCGAGTTCCAGCTCTACCGCTGTGAGCCGGGCGCTGACGGCGGCAGCGTCCTCATCGGCGGTCCGCTGACCGTCGGCACCGGCGTCACCGAGCCGAACACCTTTGTCACCAACGCCCAGGGCACCTTCACCATCGACGGCCTCCACGTCACCAACCTGGAGAACCACGACGACGCGATCAACAAGTTCTACTGCCTGGTCGAGACCAAGGCCCCGGCCGGCTACGCCAAGCTGGTCGAGCCCATCCGCTTCCAGCTGCACCCGGGCGCCCCGGGCGTCACCGACGTCACCGGCGCCAACATCGTCTACACCGCTGACGTCCTCAACGTCGACGACGACGACTTCCTGCCGGAGACCGGTGGCATGGGTGTCGGCCTCATCATTGCCGCAGGCGCAGGCATCATCGGCGCTGGCGCATACGCCGCCCGCCGCAACTCCGCCAAGTCCTAAGAGGACTGGTGGAAAGGGGGCGTCGATAAGCATCGCTGACGCCTCCTGACCCGGCCCGCCGCGGGGAAGGCCCTAAATTCCCCGCCCCTTTTTCCCACGTCACATTGGAGTGAGCACCATGACCATCACCGCGCAGCACAGGAAGTTCGAGGAGGCCTCCGCCTTCCGACGCGTGGTCCTGCCTGCCCTGATCGTCGTCATCGGACTGGTGGTCATGCTGTACCCCGTCATCTCCTCCAACTGGAACAACATCGCCCAGCAAAAGGTCGCCCAGGAATACGAGGACCTCATCCAGGACGCCGATCCGGTGGCCCTCAACGAGGCGATCGAGGCGGCGCACGAGTACAACCGCACCCAGGTGCAGGGCCCGATCCTCGACCCGTGGCTCGTGCACGTCAACACCGACAACGACGAGTACCGCGCCTACACCGAGCAGCTGGCCGGGCAGCCGGCGATGTCCCAGGTGGTCATCCCGACGATCAACTCCCGCCTGCCCGTCTACCACGGCACCAAGGCGGACACCCTGCAGAAGGGCCTCGGCCACCTCTACGGCACGGCCCTGCCCGTCGGCGGCGACTCCACGCACTCCGTGATCACCGGTCACACCGGTATCACCAACGCCACGCTGTGGGACAACCTCATCAAGGTGAAGGAGGGCGACGCGATCTACGTGTCCACCTTCGGCGAACGCCTGAAGTACGAGGTCCACGACATCGAGGTCGTGCTGCCTCACGAGACCGACAGCATCGGCAAGGTGTCCGGTGAGGACCTGCTCACCCTCATCACCTGCACCCCCTACGGCATCAACACCCACCGCCTGCTCGTGCACGCGCACCGCGTGGAGATGGACCCGGACGACGGCAAGGTCTTCGAGTCCGCCGGTTTCCAGATGCAGTGGTGGATGTGGCTGGTCCTCGCCGTCGCGGGTCTGGTCCTCGCGGGGCTGGTGTGGTGGATCCTCCGCACTCTGCGCAACAACAAGGTCACGGTCGAGAACGAGGAGCTGGCATAGTCATGAACTCACGCAGCATTCGCCTGGGGTCCATCATGCTGGCCGGAGCGCTCGCCGCCTCCGGGCTCGGCCTGGGGGCCGGCATGGCTGACGCCCGCATTGTCGACGGCCGCGTCTCGCAGCAGGCCGTCTCCCAGATCGATCCCACCCGCCTCATCTCCCTGACCATCCGCAAGGCGAAGCCCAACCCCTTCGACGAGACCCCGGGCAACACCCTGCCCTGGGCCCCGGTGGAGGGCGTCACCTTCACCATCCAGCGCGTCCAGGGTGTGGATCTGACCACCCAGGAGGGATGGGATCTCGCCCATTCCCTCACGGTGGCCCAGGCCATCGCCCGCGGGCTGGAGGCACCCATCTCCGCGGTGACCAACGCCCAGGGCGAGGCCTATTTCACCGGCCTGCCCGTCGGCCTGTACTACGTCGTGGAGACCCCGCGCCACCTCGACGGCTACCGCTACCACACGGCCGCCCCCTTCCTGCTTACCCTGCCCACCGGCGACGTCGACGGCGTCACCTGGGACTACGACGTGGTCGTGGTGGCCAAGGGCTCGCCCGAGCCGACGCCCACCACCACCCCGCCGCCCCCGCCGCCGGGCACCACCCCGCCCCCGCCGCCACCAACCACGCCGGTCCCGCCGCCGGGGACCACCCCGGCGACCCCGCCTCCGGCCACGCCGCCCCCGGGTGGCCCCGGCGCGCCGGGTGAGCCCCCGCGCGGTCCGCTCGCCATGACCGGCGCCAGCGTCCTCGGACTCGTGGTCGCCGGCACCGCGCTCGTGCTCGGCGGCGGACTCCTGGCCCGGAGGAGGAGCCGGCAGTGACCGTCACCGCCCGGCACCGGGAGGCCCGCAGGCCGTCGACGCTGCGCCGGGTGCTCCTGCCCGTGCTCATCATCCTCGTCGGGCTGAGCGTCATGCTCTACCCCGTGATCGCGTCCAACTGGAACAACTTCGCCCAGCAGCGCGTGGCCGCCGAGTACGAGCAGAAGATCGGTGAAGCCGACCCGGTGGCCCTCAACGAGGCCATCGAGGCGGCGCACGCCTACAACCGGGAGCACACCCCGGGCCCGATTCTCGACCCCTGGGACGCGCGCGTGAGCTCCGGCAACGAGCTCTACCAGCTCTACCTCGCCCAGCTGGCGGGGCAGCCCGCGATGTCGCAGGTGGTCATCCCCAGCATTGATTCGCGCCTGCCCGTCTACCACGGCACGCAGCCCGACACCCTGCAGAAGGGTCTGGGCCACCTCTACGGTTCCGCCCTGCCCGTCGGCGGGGAGGGCACGCATTCCGTGATCACCGGGCACACCGGCATCACCAACGCCACGCTGTGGGACAACCTGGTGAAGGTGAAGGAGGGCGATGCCATCTACATCTCCACCTTCGGCGAGCGGATGAAGTACGAGGTCCACGGCATCGACGTGGTCCTGCCCAATGAGACGGACACGCTCTCCCCGGTGGCGGGGGAGGACCTCATCACCCTCATCACGTGCACGCCCTACGGCGTGAACACCCACCGCCTGCTCGTCCACGCCCACCGCGTGGAGATGGATCCGGACGACGGCAAGGTATTCGAGGACGCCGGCTTTAAGATGCAGTGGTGGATGTGGGCCGTGCTGGCCGCCGCCGTGGTGGTCATCCTCCTGCTCCTCTGGTGGATCCGCCGGATGGCACGTCGCTAAGCTGGCGCGGCGAGTGACGCGCTCGGCAGGACAGGGACGCCCGCGCATGCGATAATCGCGCCTATGCATGGTCGGCTCCTGGTATCGATCTCCAGTATCTTCTCTGATACCCGGGGAGCAGTGGCGGACATGGTCGGACGCCTCGATGCCGCCGGTATCCCGGTGTCGCTGCTGGTGGCTCCGCACATCGACGGCAACTGGCACCTGGCCAAGGATGCCGCCACCCGGGAGTGGCTCCTCGCGCAGCAGGAGGCCGGGCGCGCGCTCATCCTCAATGGCTTCGATCAGGCGGTGCAGGGGCGGCGCTCCGAGTTCGCCACGCTCGAGGCCCACGAGGCCCGCCTCCGCGTCGCCGGCGCCACCCGGCAGATGCGCAAGATCGGCATCGAGACCGATCTTTTCGCCCCGCCGCGCTGGCGCATGTCGCCCGGCACACTTGAGGTGCTCCCGGATTTCGGCTTCGCCCTGGCGGCGAGCACCCGGGGGCTGCATCTGCTGCGCTCCGACACCTTCCTCCAGTGCCGCAACCTCTCCGTCGGTGAGGGCTTCGGCGCGGCCAAGTGGTGGCGTCGCAACGTCATCCGCGCCGCCGAGCGGGGTGCTGCGCGGGGCAACACCATCCGCCTGTCGGTCTCGGGCCGCAACCTGGCGGACAAGAAGGTGGCCGCGGACTTCTTCCGGGCGGCCCGGGCCGCCGTCGCGGCGGGCGCCGAGCCCGGAGACTACCGGGGTGTCGTCTCCGGGATGCCGCTCGGAACCTGATCGCCCGGACGCCTCCGGAAACACCCGGAAGTACCCGGAGGGGTGGACCCGGAAAAAGTTTCGCGGAGTATTAGGAATGCCCTTGACGCGCTATGCTGAGACCGACCAATTCCGGCGAAGATAAGGGAAAACTGTGGCCCGTGTTGTTGTGAATGTCATGCCGAAGGCGGAGATCCTGGACCCCCAGGGGCAGGCTGTCCACCGCGCTCTGGGACGCATCGGCGTCACCGGCGTGAGCGATGTCCGCCAGGGCAAGCGTTTCGAGCTCGAGGTGGATGACTCCGTCACCGCCGCTGACCTGGAGAAGCTCGCCGAAACTCTGCTCGCCAACACCGTGATCGAGGACTTCGAGGTCGTCGGTGTGGAGGTCGCTCAGTGACCGCCAAGATCGGAGTCATCACCTTCCCCGGCACGCTCGACGATGTCGACGCGGCCCGCGCCGTGCGCATCGCCGGCGCCGAGGTGGTCAACCTCTGGCACGCCGACGAGGACCTCAAGGGCGTCGACGCCGTCGTCGTCCCCGGCGGTTTCTCCTACGGTGACTACCTGCGCTCCGGCGCCATCTCCGCCATCGCCCCGGTCATGACCTCCGTGGTCGAGGCCGCCGGCAAGGGCATGCCCGTCCTGGGCATCTGCAACGGTTTCCAGGTGCTCACCGAGGCCCGCCTGCTGCCGGGTGCGCTCACCCGCAACCAGGGCCTGCACTTCCACTGCACCGACACCTACCTCGAGGTGGTCAACGCCGACACCGCGTGGACCTCGCACTACGCGTCCGGCCAGAAGATCCTCATCCCCGCCAAGCACGGCGAGGGCCGCTTCCAGGCCGCCCCGGAGACCATCGAGATGCTCGAGGGGGAGGGCCGCGTCGTCTTCCGCTACACCGACAACTACAACGGGTCCGTCAACGCCATCGCCGGTGTCACGAACGAGACCGGCCGCGTCGTCGGCCTCATGCCGCACCCGGAGCACGCCGTCGAGGTGCTCACCGGTCCGTCGCTCGACGGCCTGGGAATGTTCCTGTCCGCCATCGGCACGATCGCAGCCTAGGAGGGCTTGAAATATGACCGTTCACAACGACACCGTCGACGCCGCCCTGGCCACCCCGGACCTCGAGCAGCCGTGGGAGGAGCTCGGCCTCAAGCAGGACGAGTACGACAAGATCAAGTCCATCCTCGGCCGCCGTCCCACCGACGCCGAGCTGACCACGTACTCCGTCATGTGGTCCGAGCACTGCTCCTACAAGTCCTCCAAGGTGCACCTGCGCTACTTCGGTGAGACCACCACCGAGGAGATGGCCTCCAAGATTCTCGCCGGCATCGGCGAGAACGCCGGCGTGGTCGACATCGGCGGCGGCGACGCCGTCACCTTCCGCGTCGAGTCCCACAACTCCCCGTCCTTCGTCGAGCCGTACCAGGGTGCCGCCACCGGCATCGGCGGCATCGTCCGCGACATCATGGCCATGGGCGCCCGCCCGATCGCCGTCATGGATCAGCTGCGCTTCGGCCCGGCTGACGCCGCCGACACCAGCCGCGTCCTGCCCGGCGTCGTCGCCGGCATCGGCGGCTACGGCAACTCCCTGGGCCTGCCCAACATCGGCGGCGAGACCATCTTCGACGAGGCCTACCTGGGTAACCCGCTGGTCAACGCGCTGTGCGTGGGCACCCTCAAGGTCGAGGACCTCAAGCTGGCCTTCGCCTCCGGTTCCGGCAACAAGGTCATGCTCTTCGGCTCCCGCACCGGCCTCGACGGCATCGGCGGCGTGTCCGTCCTCGGTTCCGCCAACTTCGAGGAGGGCGAGGAGCGCAAGCTCCCCGCCGTCCAGGTCGGCGACCCCTTCGCCGAGAAGGTGCTCATCGAGTGCTGCCTCGAGCTTTACGACGCCGGCGTCGTCGTCGGTATCCAGGACCTCGGCGGCGGCGGCCTCGCGTGCGCCACCTCCGAGCTGGCTGCCGCCGGTGACGGCGGCATGCGCGTCAACCTCGACGCCGTGCCGCTGCGCGCCGAGAACATGACCGCCGCCGAGATCCTCGCCTCCGAATCCCAGGAGCGCATGTGCGCCGTGGTGACCCCGGAGAACGTCGAGAAGTTCAAGGAGATCTGCGCCCGCTGGGAGGTCACCTGCGCCGAGATCGGCGAGGTCACCGACGAGCCCGACCGCCTCCTCGTCGTCCACAACGGCGAGATCGTCATGGACGCCCCGCCGTCCACCATCGACGAGGGCCCCGTCTACAACCGCCCCTTCGCCCGCCCCGAGTGGCAGGACGCGCTGCAGGAGTACACCCCCGTCGAGCGCCCGGAGGACCTGGGCCAGGCCCTCTTCGACATGGTCACCTCCCCGCACCTGTGCTCCCGCGACTTCATCACGGAGCAGTTCGACCGTTACGTGCGCGGTAACACCGTCAAGGCGAAGTACTCCGACGCCGGTGTCCTGCGCATCAACGAGGAGAGCAACCGCGGCGTCGCCGTCTCCGCCGACGCCTCCGGCCGCTACACCAAGCTGGACCCGAGCACCGGCGCCCGCCTGGCGCTGGCCGAGGCGTACCGCAACGTCGCCGTCACCGGCGCCCGCCCGGTGGCCGTGACCAACTGCCTCAACTTCGGTTCCCCGGAGAACCCGGACGTCATGTGGCAGTTCCGCGAGTCCGTCCACGGACTGGCCGACGGCGCCAAGGAGCTGGGCATCCCGGTCTCCGGCGGCAACGTCTCCTTCTACAACCAGACCGGCGAGACCCCGATCCTGCCGACCCCGGTCGTCGGTGTCCTCGGCGTCATCGAGGACGTCCACGACGCCATCGGGCACGACCTCGGCTCCGTCGACGAGAAGGAGGTGCTCATCCTCCTGGGTGACACCGCCGACGAGTTCGGTGGCTCCATCTGGCAGAAGATCTCCGGCGGCGGCCTGGCCGGCCTGCCCCCGCAGGTCGACCTGGCCAACGAAGAGCGCCTCGCCGACTTCTTCGTCGGCAACTCGCTGCTCACCGCCGCCCACGACCTCTCCGAGGGCGGCCTGGCGCAGGCCGTCGCCGAGATGGCCTTCCGCTACACGGGCGGCGTCGCCCTCGACCTCGCGGGAGTCCACAAGGAAGAGTTCGTCGCGCTGTTCTCCGAGTCCGCGTCCCGCGCGCTCGTGGCCACCACCGAGGACAATGTCGACGCCGTGCTCGCACGCGCCGCCGAGCTCGGTGTCCCGGCCGTCCGCATCGGTGAGACCACGCAGGGCCGTGACCTCACCTTCGGCTCCACGACCGTCAACATCGACGAGCTCAAGGACGCCTGGAAGGCCACCCTGCCGGACCTCTTCGGTCACGCGACGGGTGCCAACGCAGTCGTCTAGCAGGTCCAGTCAGCGGAGAGACCGCACCCGAGAATAGTCCGGGTGCGGTCTCTACGTGTTTCGGTGTCTGACCGGGCCGGCGTGAGCTTTTCAGGTTCGAGATGACTCCAACCGCGAAAAGTCCCAGGTCGCGTCCGAGCCACCGCCGCGGGATCCTGAAGATCTGACGGTGGGTGTGACTCCTTGGGCGTCGATAAGCGGCGCACGGGGAGGGGCGGGAAAAGGGGTGGGATGCCGATGACACTGATAGTCTCTGTCCCAACGACAGATCGGTTTACCCGGCAAGCATCCGGAGGGCCGGACACGGGTGACACCAGGAAAGGGATGTGCGTGATCCGGACGTGGCGGGCGGTGGCGGTGCTGGTGTCGGCGATGCTGCTGGCGGGGTGTGGGGTGGCGTTCACGAAGGGACCGGTCACCTACTACGTGTCCGCCGACGGCGATGATGACGCTTCCGGACTGCGCCCCGAGCGGGCCTGGGCCAGCCTCGAGCGGGCCACCGAGCAGGAGCTCGCGCCGGGCGAGACGATCGTGCTCACCGGTGACCGGCCCCTGCCCGGCACGCTGCGTGTGACCAGCGAGGATGCCGGCGCCCCCGAGCTTCCCGTGCGGATCACTGCGGACGAGTCCTTCCCCGGCATCGTGGCCGAGGGGAAGGCCGGTATCGATATCGTCGACACCTCTGGCGTCGAGGTGAGCGGAGTGGACATCATCGTGGAGGGTGATGCCCCCGTCGACGGTGTACTGGTCACCGTGAGCCCGGGTGGGGGACGTCACTCGGCGATCACCCTGCGGGATCTCGCCATCGACGGGGCCTACCAGGGCGTGGCCGTGGGGGCCGAGCGGGCCGGCGACGGCTTCGACGGTGTCACCATCGAGGCGGTCCACGTCACCGGGGCGCAGCGCAACGGCATCATCACCTACGGAGCCACCGCACCCGACTACGCCCTCAGTGACCTGCGGATCAGAGACAGCGTGGTCACCGGCACGCGAGGCATCGAAAGGGAGGAGGTCAACACGGGAAGCGGCATCGTCATCGGCTCCGTGGACGGAGCTGTCGTCGAGCGGAATGACACCTCCCGCAACGGGGCGGAGTCCCACGCCCCCGAAGGACCCATCGGATTGTGGACCCACGACTCCACCGACGTCATCATCCGGGACAACACCTCCCACCACAACCGTTCCGGCTGGACCGACGGCGGAGGCTTCGGCGTCGACATCTCAGCGACCGACGTCCTGGTCGAACGCAATCTCTCACACGACAACCACGGCGCCGGGTTCCTCGTCTACACCCACGGGAAGGGTACGCCCACCGGCAGGGTCACCTTCCGCTACAACGCCTCCGTGGGCGACGGTCATACCGACCAACTGCCCTCCGGCTTCGCGGTGCTCGGGGGGCTGGACACCGATGACCCGGACGTCTTTGTCCACGACATCCACCTCCACCACAACACTGTCGTCACGCGGGGAGGAGACGGTGCGGGTGCCTCTGCGCTCCTGCTCATGGGCACGGTGCGCAACCTGCGTGTCCATCACAACATCCTCGACACCAGTGCGGGTTCCGCTCCCGCAGTGAGAATCCGCAGTTTCGATGCAGCGGGGCAGCTCGAGTTCGCGGCCAACCAGCTGGCGGTGTCACCGCAGGTCCCGCTCCTGGACTGGGACGGAGGGCTGGCCCACGACATCGACGAGGTTTCCGGTTTCCTCCCCGGGGCGGGACACAATGTCGCCCGGGCTCCGGACTTCCTCGACCGTGACGATCTCCCGAATGGTCTGGCCGTGCATTCGCCCCTGCGCGTGGCGTTCCCACCGACCACCGACCTACGTGTGGAACCCGCCACCGGCGACCTGCTCGGCCGTCCGATCGCAGGAGGGGAGGACAGTGTCGGCGCGGTCAGTCCCCGCGACTGAGTCGCGCGCCCTGCTGCTCGTAGCGCCACGTGTCCGCGCACATGTCCGCCACCGTGAACTCCGGGCGCCAGCCCCACTCCTCCTGCACGAGGCGCGCGTCAGCCACGAGGGAGGAGACGTCACCGTCGCGCCGGGGCGCGATGCGGTAGGGGATCTCCCGGCCGCAGGCCTCCTCCATGGCGTCGATAAGCTCGAGCACGCTGGTGCCCACCCCGCTGCCGATGTTGAACACCCGCGCAGCACCTGCCTCCAGGTGGCGCAGGGCGAGGACGTGCACCCGGGCGACGTCGACGACGTGCAGGTAGTCCCGCACGCACGTGCCGTCCGGGGTGGGCCAGTCGTCGCCGAAGACCGCGAGCTCCGGCTGCCGGCCGCTCGCCACATCCACCAGCCAGGGCATGATGTTGAGCGGGCGCCCCTTCCCGGCCTCGCCGAGCAGACCACTCGGGTGCGCGCCGATGGGGTTGAAGTAGCGCAGCGCCACCGTCGCCCAGGAGGGGTCCGCCCCGACCAGCCGCGCGAGCATCTGCTCGCCGGTGAGTTTGGTGTAGGCGTAGGGGTTCGCCGGGGCGACGGGGGAGTCCTCGTTGAGCGGGGTCGGGTCGGTCTCCCCGTGGACGGAGCAGGAGGAGGAGAACACGAGGGTGCGCACTCCGGCGTCGTGCAGCGCGGCCACCAGCGTCGCGGTGCCGCCGATGTTGACGTCGAGGTAGGTGGCGGGGATTTCCACGGACTCACCCACCGCCTTCTTCGCGGCGAAGTGGATGGCCGCGCCGGGCCGGTGCCGGGCGAGGACGTCGGCGAGGAAGGCGCGGTCGCGGATGTCACCGACCTCGAGCACCGGCTCCGCTCCGCCGAGCTCGGCCACCGCGTGCAGGACGGCCGGGTGGGAGTTGGAGAGGTCGTCGATGATGACCACCTGGCGGCCGTCGCGAAGCAGCTCGACGACTATATGGCTGCCGATGAAACCGGTGCCTCCGGTGACCAGCACCGGTTGATCTAGACGATCCATTGATAACCTCCGAAAAACACTGAGACGAACAGGGCCAGAGCCGCCAGCGAGAGCAGGAACACGCCCACCCCGAGGAGCAGCGGGGTGCGGACCGCCGCGATGCGCTCCGCGCGCGTGCCCACCCCCAAAGGCAGCTCCCGCAGGTGCATCCACGGGATGAAGAAGGAGAGGAACCCGTAGGTCACCGCACCCAACAAGGTCAGACCGGCGTAACCGAGCGCGCGGTCGGTGACGGTGCCCCACCCGCCGATGCCGGTGAGGACGAGCGCGAGAACGACATAGGGCACGATCACCTTCACCGACATGGGGGTCAGGCCCGTGTCCCCCTTGGGGGTGACCCGGAACTGCACCTGCTTCCGCGTGAGCACCTGCCGGACACCAGCCAGCGCGCCCTGCAGGAGATAAGGCCAGCGGACCAGCTGGAACACCCCCGACTCCCAGTTGATGAGGGGAACGTCGTTGGGACGGAGCAGGCCCGCCCGCCGTTGGATCCACGTCACACCGACGAGCGGCAGCGTGACCAGGAAGGTCAGCAGCAGGAACATGAGGAAGTTCATGCGCATCCACTGCTGGTCGAGCACCACCGCCAGCGGGGCGATGAGGAAGCCGGCCGCGGCCATCACCCCGACCAGCGAGGAGAACAGCAGCGCATAACTGAAGCGGAATCGCAGCCGCGGGTGGAACACCGGCAGGGTCCGGCTCACCAGCCCGAGAAAGAGGACCACCAGTGAGCGGGTCCACTGGAACTCCTGGGTGACCATCGCGGCGAAGGTGGGAGGACCCTGCCCGTGCGCCCGGGCATCGATGGCGAAGACCCCGTCCGCGCCGGTGAGGCGGATGACGTAGGAGGTGGAGAAATCCTCGGCGAGTTCCGGGCCGAGGCCCCCGGCCCGGGCGAGCGCCGACGTGCGCACCGCATAGTGGGAGCCGATGCACGTCGGGGTGAGCCCGCCGTTGTGCGAGAGCTGGAAGGGGCCGTGGATGTGGGCCTCGGCATAGAGGCGTCCCCGGCCGGACCAGGATTCCGCGCGGTTGAGGTCGCACATGCTGGGCGCGGCCACGTAGCCGACGTCCGGGTGGGAGAAGGGCCGCAGGATCGCCTCGAGGTAGTCCGGAGCGGGTATGTGGTCGCAGTCGAACTGGGCGACGATCTCGTAGTTGTCGTAGCCGTGGGTGTCGTAGAAGTAGGCGAGGTTGCCCTCCTTGCAGCGGGTGCGCCGGGGCCACTCGTCGCGGTGGTAGGCCTCGACCCCCTCGCGGGTGGACACCTGCACGCCGTGCGCCGTGCACCAGGCGAGGATCTCATCGGTGGGGGCTTCATCGGCCAGCCACACGTCATAGGGGAATGTGGTGTCCTGAGAGAGCATCGCCTCCAGGGTGGGGCGGACCTCGGAGAACGGTTCACTGGGGGCGCGGGTGGTGATCATGGCGACGCGGGCGTCGGGAAGCGGCAGGTCGCGTCGTACCCGACGCAGCCCACGCATGCGGAACACATAGCCGGCGGGGATGAGCAGCATGAACCAGACGACGATGGAGTTGGACACGAGGCCGAAGGTGGTGCCGACGTGCTGGGGTTGGAACCACCACACCCCGAAGACGATGATGAGTGACCACCACAGCACCACCATGAGGTCGAGGAAGCGCTGTTGCCGCGGACTCAGCGCCGCTTCAAAAAGCTCCGCGGGCGCGTTCCTGATCTGCCGCGCCGGCTGCCGCGCCAGGACCGGCCCGCTCGGGGCGATGTCGGCGACGCAGCCACCGCTCAACGAGCGGATCTCCGCGGCGAGTGCACGGCGTTCCTCTGCTAAAGCGCGCGACTGCTGGACCTGGAGGGAATGCCTGCTCACGCGGGCAGCTTCGAGGCCGCCAGGACCTGCCGCTGCCAGGCGATCACCTGGCTCATTCCCTCCTCCAGTCCGACGACCGGCTCCCATCCCAGGACCTCCTTGGCGCGGGCGATCTGCGGACGGCGGCGCGCCGGGTCATCCCCGGGCAGAGGCTCGTGGACGATGGGGGAGGACGATCCCGTGAGCCGCCGGATGTAATGGGCCATGTCGAGGACGCTGTGCTCGAGGGGGTTACCCAGGTTGACGGGCCCCGGGTGATCGGAGTTGCCCAGGAGCCACAGTCCGCGGACGAGGTCGCTGACGTAGCAGAAGCTCCGGGTCTGGGAGCCGTTGCCGAAGACGGTGAGGGGTTCCCCGGCGAGCGCCTGCCGGACGAATCCGGAGATGACGCGACCATCGTGCGGGTGCATCCGGGGACCGTAGGTGTTGAAGATCCGGGCGATGCCGGAGTTGAGCCCGTGCTCCAGGCGCATCGCGGTAATAAGGGCCTCACCGTAGCGTTTCCCCTCGTCGTAGCAGCTGCGCTCGCCGATGGGGTTGACGTTGCCCCAGTCGCCCTCCACCTGCGGGTGGTGCAGTGGGTCACCGTAGACCTCGCTTGTCGACGCCTGCACCAGCCGCGCCCCGCTGTCCAGGGCGAGGCGCGCGGCGTGGTAGACCCCGAGGGAGTTGGTGAGCAGGCAGTCGACCCGTTGCGCGGTGAACACCGGGGGCGAGGCGGGTGAGGCCAGGTGGAACACGATATCCACCGGCCCATCGACCTGCAGCGGGTAGCGGACGTCGCACTCGCGGAAGGTGAAGGCGGGGTGGGGGAGAAGGTGGCAGATGTTTGCGCGGGAACCGGTGTGCAGCGAATCGAGGACGAGTACCTCATGCCCTTGCTGGATGATGAGGTCCGCGAGGTGGCTGCCCAAGAAGCCGGCACCTCCGGTGATGACGCAACGCATGATCTGTCCTTTCCGAATGGCCAGGGAAGAAATTCCCTGGACCTTGACAGTTATTGTAGAGGAAAGTGACATGTTGAGTAACACGGAAAGTAAAATTTTACAGAACGGGCGTGTACTGTGGCCTACGCGACCGTAAGTTACGGTGTGGAAGGTGCGGAAGGCGCAACATGGCAGAGACAATCACCCTCACCCGACACGTGTTCGACCGCGGCGCCCGCCCGGTCACGCGCGGCTGGTTCCATTTCTTCGCGGCCCTGACCTCCGTGATCGCCGGCTCCGTCCTATCGACCTTCGCCTGGATGACCCTGCCCTGGTGGCAGGCCCTCGGCGTGAACGTCTACGCGGTGTCCGTCGTGGTGCTCTTCGGGGTGTCCGCCGCCTACCATCTCGGCCACTGGCGCTCCGGCCGCACGGTCCAGTGGTGGCGCCGCGCGGATCACGCCACCATCGCCTTCTTCATCGCCGCCACCTACACCCCGCTGTGCCTCATCGGGCTACCCGCCACGCAGGCCGCCTGGATGCTGGGGTTGGCCTGGTCCGGGGCGGCGCTGGGGATGGTGCTCAACCTCGTGTGGATCACCCACCCCCGCTGGCTCGACGTCGTCGTCTACCTCACGCTCGGCTGGCTCATCGTTCCGCTCGTCCCCTCCCTGTGGGCGACCGCAGGCCCGACGGTGGTGTGGCTGCTCTTCGCCGGCGGCCTCATCTACTCCCTCGGCGCCCTGGTCTACGGCTTCCGCTGGCCGGGGCGGCAGGCGCGGGTCTTCGGCTACCACGAGCACTTCCACACCGCGACCATCGTCGCCGCCGCAGTCCACCAGGTGGCGGTGTGGATGGTGGTGGCCTGATCAGAGCGGGAGGGGGCCGTCCTTGACGATCTCCCGCATCACCAGCGTCGACGTGATCCGCGCGACGCCCGGCAGCTCGCTGAGGTGCTCATCGCGCAGGCGCTGGTAGTCCGCCAGGTCACGGGCCGCCACGCGGACGAGGAAATCCGGGTCACCGAAGAGCCGCTCCGCCGAGAGCACCTGCGGCAACGCCGCGAGCCCGTCCTCGAGAGCCGCCACCGTCGCCCGGTCCTCCCGCTCGAGGGTGATGAAGGCGATGACCTGAGTCCCGTAGCCCACCGCCGCCGGATTGAGGCGCGTGTGGAAGCCCGTGATCACGCCCTCGCGTTCCAGCGCGCGGAGCCGCCGCAGGCAGGTGCTCGACGACACGCCCGTGCGATAGGCCAGCTCCGCGGCCGTGATGCGCGCATTCGACTGCACCAGTGACAGAATCTGGCGATCCACCTCATCCATGTGGCCGATTCTCTCACAACGGCGCGGAAAAGAGCGCCGGATGAATGAAAGAGGCGGGAGTATCCGGGGCGTCGATAAGCGGGCACGATGACCGGCATGAACATGACGGACCTCCTCGGCTTCAGCGCGCTCAGCCTCCTGCTGATCCTCACCCCGGGCCCCGACTGGGCGTTCGTGATCGGGCAGGCCCTGCGACGCCGCCCGCTCATCCGGGCGCTGTCGGGCATCGGGCTCGGCTACCTCGGGCTGACCGTGGTCGTCGCCGGGGGACTCGGCGCCCTGGTGGCGCGGCATCCGGTGCTGCTCACCGTGGTCACGCTCGCTGGCGTCGGGGTCCTACTGGTCCTCGGCTGGCAGATGCTGCGCGCCGCCTACGCCGGGCCGGTCACGGTGGAGGTGCAGTCAACCGCACCGGAGCCGCGGGGCGGGGGCTCGGGCGGGGGCGGGGGAGTGGCGACCCTGACCCGCCCGTCAGCGGTGACCACCGGCGCTGCCGTCAGCGGCCTCAACCCCAAGGGGCTGCTGTTGTTCGTCGCCCTGCTGCCGCAGTTCATCGGCGAGGGCGGCTGGCCGGCGTGGTCGCAGATGTTCGTGCTCGGCCTGGTGTTCATCGTCTCCGCGCTGGCCGTCTACGCGCTGCTGGGCATCTTCGCAGGAAGGGTGCTGGCGGGCTCGGCGCGGGCCTCGCGCCTGCTCACCGGCGTGGCCGGGGCGGCCATGCTGTGCGTCGCCGCCGGGATGGCGGCGCAGCACTTCCTGTCGATCTAGTCCTGTTCTAGTCGATGTGCAGCGGGGTCGCCTGCGAGACGAGCGGCATGGGGGCGTACTCGGCGCGCAGCTCACGCAGCTTGGTGGCGTGCTCGGCGAGCCGGACATCCTCGGTGGTGCGCGGGATGAACTGGCGGGCGGGCAGGGCGTTGCCGTCGGTGTCCGTGGCCAGGTAGGTGACGGTCGCGTGGATGGCGGTCCGCAGATTCTCCCGTCCGCCGCGCGGGTTGCCCGAGCGCACGTGAATGGACATCTGCATGGAGCGGGAATCGGTGCGCATCATGCGGGCGTCCACCTCGATGAGGTCGCCGATGGCGATGGGACGGTAGAAACGGATGCCGCCGGCGTACACCGCTACCGTGTGCTCGCCGGACCACTCCATGGTGCAGGCGGCGCCGGCCTCGTCGATCCACTCCATCGCCGTGCCACCGTGGACCTTGCCGCCCCAGTTGATGTCGGTGGGCTTGGCCAGGAAACGGTTGATCAGGCGCGGGGCCTCGGAGGGGCCGTCGTAGGTCTGCTCCTCCATCTCCGCCTCGATGGCCTTGCGCAGGTCGATGCGGGAGAGGGCGGCGTCGAGGACGCGGCGTTCCTCGTCGTTGGCCGGGATGAACTCGGGCACCGCCTGGGTCTTGCCGGTGGCGGTGTCCTTGGCCACGAAGATGACCAGGCAGTCGCAGGCGCGGGTGAACTTCCCCTCCCGCGGGTCGGCGGAAAAGACCTCGTTGACGATGTGCATCGAGGAACGCCCCGTCATGGCGATGCGCGAGCGCACCTCCACCATGTGGCCGGAGGGGATGGGGCGGTTGAAGTGGATGTGGCCCACGTAGGCGGTCACGCAGTAGGTGCCCGACCACTGGACGGCGCAGGCGTAGGCCGCCTTGTCGATCCACTCCAGGACACGCCCGCCGCTGACCCCCTGGTTGCCGGCCATGAGGACATCGGTCGGCGCGGCGAGGAAGCGGAGCGTGACTTTGGGGGACTTGTGGTTGTTCGGCATGCGGACAGGCTTTCTCTGAGCGAACTTGCTGGGCTTCGGTGCTACCTTACTAGACTCAATCTATGCTGCCTTGCGAAGTTTTGGAGTGGGTCACAGACCCGGCGGGCACCCCGCCACCACCGCGCGCCGTCCTCGCCGCCGCCGTCCGGAGCAGCGCCCGCGCGCTGGCGGACAAGGCCCCCGGCAAGACCGTCGAAGTCCGCATCCCGCCCTTCATCGCGGTCCAGTGCATCGCCGGCCCCGCGCACACGCGCGGCACCCCGCCCAACGTCTTCGAGACCGACCCGCTCACCTGGCTCCAGCTGGCCACCGGACAGCTGCTTCTCGACGCCGCCCTCTCCCGCGGCCTCGTCGACGCCTCCGGCTCCCGGGTCGGCGAGGTGGCCGGGCTGCTGCCGGTCATTAGTCTGTGAGGGACTGACAGACTACAGTGGTGGGCGTGGTAATTAAGGACCGTTCCCGGACCGATTCTGCCCCCCTCGCCCCGCTGGATGACCGCGGCGAGACCGAACCGCGCGAAGAGTGCGGTGTCTTCGGTGTGTGGGCGCCCGGCGAGGAAGTCGCCAAACTGACCTATTTCGGACTCTTCGCTCTGCAGCACCGCGGCCAGGAGGCCGCGGGCATCGCGGTCGGCGATGGCGAACGCATCGTCGTGTTCAAGGACATGGGCCTGGTGTCCCAGGTCTTCGACGAGTCCATCCTCAGCTCCCTGCACGGTGACATCGCCCTGGGGCACACCCGCTACTCCACCGCCGGAGGCAAGAAGTGGGAGAACGTCCAGCCGATGTTCCGCACCTCCCCCGACGGCACCGACGTGGCGCTGGGGCACAACGGCAACCTGGTCAACCCGGTGGAGCTGCGGGCGGAGGCCGTCGAGCGCGGCCTCGGCGAGTTCGCCAACGACACCGAGGAGGCCTGCTCGGACACCGCCGTCATCACGGCGCTGCTGGCCGACGCCGTCCGCGACGGCCGCACCGTCTTCGACTCCGCGCAGGAACTCCTCCCGCGCGTCAAGGGCGCCTTCTGCCTCACCTTCACCGACGGCAAGACCCTCTACGCCGCCCGCGACCCGCACGGCGTGCGCCCGCTGGTCCTCGGCCGCCTCGAGCGCGGCTGGGTCGTCGCCTCCGAGACCTGTGCGCTCGACATCGTCGGCGCCGCCTTCGTCCGCGAGATCGAGCCGGGTGAGCTCGTCGCCATCGACGCCGGCGGCGTGCGCAGCGCCCGCTTCGCCGAGACCACCCACCGCGGCTGCATCTTCGAGTACGTCTACCTGGCCCGCCCCGACACGGTGATCCGCAAGCGCTCCGTCAACGCGACCCGCATCGAGATCGGCCGCCGCCTCGCCCGCGAGCACCCCGCCGAGGGCGACCTGGTCATCCCCGTGCCCGATTCCGGCACCCCCGCCGCCGTCGGCTACGCCCGCGAGGCCGGCATCCCCTTCGGGCAGGGCCTGGTGAAGAACGCCTACGTCGGCCGCACCTTCATCCAGCCCTCCCAGACCCTGCGGCAGCTGGGCATCCGCCTCAAGCTCAACCCGCTGCGGCAGGTCATCGCCGGCAAGAAGCTCATCGTCGTCGACGACTCCATCGTCCGCGGCAACACGCAGCGCGCGCTCATCCGCATGCTGCGCGAGGCGGGGGCGGCCGAGGTGCACGTCCGGATCGCCTCCCCGCCGGTGAAGTGGCCGTGTTTCTACGGCATCGACTTCGCCAGCCCCGGGGAGCTCATCGCCAACGCCATCGCGGGGGACACCCCCAACGGCACCGCCGCGCTCACCGAGTCGATCCGCAGCGCCATCGACGCCGACTCCCTCGGCTTCGTCACCATCGACGAGATGGTGGAGGCGACCGAGCAGTCCCGCGACGAACTGTGCGTGGCCTGCTTCGACGGCCGGTACCCGCTGGGTCTGCCGACCGGCAACGCGAACGCCGACCTCGTGGCCACGATGCAGGCCAACCAGTAGAACCTGACAGAAAGAGACGTGAAGAACCCATGACCGACAACCAGGGTGCCTCCTACGCCGCCGCCGGAGTCGACATCGAGGCCGGTGACCGCGCCGTCGAACTCTTCGCCCCGCTGGCCAAGCGCGCCACGCGACCGGAGGTGCGCGGCGGCCTCGGCGGCTTCGCCGGACTCTTCGCCCTCGGCCAGTACAAGGAGCCGCTCCTGGCCGCCGGTTCCGACGGCGTGGGCACCAAGCTCGCCGTCGCCCAGGCCATGGACAAGCACGACACCATCGGCATCGACCTCGTCGCCATGTGCGTCGACGACCTCGTGGTCTGCGGCGCCGAACCGCTGTTCCTGCAGGACTACATCGCGATCGGCAAGGTCGTCCCGGAGCACGTGGCGCAGATCGTCGCCGGCATCGCCGAGGGCTGCGTCCAGGCCGGCTGCGCCCTGCTCGGCGGCGAGACCGCGGAGCATCCCGGCGTCATGGAGCCCGGCCACTACGACGTCTCCGCCACCGCCGTCGGTGTCGTCGAGGCCGATGAGCTGCTCGGCCCCCAACGGGTCCGCTCCGGCGACATCATTATCGGCATGGCCTCCTCCGGCCTGCACTCCAACGGCTACTCCCTGGCCCGCCACGTCCTCCTGGAGAAGGCTGCCCTGCCCCTCGACGGCTACGTCGAAGAGCTCGGCCGCACCCTCGGTGAGGAGCTGCTCGAGCCCACCCGCATCTACGCCAAGGACTGCCTGGCGCTGGCCGCCGAGTGCACCGTCCGCACCTTCTGCCACGTCACCGGCGGCGGCCTGGCCGGCAACATGGAGCGCATCATCCCCGAGGGCCTCGTCGCCGAGATGAGCCGCGCCACCTGGACCCCGGGCCAGATCTTCCGCACCATCGCTGACCTGGGCAAGGTGCCCCGCGAAGAGATGGAAAAGACCTTCAACATGGGTGTCGGCATGGTCGCCATCGTGGCCCCGGAGGACCGGGACCGCGCCCTGGCGATGCTCACCGCCCGCCACATCGACGCCTGGGAGCTGGGCACCGTCCGCGCCGCCACGGTCGGCGAGACCCAGCGGGCCCTGCTCGGTGGCGAGCACCCCGGTTACTGACCCGCAGAAACACAAAGGCGCGGCACCCGCCCTGGAAACAGGGGGGTGCCGCGCCTTCGTGCGTGCGCCGCCGGGATCAGCGGCCGGAGTAGGACGCTCCCTGGGGATCGTCCTCGTCCTCATCGGACCAGTCCGAGTAGTCGGCGTACTGATCGTCGTCGTCGACTCCAGCGTCATCGTAGGAACGGCGAGGACTCTGCGAAGCGAGTTCGCGCTGGAGTGAGTCCAGATCCATTTCGGGCGTGTTGTACTTGAGCTGGCGTGCAACCTTGGTCTGCTTTGCCTTTGCGCGACCGCGTCCCATGGCCTGACCCCCTTGAGGTATGTGAGAGCGATCCAGGGAATTCGGATGCCCCATCGGCTTTACGTCTGTGTGTATTCCTGAAGAACACAATAGCGTGAATGGTCGGAAAAATCCTCACCGGGTCCCTGAGCACGGCGAATGGGGGACAAATAGGGAAAAACGCAAGATCACTGTGACGAATCCGGGGGGAGCAGGGGGTGACGCCTGCAAAGTCGGCGAAGCCGCTCAGCCGCGCCCCCGCAGCCGATCCACGGCCGCCCGACCAGCCTGTTCCCCGCGCTCCGCGGGCAGCGAGGCCGGGTCGACCATCACCGCGACATCGCCCACCAGCAGGGGCTGCTCCAGGGCCGTGCGCTTGATCACGGCCAGCGCGATGGGCCCGAAATCATGGTCATGCACCACCGTGCCCAGGCGCCCCACCGCCCGCCCGCCGGCCGCGCCGTGGATCTCGGCACCCGGGGCCGGGGTCTCCGGCGCCGAGCCGTCGAGCTGCAGCATGACGAGCACGCGCGGGGAGCGGCCCAGATTCTCCACCCGCGCCACCGTCTCCTGCCCGCGGTAGCAGCCCTTCTCCAGATGCACGGCCCCCGGCTGTTCACCCCGGCCGATCCAGGCGGGCACCTCATGGGGGATGGACTTGTCGTCGAGGTCCGCCCCCAGCTCCGGCTCGAGGGCCCGGACGCGCTCGGCGGTGAAGGCCATGAGTCCCGCCACGTCCGCACCTGCGGACTCCAGGGCGGCGACCGACTCCGCCAGGGTGGCACGCGGCACCAACACATCGCGCCGCCACCCATGGTCGCGGACAACCGCTCCCTCCGGCACCGCCACGGGCGCACCGAGCAGGGAGAGCACCGCCAGGTCGGCCTCCGCTATCTCCACCTGGGACCAGAAGATCATCTTCTGCAGGAAGGAGAGAAAGGTGTCGAACTGCCCGGCGGGCACATCAAGGAGGAAGCCCTCCTCGGTCCGGGAGACATCGGCGTGGTGCAGGATATGCCCCTGGATATCGAGGTCGAGGGCGGCGGCGGAGTAGCCGACGGGGACGTCGAGAAGCTTCTGGGACAGGAGGTTGTTGAGGAACTCCGCGGCATCCGGGCCCGTCACCTGCACCACCCGCCGCTGGGAGCGGTCCACGACGATCGTGCCGGACTCCGCGCGGCGCTGCTCGCCGAGCGGATCGCCGTAATGCCAGGCGACGCCGGTGGCGTCGAGAAGCGAGTCCGGGTCCTGCAGGGCAGCGGCACCGGGGCGGTCAAGGAGCGGGGAACGGTACGTAGTGGTCGTCACACACCCGATGGTAGCCCGCGATCCGGGGCATAATGCAGGGATATGGACTCCACCTCGCCCATCATCTACGTCGTCGAGCCTTATGGCGGCTCGATCCGGCGGCACAATTCGGCGCTCCCGCTCATCTACTGGGACGACGCCGCGGTCACCCGCGGGGACGGGATCTTCGAGACCCTCCTCATCCGGGACGGACACCCCGCCAACCTGCAGCGGCACCTCGACCGTTTCCGCGCCTCCGCGCGGCTGATGGAACTGCCCGAGCCGATCGTGGAGGACTGGATCACGGCCACCCGGGAGGCGGTCAGTGAGTGGTCGCAACGCTCGGACGAGGACGCGACCTGCGTATGGACCTACACCCGCGGCCGCGCCTCCACCGGCCGGCCCAGCGCCTGGCTCACGCTCACGCCCGTGTCGGACACCGTGCTCCGGCAGCGGCGGAAGGGGGTCAAGGTGATGACGAGCCCCCGCGGCTTCAGCATCGACACCTCCCTGCCCGGCGTCGAGGAGGCCACCGAAGGCGGCTCGCCCCGGCCCGCCCCCTGGCTCACCGTCGGCGCGAAGACCCTCAACTACGCGGCGAACATGGCCGCCCTGCGCTACGCACGCAGCCGCGGCCTCGACGACGTCATCTACCTCGACCCCGGCACCGGCCGGGTCCTCGAGGGCGCGACCTCCACGGTGATCACCGTCCGCGCCGGCGGCAAACTGCGCACCCCCGTCTCCGGCGGCGACATCCTCCCCGGCACCACCCAGGCAGCACTCTTCGACTACGCCGAAACTCACGGGTGGCGCTGCAAAGCGAAGGAGATGACCGTCGAGCGGCTTCTCGACGCCGACTCCGTCTGGCTCGTCTCCTCCGTCCGCGTCGCCGTCCGTGTCACCGAGATCGACGGCGTGAAGCTCCCCGCCCCCGACAACGAGGACGAGGTACGCGAGCTCATCAACGCCGCGCTCGGCGCCGAGTAGGCTGGCCTATCCTGCGATGCGCTGCAGCTGCGCGGACATCCGCGGACGCAGCTCGCCGTCGATGAGCCGCTCATCCACCCAGCCCAGGTCGTTGTTCGGCATGAGGCCGTAGAGGCGCTTGCCCGCACCGAGGGTGGTGGAGCAGCTGGAGGTGACCATCGTCGAAGCCGTCTCCAACTCCCAGGCACGCTCGTTGACGGGTTCCCCGTAGAAGATCTCCGCGACACCGGTGGAGTGGGTGCACACGAACTCGATCTCGTCCTGCAGGGAGATGCGCCAGAAGCCGGACTCGCGGTGATCCGGCCCGACGGTGTTGCCCTCCTCGTCGAGCTTCCAGATGCGCGACTCGTAGGTGAGGTAGTTCTCGCCGTCATGGGCGATGATGAGCTGCTGGCCGAAGGCGTACTGGCCCTCGCCCGGCACATCGGCGCGGCCCTCGCCGCGCCACACGCCGACCAGGGGCAGCAGAGCCAGCAGTCCGTCGTGGATGTTCGGCCCCTGCCGCAGGTTGGCGGTGTCGTCCGGGACGGGGAGATCGCCCAGGCCCAGCGGGGGGATGTTGCGGTGGGCGGTGTTCTTCGCCTGCTCGGCCGCGAGGTTGACGGCGTCGCTGCCGCTCAGGCCGGGCTGCGCGCCGGCGGCTGCGGCGGCTGCGGCGGCATCGCCGGGGGTGTCGGACGGGGTGTTCTTCGACTGCTCATTCATGGCCTACAGCCTAGACGCGGCGGGGGTGCGTGCGCACGCACCCGTTTGTTCGCCGCCACCGCGTGCCGACCTGGCCTTTTAACTCAGCCCCGCGGACAGCCGGGTACGCGACAACGCGGGCCCCCGGCTAGGCTGAGCCACCGTGCGCGTCCTGTTGATAGCGAACCCGAATTCCACCTCCCAGAGCGACGGCCTCTTCCGACGGATCATCCCCCTGCTGCGCTCGGTGCCCGGCCTGCGGCTGACGGGTCGTTTCACGCACCACCCCGGACATGCCGAGGAGATCTGCCGGGGCCTGACGCGGAAAGACGTGGACCTCATCGTGGTGGTCGGCGGCGACGGCACCGTCAACGAAGCCGTCAACGGGCTGCTCGGCGCGGTGGGGGAGAGCACCCCGGCGGCAGAGGACGTGCCGTGCCTGGCGGTCATCCCGACCGGATCCGCGAATGTCTTCGCGCGTGCCCTGGGTTTCCCGCCGGAACCGGTGGCCGCGACCGAGATGTTGACCCATCTCATCCGCGCTGACCTGCGGCGGACGATCTGCCTGGGCACGTGGAACACGCGCTGGTTCGCGGTCAACGCCGGCTTCGGGATGGACGCCGATGTCGTCGCCCGGGTCGACGAGGCCCGGACCATGGGTTTCGCAGCGACCCCTCTGCGCTACCTCGCCGTGTGCCTGCTCGTGTGGACGCGCGCGCAACGCCGGCCCCCGCGTATCAGTGTCACCGCCACAGCAGCCGCCCCCGACAGCCGCACCCTGCGCCTGCGCCAGGTCCCGCTGTTCGTCGCCTCCAACACCAACCCCTGGACCTTCCTCGGCCCGTTGCCGGTGGTGACCAACCCGCGCAACTCCTTCGACCGGGGGCTGGGGCTGTTCGGGCTCACCGATCTGCAGGGGCTGCGGGGCGCGGCGAGCATGCTCCACCTCATCGGCTTCGGGCACCGCACGGTGCTGGAGGACTGGATCCGCAGCCGCACGGTGCAGTTCGACGACGCCGACGAGGTGCTGCTCACCTGCCCGGAGCCTCAGCCCTTCCAGGCCGACGGCGAGTACGAGGGTGAGTTCGCGCGGGCGCAGCTGGGCAGCCGTCGGGATGCCATCGAGGTGTACGCCCCGCGGCAGGCGTACCCGGTGACCTCGCGGACCTGGCGGCAGGTGGTCCGCGACGTCTTCCGCATCCACTAGTCGCCGGAGGAGACCTCGACCGGGGAGAGCGCGGACATGGCGACGGAGACGTTGAAGCGCTGCGCCTCGAAGAAGATGGAGCCGCCGGACATGTTCACGGTGCTGGCGCGGCCAGCCAGGGGCAGCTTCCGGGTGTCGAGCGTGAGCGTGAAGGCCTCCCGGATGGCCTCCGCCTCGGCGGGGGTCTGCTCGGCGGGGGCGTCGATGATCTCCCGGGGGGTCATGCGGAACTCGTTGCCCACCAGCCGGAGATCGACCAGCACCGTGGAGGGTTCCCGCTGGTTGAAGGGGGTTCCGCTGAGGCGGGCCTCGGCGGCGGTGCCGCCCCCGGGGGAGATGTCGTAGGGGTTGGAGATGTCGAGGTCCGTCATGTCGAGCAACCGGCCGAGCGCCACGCCGTCGAGTCGAATCGTGCGGGTGAAGGAGCGCGCCGGGGCGCCGGAGATGTCCCCGGACAGCACCTGCGCGCGCGTGACCTCCACCTCGGTGAGGCGGGTCTGGGCGTTGACCATGCCGATGTCGGCCACGTCGACATCGAGGGCATGGACGTGGACCGCCGGAATCTCTCCGGTGACCAGGGCCGCCAGGTAGGGCACCCCGTCGACGTTGACCCGCGGGCTGACGTCGAGCCGGGCGGCCTCCTCCACCTCCCGCGAGATGGTCCTCTCGACCCGGGAGGCCGCGATGCTGTCGACGAGCCACCCCGCCCCGACCAGGACGGCGAGGACAGTGACGATGAGCAGCGGCAGACGAGGAACGTACACCTCTATATATCTACCAGCGTTACGCTGGGGTTCATGATGATCCAGCCGATTGACCTGCCAGCCGATCCGGAGCGGGCCGCCGCCGTGCACGACATTCTCGCCGAGGCCGCCCGGGTGGACGGCGTCGACGCCTTCTCCGAACAGTTCCTCCTCGGCCTCACCGATGCCCGTCGCGGGCACCGGCACCTCCTCGCCCTCGAAGAGGAGGAAGTCCGGGGCGTGGCGGCCGGCGACGGCGCCTCGTGGGAGATGGTCGTCGCCCCCGCTTATCGACGCCGCGGTGTCGGCACCGCCCTCCTCCAGGCGCTCGGCGAGGGGGATGTGTGGGCGCACGGCAACCTCCCTGCGGCGCAGGCGCTGGCGCAGTCGCAGGGGCGCCGGATGACGCGCCGCCTGCTGGTCATGGCGATTACGGGGGAGGAGCTGCAGGCGGCGGCGCAGTTCCACCCGCACCCGGAAGTGGAGGCCCTTGACCTACCGGCCGCCATTGAACGTTACAGGCGGGACGTGGTGGAGGAGGCCTGGCTGACGGCCAACAACGAGGCCTTCTCCTGGCACCCGGAGCAGGGCGGCTGGGACCGGGAGCGGCTCAGCCGGGCCCAGGAGACGGACTGGTTCGCCGCGGAGGACGTCCTCTTCCTGTGGGAGACCGGGCAGCCGCATCTGGCCGGTTTCCACTGGACGAAGTGGCACACGGAGGAGCGGCCGGAGTTCGGCGAGGTCTACGTCGTCGGGCTGGCTTCCGCGTTCCGGGGGCGGGGGCTCGGCGGGCCGCTGCTGCGCCTGGGCTTGCAGCACATGGTGGGCAAGGGGGCGGGCAAGGTCATCCTCTACGTGGAGGCAGACAACGCCCCGGCGGTACGGGTGTACGAGGACCTGGGATTCGCCATCGCGGAGGAGCATGTCGTGTGGAGTCTCTGAACCACCTCACAATCCCCTGGCAATTGTGAGCCATAGCCCACCTCTACGTGACCGGGGCGACAAATGCCCCGGTCAGGCGGAAAAGTTCTCCGGAAGCTCGTCAATTGTTAACTCGTTGTTCACGGAACTGGACCTGTTCGGTTAACCAGCGACCCCTAGCTTTAGTGGACGTGAGCAACACCCCTGCCTGCCCCGGCGAGTGAATTCTGGGAACAGGCTGGAATGTGGGACGCCCTGACTGGATCCCGCGGTTGCTCGGACCACCACATTGACTGATCTGTACCGGAAAGGTTCCACCGTGATCCGTAACTTCAAGCGCACCGCCGCCATCCTCGGCGTCGTCGCCGCCAGCTCCGCCGCTCTCGTCGCCTGTGGCGACTCTGACAACGGTTCTGCCGACACCGCCACCACCGCAGCGGGAGGCGCTGAAGGCACCACCGACGGCCTCTCCGGTACCTCCGGCCAGCTCGTCGCCGAGGGCGCTTCCTCCCAGCAGAACGCCATGAACTACTTCGGCCAGAAGTACCAGGAGTCCGTCTCCGGCGCTTCCCTCGCCTACAACGCCACCGGATCCGGCGCAGGCCGCACCAACTTCATCGGCGGCCAGGTCATGTTCGCCGGCTCCGACTCCCCGCTCAAGGACGACCAGGTCGAGCCCGCCGCACAGCGTTGCGGTGGCAACGAGGCCTGGCACCTGCCGTTCGTCATCGGCCCGGTCGCCATCGCCTACAACCTCGAGGGCGTGGACAACCTCAACCTCGACGTCGACACTGTCGCCAAGATCTTCAAGGGCGAGATCACCAAGTGGAACGACCCGGCCATCGCCGAGGACAACGAGGGCACCGAGCTGCCCGACACCAACATCTCCGTCGTCTACCGCTCCGATGAGTCCGGTACCTCCGACAACTTCCAGAAGTTCCTCGGCAGCGCGACCGACATCTGGGACACCGAGGGCCAGCAGTTCCCGGCCGCCGTCGGCGAGGGTGCCAACGGCTCCAACGGCGTCGCCTCCCAGACCACCGCCATCGACGGCGGCATCACCTACGTCGAGGCCGGCTTCGCAGAGCAGCAGGGCCTGGGCATCGCCAACCTCGACTTCGGCGCCGGCCCGGTTGAGCTCAGCACCGAGACCGTCGGTGTCGCCCTGGAGAACCTCCAGTTCAAGGGCGAGGGCCACAACATGGTCGTCGACTCCGAGGCTCTCTTCGCCTCCAACAACGAGGGTTCCTACCCGCTGATCCTCACCGTCTACGAGATCGTCTGCTCCGCAGGCTACGACGAGTCCACCTCCGCCATGGTCAAGGACTTCCTCACCGTCGCCCTCGACAACCAGGATGAGCAGCTCCACGAGCTCGGCTACATCCCGGTCACCGGTGCTCACGCTGAGCGCCTGGCCGAGGCCGTCGCCGCCATCCAGTAGTTCCTGGTGGTGTGTCCGGGTGAGCGCGCTCACCCGGACAGGCCCCCGGACCGCCCCAAAGTGGCTGCGGTCAAGCATGAAAGCAGCCCCCGTGAGCGCTCCGCCATCGGGGGCGCTGCCACGTCTCGGGCATCGCCCCGGAACCGGGCACGATAAACGTCATATCCCTTTCTTTCGAAGGATCAACGCCTCATGGCAAGCAACCGACCGACCACGGACGAGCAGGTGAATCAGGCCGAGCAGCCGATCACCACCTCCGTGGGCACCATCGGCACCAAGCAGGAGCCTGCATCCCCGGCTCACTCGGAGATCAAAGCCTCCGGCAGCGTCAAGCGACCCGGTGACCGGATCTTCGAGTTCCTCTCGACCGCATCCGCCACCCTGATCACCGTCCTCATCGGGGCGATCGGCCTCTTCCTCATCTGGCGGGCCATCCCCTCCCTCAACCGCAACGCGGAGGGCTGGACCGGTTTCTTCACCTACACCGGCCCGTGGAACACCAGCAACACCGAGGCGATGCTTTTCGGTATCCCGAACCTCTTCGCGGTCACCGTCCTCATCTCCCTGGTGGCGCTCCTCATCGCCATGCCGGTCGCCCTCGGTATCGCAATCTTCCTGTCCAACTACGCCCCCAAGCGCGCCGTCAAGCCGCTCGGCTACCTCGTCGACATGCTCGCCGCGGTCCCGTCGATCGTCTACGGCCTGTGGGGCTGGCAGGTGCTCGGCCCGGCCCTCTCCAGCTTCTACGAGTGGATCCACGGCTGGGGCGGCGGCTTCTTCCTCTTCGCCACCTACGCCAACTCCCCGTCGTTCGCGACCGGCCGCAACATCCTCACCGGTGGCATCGTGCTCGCCGTGATGATCCTCCCGGTCATCGCGGCCACCGCCCGCGAAGTGTTCGTCCAGACCCCGCGTGGCCAGATCGAGGCCGCCCTGGCCCTCGGCGCGACGCGCTGGGAGGTCGTCCGCATGACCGTCCTGCCGTTCGGTCTCTCCGGCTACATCTCCGGCTCCATGCTCGGTCTCGGTCGCGCCCTCGGTGAGACCATGGCCCTGTACATGGTGGTCTCCCCGTCCTCGGCCTTCCGCTTCTCGCTCTTCGACGGTGGCACCACCTTCGCCACCGCCATCGCGAACGCCGCCCCCGAGTTCAACAATGACATTCAGGCGGGTGCCTACATCGCCGCTGGTCTGGTGCTGTTCCTCCTGACCTTTGTCGTGAACTCCATCGCCCGTGCCCTCGTGGCCAAGAAGTAGACGGAGGAAAATCATGACCAACAACGTCAACACCGTCACCCCGACTGCCACCGCACTGGGCTCCGGCAGCTCCTTCACCCACATCTCCCAGTCCCGCAAGACCACCGACACCGTGGCCACCATCCTGGTGTACGCCACCATGGCGCTGGCCATGGTGCCGCTGGTGTGGGTGCTGTGGACCGTCATCTCCCGTGGTCTCAGCCCGATCCTCAACGCCGCCTGGTGGACCGAGTCGCAGGCGTCCGTGCTGTACCACACCCCCGGTGGCGGTGCGGCCCACGCCATCGTCGGTACGCTCATGCAGACCGCGATCGCCTCGGTGCTCTCCGTGCCGATCGGCATCTTCACCGCGATCTACCTGGTCGAGTACGCCAACGGCAACCGCCTCGGCCGCATGACCACCTTCATGGTCGACATCCTCACCGGTGTCCCCTCGATCGTCGCCGCGCTGTTCATCTTCACCACCTGGATCACGCTCTTCGGCTTCCAGCGTTCCGGTATGGCCGTGGCGCTGTCGCTGGTGCTGCTCATGGTGCCGGTCGTCGTCCGCAACACCGAGGAAATGCTCCGCGTCGTGCCCATGGATCTGCGTGAGGCCTCCTACGCGCTGGGTGTGCCGAAGTGGAAGACCATCGCCAAGATCGTCCTTCCGACGGCGCTGTCCGGCATCGCCACCGGCGTCATGCTGGCCATCGCCCGCGTCATGGGCGAGTCCGCCCCGGTCCTCATCCTCGTGGGTTCCACCCAGGCGATGAACCTCGACTCCATGACCGGTCCGCAGTCCTCGCTGCCGCTGATGATGCTCGACATGTACAAGGCCGGCACCTCGCCGGCGGTCCTCGACAAGCTGTGGGGCGCCGCATTCACCCTGGTCCTCATCATCGCGCTGCTGAACATCGGGGCGCGCGTGATCTCCGCCAAGTTCTCGGTCAAGCAGTAGCTTCGGCCCGTCGATAAGCAAGAAACAAGGAGTTACTGATGTCCAAGCTCGAACTCAACGACGTCAACATCTACTACGGCGATTTCCACGCCGTGCAGAACGTCAACCTGCAGATCCCCGCCCAGGCCGTCACCGCCTTCATCGGCCCCTCCGGCTGCGGCAAGTCCACCGTCCTCCGTACCCTCAACCGCATGCACGAGGTCATCCCCGGCGCTTACGTCAAGGGTGAGATCCTTCTCGACGGCGAGGACATCTACGGTTCCAAGGTCGACCCGGTCTCCGTGCGCAACACCATCGGCATGGTCTTCCAGAAGGCCAACCCGTTCCCGACCATGTCCATCGAGGACAACGTCGTCGCCGGCCTCAAGCTCTCCGGTGAGAAGAACAAGAAGAAGCTCAAGGAGGTCGCGGAGAAGTCCCTGCGCGGCGCCAATCTGTGGGAGGAGGTCAAGGATCGCCTCGACAAGCCGGGCGGCGGCCTCTCCGGCGGCCAGCAGCAGCGTCTGTGCATCGCCCGCGCCATCGCCGTCGAGCCGGAGGTGCTCCTCATGGATGAGCCCTGCTCCGCTCTCGACCCGATCTCGACCCTCGCCGTGGAGGACCTCATCCACGAGCTGAAGGAAGACTTCACCATCGTCATCGTGACGCACAACATGCAGCAGGCCGCCCGTGTGTCCGACAAGACCGCCTTCTACTCCCTCGAGGCCACCGGCAAGCCGGGCCGTCTCGTCGAGTTCGGTGACACGAAGAAGATCTTCGAGAACCCGGACCAGAAGGAGACCGAGGACTATATCGCCGGTCGCTTCGGATAGGCGTTCACCGCCTCCGACGCTCCTGGTCCGAGCAACCCCCAGTCAGCCCGCGGGCCTGGCGCACCACCCGGTGCACCAGGCCCGCGGGTTATTCCGTGGTGCGGGGGTAGCGGCCGCGGTCGGAGAACTGGCGCTCCAGCTCGGCGAAGCGGGCGGCCATGTCCGCGTCGGCGCGGGCGCGTTCCTGCTTCTCCGTGTACTCGTGCGGGGTGAGACCCGAGGTGAGGTAGACGATGCGGGCGGCGACGTTGACGCAGTGGTCGGCGTAGCGCTCGTAGTAGCGGGAGAGGAGGGCGACATCGACGGCTTCGCGGGTGGAGTGCTCCCAGTCGCGCATGGTGAGCATGGTGAGCATGTACTCGTTGAGGTCGTCGACCGCGTCATCGTCCTCGTTGAGCACCAGGGCCACGTCGGCGTTGGGGTCGACGAGGATGTCGCGGGTCTTCTCGCCCATCTCCTCGACGAGGCGGGCCATCTCCTTGAAGTAGCCGAGCAGCTGCACGGGGATGGCGTGCTCCGGGTGGCGGCGGCGGGCGGACTTGGCGATGTGCATGGCGAGGGCGGCCATGCGGTCGAAATCCTCGACGATGTAGATGGAGGAGACGACCTGGCGCAGGTCACGCGCGACGGGGCCCTCGAGTGCGAGCAGCTGGACGGCCCGGTCCTCGCAGCGCTTGCGGATCTCCTCGAGCGGCTCGGCGCAGGAGAGGGCGTCCTCGGCGGGTTCGAGGGTGGCGTCGATAAGCGCCGCGGAGGCGTTCGACATGATGGAGCGCACCGTGTCGCACATGACGATGAGGTCATGGGCGAAACTGTCAAGGTGTTCCCGGTAAGCGATACGCATAAGCACCATCTTAAGGTGCAGGAAACAGTTCCGCCTGTTCAGGTGGACCTAATTGACATGACAATGAAAACCACTAGGGGTCGGGTCAGCCGCCCGAGTGCATGATCTCCGCGCCGTCCGGGACGGTGGCGTCCTCCGGATCGTCGAGCCAGCCGTCGGGAAGCGCGACCTTGGAGGGCGAGCCCTGGCGGCCGCGGGCGCCGTCGGAATCCGCGGCGACAGCCTCGGAGTCGGCCCACGGGGCGAGCAGCTCGCGCAGCTCCGCGAGGGTGCTCACGCGCGCGAGCTGGGAGCGGATCTCCCCGCCGACGGGGAAGCCCCGCAGATACCAGCCCATGTGCTTGCGCAGGTCGCGGCAGGCGTGCTCTTCGCCGTCGTGCGCGGCGAGCAGTTCCGCGTGGCGTTGGATGATGCGCGTGACCTCGCCCAGGGTCGGGGTGGGCGGCAGCGGCTCGCCGCGCAGCTCGGCGGAGAGTTCCGCGAAGAGCCACGGGCGTCCCAGGCACCCACGGCCGACGACGACGCCGTCGCAGCCGGTCTCCTCCATCATCCGGCGGGCGTCGGAGGCGGCGAAGATGTCACCGTTGCCCAGGACGGGGATGCCGGAACCGGAGAGGTGCTCCACGAGGGCGGTGATCTGGGACCAGTCGGCCTCCCCGGAGTAGCGCTGGGCGGCGGTGCGGGCGTGGAGGGCCACGGCGGCGGCGCCCTCCTCGACGGCGATGCGCCCGGCGTCGAGATGCGTGTGGTGCTCGTCGTCGATGCCCACGCGGAACTTCACGGTGACGGGGATGTCCGTGCCCTCGGTGGCGCGCACGGCGGCGGCGACGATGTTGCCGAAGAGGCGACGCTTGTAGGGGAGCGCCGAACCGCCGCCCTTGCGGGTGACCTTCGGCACGGGGCAGCCGAAGTTCATGTCGATGTGGTCGGCCAGGTTCTCGTCGACGATCATCTTCGCCGCGCGGTAGGTGTACTCCGGGTCGGTGGTGTAGAGCTGCATGCTCCGCGGGTTCTCGTCCGGGGCGAAGGTGGTCATGTGGAGGGTCTTCTCGTTGCGCTCGACGAGGGCGCGGGCGGTGATCATCTCGCAGACGTAGAGACCGGAGACGGTACCGGTCTTCTCGGTCTCCTGCTCCCGGCACAGGGTGCGGAACGCCACGTTGGTCACGCCCGCCATGGGGGCGAGGACCACGGGGGAGTTCAGGGTGAGGGAACCGATGTTGACAGTCACAGGTCCATTCTCCCCCGCGGGGGTGGTGGTGACCAAACAACTCGGGGCGGTTTGCCCTGCAGGTGCCGTACGATTAACACAGTTGCGTGCTTTGCGGCGGCGTCACGCCAAATCCGCTAGTGTGGTCACCGTAACTATCAGGCTCCTGTGTAACCGACACGACATCCGGCGGTCGGTGCGGGCGCCGTCCGACAACTCTCACAGACACCGCGGGCCCTCACATGACGAAGATGTGGCCCGGTAATCAGGAGGAACTCCATGTCCGATCGCATCGCCAACGCCCTTCTGCGCGACAAGGTCATGTCCGCCGACGAGGCAGCTCAGTTCATCGACAACGGTGACAAGGTCGGCATGTCCGGCTTCACCGGTGCCGCGTACCCGAAGGCGCTGCCGACCGCGATCGCCAACCGTGCCAAGGAGGCACAGGCCAAGGGTGACACCTACAAGATCGACGTCTACACCGGTGCCTCCACCGCCCCGGACTGTGACGGTGTCATGGCCGAGGCCGGCGCCATCAACTACCGCATGCCGTACCAGTCGGATCCGATCATGCGTAACGCCATCAACGCCGGCGAGATGAAGTACCAGGACATCCACCTGTCCCACTCCGGCCAGTACGTCGAGCACGGCTTCTTCGGCGACCTGGACGTGGCCATCGTCGAGGTCACCCGCATCACCGAGGAGGGGTACCTGATCCCGTCCTCCGGTGTCGGCAACAACGTCGACTACCTCGACGCCGCCAAGAAGATCATCATCGAGGTCAACGACTGGCAGTCCGTCGACCTCGAGGGCATGGCCGATGTCTACCGCATCCAGCACCTGCCGAACCGCACCCCGATCCCGATCATCAACTCCGGCGACCGCATCGGCAACACCTACATCGACTTCGACATCTCCAAGGTCGTCGCCGTCGTGGAGACCGACGCCCCGGACCGCAACGCCCCCTTCAAGCCGATCGACGACATCTCCAAGAAGATCGCCGGCTACTTCCTCGACTTCCTCGAGGGCGAGGTCAAGGGTGGCCGCCTGGCGTACGACAACTACATCATGCAGTCGGGTGTCGGTAACGTCCCGAACGCCGTGATGGCCGGCCTGCTGGACTCCAAGTTCGAGAAGATCGAGGCCTACACCGAGGTCATCCAGGACGGCATGGTCGACCTCATCGACGCCGGCAAGATGACCGTCGCCTCCGCCACCTCCTTCTCCCTCTCCCCGGAGTACGCCGAGAAGATGAACGCGGAGGCCAAGCGCTACCGCGAGTCCATCATCCTCCGCCCGCTGCAGGTGTCCAACCACCCGGAGGTCATCCGTCGCGTGGGCCTGATCTCCTCCAACGGCATGATCGAGGCCGACATCTACGGCAACATCAACTCCACCCACGTCGCCGGCTCCCGCATCATGAACGGCATCGGCGGCTCGGGCGACTTCACCCGCAACGCCCGCATCTCCACCTTCATCTCCCCCTCCGACGCCAAGGGCGGCGACATCTCCGCGATCGTCCCCTTCGCCTCCCACATCGACCACACCGAGCACGACGCCATGGTCGTCATCACCGAGTACGGTGTCGCCGACCTGCGTGGCCTCGCTCCGCGTGACCGCACCGCCAAGATGATCTCCGTCGCGCACCCGGACTACCGTCCGCTGCTCGAGGAGTACGTCGCGCGCGCCAACGCCGGCAAGTTCCAGCAGACCCCGCACGACCTGGCCACCGCGCTGTCCTTCCACCAGCGCTTCCTCGAGACCGGCTCCATGAAGTAACCGAGCTTCTCGACGCCCCGCCGCCCACCCGGGCGGCGGGGCCCTGGTTTTTTCGGAGCGCGGGAGGGGCGCTAGTATGTGAGCCACGGGCCTCTAGCTCAGTTGGTAGAGCTGCGGACTTTTAATCCGTAGGTCGTGGGTTCGAGCCCCACGGGGCCCACTTTTTCTTTCCGGCGCTGGTCGCTGCGCTGCCGACCAGCCGGGGAGGCCGTAAGCTGCGCACCATGACCTCCTTAGAGTTCGTCATCGGCACCGAGGGCGCGCTGCTCGCCTTCGGTGACTTCTCCGCTCTGACGCAGTTTTCCGACCGTGACCTGGGCTGGATCCATGACGCGACTACCTGGTCGAATCCGGTGATGCGCGAGAGTGTCGCGCTGTTCAGCCCGGCCTCCGACGGTGGTTACGCCGTCCTGGTCACCGACGACCCCGCTGAGCTCTCCCGCCTCGATCTCACCGACCCCCTGGAGTTCCGGCTTCCCGGTGGCACCCTGCTTCTCGACGGCGGCGACAACCTCCCCCAGTCAGACAGGTGGGACGGCGCCGATCCGGCGGTGGCGGTCACCGTCCCGGAAGGTCCACGCCGGGTGCGTATCTTCGCGACGCGGGAGTGGCGGGAGGACTGGCCCGACTACGTCATCCTGCACGAGGCGGCCCCCGCAGGCTGGGAGCCCCCGGTCCTCCACGGAGTGCCTACCCTGACCCGTGAAGGTCTCCGGACGGCACCGCAGGTGAGCATCGACGACCACTACCGGCGCCGCCCCCTTACCGGTGACATCCAGGCCCGGCAGCTGCCGGTGGTCGTGGCTCCTGAGCACACGGTGTGGACCGGGCTGAAGTTTCCCGAGGAGCGTCCCGACCTCGCCGACCTGCCTCACTTCGACGATCCGGTCACTGAGCCGTTCATCATGGTCGCGGATGCCGCAGAGGGGGCGCCGGGCATCCTCGTGACGTGGAGTGGCGGATCCCACCGCCCGCCGGGGCCCGTCATCCTGCGCTGGCGGGGCGAAGAGGTCGGGCGCCTGAGGGGGCTGGACGGTGGGAGCGCCGTCCTGGTGCCCCTGGAATCCGTGCCGGAGCGTCCGGCGGAGGTGGACGTGGAGACCGTCCGCGCCCGGGTCCTCGAACTGCTGCCCGCGGATCCGGCACTGCGCACCCACGCCCGGGAGATGGCCACCGTTCCGGCGCTGCTGGAACTGGCGGTCCGTCATATCCCGCTGCCGCTCTCCGCGCGCTTCCCCCTGGTCGTCGGGGACGATGCCACCCGGTGGCGGGGGCTCAGGCGCTGAGATCGCGGCGTCGGAAGGCGGCGGCGCCGAGCGCCAGCACCCCGGACCACCGGACCTCCGTCGCCGGGTACTGGACGGCGTAGCCCAGCAGGGTGGGCCCGAACAGCGACTGGTCGCCGGTGACCAGCACCGCGCCGAGACCTTCCGTCAGGCCGGCCAGCACCGCCAGCCACACCACACCACACCTCAGCCGATCACCGTCACCCAGGACAGCACCCAGCGCCGACGCCCCACGGCGGTGGCCAGCACCGCCTCGGTGTGACCCCCGTTTTCCTGGACGAGCAGGAACTGCACGGCGAGAATGACACCGAAGTAGACGGCCATGAAGCTGAGGTAGCCGTCGACGATGGCCTCGGCGGCGGCGTCACCACCTATGACGGCGAGCATCTCCGCGGCAGCGAGTCGGCGACTTCGGCCATCGACCTGGTGAACGCACCCAGGATGAGCCCCGTGAGCAGCATGGCGGAAGGCCAGCGCCAGGGGAGAGCCCAACCAGGGGCTGGCGTGCGCGCGGCCCGGGCGGTCCGCCAGGGCCCCGGCCCCCAATTCACGCCGGGAGCGCAGTGCATAGCCCAGCGCGGCGAGCAGCAGCGGGAGGGCCAGCGGCCATCACCTGTCGAGTGTGTAGGGTGCGGTCTGCTGCGCCCAGCCCAGCGGGGGAGAGCCCGCACACCCATCCCAGCCAGCGCCTGCAGGACGGTGCGCAGGTGAGTGGCGTCGACATCGACACGCACCTGCTCCCCGACGCGGTGGAGGTGGTGTACGCCCGCCAGGCGCGCCAGTTCTCCCGTGGGGCGATCGGTGAGGGCGGTGACCACCGTGCGGGAGAGGTGCCGCATGTCCAGCAGCGAGCCCGTCTCCACGATCCGGCCTTTCCGGACGATGGAGATCCGGTCTGCCAGCGCCGCCACCTGGGAGAAAATGTGGCTGGAACACGGCCTCCATGAGGGGGTCGAGGCCGGAGGTGGGTTCGTCGAGAAGCAGGAGTTCGACGTCGGAGGCCACCGTCTGCCGGTTTCCCTTCGAGTAGGTGCGGCCCCGGCGGTACGGGTCGAGCTCGAAGCGTTCGATGAGCTCCTCACGGCGCCGCGGGTCCGGGCGGCCGCGCAGGCGCGCAAAGAGGTCGATCGCCTCGCCGCCGGTGAGTGTGGGTCACAGTTCCACGTCGCCGGGCACATAGGCGAGACGGTGGTGGAGTTCGACGGCCGCGCGCGGTACCGGTATCCGCCCGCTGGATCCCCAGCAGCACGCGGATGGCGGTCGATTTTCCCGCCCCGTTCGGGCCCAGGAAGCCGTGCACTTCACCTGCGGTGACCTGCGGGTGAAGATCGTCGGGCGCGCGGACGCGGCCGAAACCCTTGCCTAGCCCGATGGTGTCCACGGCAAGGGCGCCCATGTCTTCATCGTAGTCTCGGGGTATGACCTTCTATTTCGATGTCGACTGTGGTTTCTGTCGGCGGGCCGCGCAGCGCCTGCGCCGTCTCGCCCCGCTTATCGACGTCGCGCCCCTCCCCCTCCGCCACCATGCCGTCTTCCGCACCGCGGGCGGGGACGAACTGGGACACCGCGCCATCGGCGCCGCCCTCAGCAGGGGCGGGGGACAGTGGTGGGTGCGGCTGGTGGGCCGGGTGCTGCTCCTGCGGGGGCTCGATGCGCCCTTGACGATGGCCTACCGGGTGGTGGCGGCCAACCGGCCGCTCGTCTCGCGACTGCTGCCCGGGGTCTAGGACTTCACCATCTTCTGGATCGCCCGCATGGCCTCCTCGATCTTCGCCTCCGCGGCCGCCCCGTCCTCCTTGGCGGCGCCGGCCACGCAGTGGGAGATGTGATCCTGCAGCAGCGCGAGCGCGACATTCTCCAGGGCGGAGGTGACTGCGGAGACCTGGGTGAGGATGTCGATGCAGTACTGGTCCTCGTCGATCATCCGGTGGATCCCGCGGGCCTGCCCCTCGATGCGCTTGAGGCGCGCGAGATACTTCGCCTTGTTCTCGTTGTAGCCGTGGACATTCGGCTCGTGGCACGAGCAGGTGTCGAGGTCGTTCATGCCCACCAGGATAGACCACGCGCCAGGAAATACGCCCGGGGCCTGCAGTTTTGATCTGGACCGGAGATGAAGTACCATTCGATATCAGTCGCACGTCCCAGAGCCCTTCTGGCGAAAAAGACTGGCCCCCATCGTCTAGTGGCCTAGGACACCGCCCTTTCACGGCGGCGACACGGGTTCGAATCCCGTTGGGGGTGCTCGAGGTGAAAGCCTCGGACACAAGAGAATATGGCCCTGTGGCGCAGTTGGTTAGCGCGCCGCCCTGTCACGGCGGAGGTCGCGGGTTCGAGCCCCGTCAGGGTCGCATTTCTTTCAGGGTCTCCCACCATTGCCGGTGGGAGACCCTGATTTTTTGTGCGCGGAGGTAGTTTTCCGGTAAAGACTGCCGATTCCGGCGCGGAATTTCGACGAACTTTACTGGAAAACTGCCTCCGGCTTGAGCGTGTGGCGAGGGGTCAGTGAACTCCCGCTGCTCCGTGGCCGGGAAATGCCCTGTCACCTGCAGATTTGTGGTTGATCTATGACTCTGTGTAGAGTCATATCTCGTGCAACGGAGCAAGCCGCGAGGCTGGCCCGGAGCCCACAAAAGAATAAGGCCCTGTGGCGCAGTTGGTTAGCGCGCCGCCCTGTCACGGCGGAGGTCGCGGGTTCGAGCCCCGTCAGGGTCGCAGAGATTGTCGCTTCGGCGACGGTCTTCGGCCAGATAGCTCAGTCGGTAGAGCGTCCGCCTGAAAAGTGGAAGGTCGCCAGTTCGATCCTGGCTCTGGCCACAATCAAGCCTCATCCCCTCGCGGGGATGAGGCTTTTTTGCTGTGCCCGCCTTAAGGTGGGGCCATGAGCATCGACCGGCAGTGGGACAGCTATCTCGAGGGGCGGGGGATCATCCCGGAGGCCGCAGTCGTCCCTGACCATGCGTGTCAGCTCTTCGCGGAGGAGGCGTCCGCCCTGGAGGAGGCGCGGGAGCTCGTGCACCGGCTGCTGCAGGGGACGGGGGAGTGAATTCATACGCTGCGCCGGGGGTGTGATTCGGGGCATAATTGAGAATCATCAATCCCGACTAACGCGTCCCTGAGGAGAACCGCACCATGACCATCGCCCACACCATCGAGCACAACGAGGCGAAGCACCGTTTCGTCATCTCCGTCGACAACCGCGAGGTCGGCTACGCCTCCTACGCGCAGCGACGGGACGGTGTGCTCGATTTCAACCACACCGTCGTCGATCAGGCCTACCGGGGCCGCAACCTCTCCACGCCGCTCATCAAGGAGGCCCTGGACTGGGCACGGGAGCAGGGGGCGCGGGTGGTGCCGTCGTGCTCAGCGGTGGAGAACTTCATCGACAAGCACCCGGAGTACGCGGATCTGCGCGCCTGAGGGGCGTCGATAAGCACAAAAAAAACGCCCCCTCGGGGGCGTTTTTCGCTAGATGCTGTAGTCGACCGGATCGTTGGCGGTGTAGTAGTCGGGGTCGACGAGCTTGATGCGCTCCGACTGGCGGCGGGGCCGGTTCTTCGCCGGGATACCGGTGGCGATGTGGTCCGCGGGGACATCCTTGGTCACCACGGCGTTGGCGCCGATGGCGGAGCCGGTGCCGATGGTGATGGGGCCCAGGACCTTGGCGCCGGCGCCGATGGTGACGTTGTCCTCCAGCGTCGGGTGCCGCTTGGTCTGCGTGAGCACCTGACCGCCCAGGGTGACGCCGTGGTAGAGCATGACGCCGTCGCCGATCTCGGTGGTCTCGCCGATGACGATGCCCATCCCGTGGTCGATGAAGAAGCGGCGGCCGATCGTGGCACCCGGGTGGATCTCGATCCCGGTGAAGAAGCGGTTGAGCTGCGCCAGGATGCGGGCGGGACCGCGCAGGCCGCGCTTCCACAGCCAGTGCGACACCCGGTGGGACCAGATGGCGTGCAAGCCGGAGTAGACGACGGCGTTCTCCACGTCCCCGCGGGCGGCGGGGTCGTGTTCGCGCGCGTTCTGCAGGTCCTCCCGGACCATCTTCGCGATGTTGAGCAGCAGCATGGCCCAGAGTCTACTTGGTCGCTGCGGAACTAGTCGCGGATGTCCTCGTAGAGGACGGTGGAGACGTAACGCTCGCCGTAGTCGGTGACGACGGTGACGATGGTCTTGCCGGCGTTCTCCTCCTTCTGGGCCAGCTGCAGGGCGGCCCAGACGTTGCCGCCGGAGGAGATGCCGCCGAGGATGCCGTCCTTGACGGCCAGGTCACGCGAGGTGGCGATGGCGTCCTCGTTGGAGACGGTGATGACGTCGTCGAGCACCTTGCGGTCGAGGACCTCCGGGATGAAGTTGGCGCCGATGCCCTGGATCTTGTGCGGGCCGGCCTTGCCTGCGGAGAGCAGCGGGGAGGCGGTCGGCTCGACGGCGTAGACCTGGACCTCCGGCTTGCGCTCCTTGAGCACCTGGCCGACGCCGGAGACGGTGCCGCCGGTGCCCACGCCGGCGACGAAGATGTCGATCTTGCCGTCGGTGTCGTTCCAGATCTCCTCGGCGGTGGTCTCGCGGTGGATGCGCAGGTTCGCCGGGTGGGCGAACTGGTTGGCCAGGATGGCGTTGTCCTCGGAGGCGACGATCTCGTTGGCCTTGTCGACGGCACCCTGCATGCCGGCGGCACCCGGGGTGAGGACGATCTCCGCACCGTAGGCGCGCAGCATGACGCGACGCTCGTTGGACATGGTCTCCGGCATGGTGAGGATGACCTTGTAGCCGCGGGCCGCGCCGACGAGGGCGAGGGCGATACCGGTGTTGCCGGAGGTGGCCTCGACGATGGTGCCGCCGGGCTGGAGGGAGCCGTCGGCCTCGGCGGCGTCGATGATCGCCTTGCCGATGCGGTCCTTGACGGAGTTGGCCGGGTTGAAGGACTCGATCTTCACCAGGACGTCGGCGTGGAGGCCCTCGGTGACGCCGTTGAGGCGGACCAGCGGGGTGTTTCCGATGGTGTCCAGGATGTTCTCGTAGATCTTGCTCATCGCTTCTGCTCCTTGAGTTCTGCTGCTGTTTCGGTGTGTCCGTCAGCGTACACCATCAAACTAGACAGGACGGTATGGATAAGGCAGACCAGATGGTTATCCCAGGATCCGGGGGTAGGGCTGACAGGTGGCGTTACGCCCCGGGGGGTGTGGGAAAGTCCGTTCGTGTGCAACAGAACCACGTGACGTTAAGGGGTTTTGGATTCCGTTTACCCCCGATGTCGCGTTATAATGCCCATCTGTAGGCGACAGTTACCCCCGTCGATGTGCACCTCGGGTGCACCTGGACGGGTGTACCCGGAGGAGGACGACTTTCACAATGGATTCACAGCGAATCAAGGATGACGACGAAGCCGTCCGGGCGGCACTGACCTCTCTCAAGACCGCGACCGGCATCCCGGTCACCATGTACGCCACCCTTCTCCCGGACAACCGGCTGCAGATCACGCAGTGGGTGGGCCTGCGTACCCCGGCGCTGCAGAACATCATCATCGAGCCGGGTTCCGGCGTCGGCGGGCGCGTGGTGACCACCCGCCGGCCGGTGGGTGTCTCCGATTACACGCGGGCGAACATCATCTCCCACGAGAACGACCGCGCCATCCAGGATGAGGGGCTGCATTCCATCGTCGCGGTGCCCGTGATCGTCAACCGTGAGATCCGCGGTGTCCTCTATGTCGGTGTCCACTCCCCGGTGCGCCTCGGTGACAAGGTCATCGAGGAGGTCACCATGACCGCCCGTACCCTCGAGCAGGATCTGGCGGTCAACTCCGCCCTCCGCCGCGTCGAGGGCGGCAAGCCCGGGGCCGCGAAGTCCGGCCGGGTGATGAACGGCGCCGAATGGGAGCAGGTCCGCTCGACCCACTCGAAACTGCGCATGCTGGCGAACCGGGTGGAGGACGAGCTGCTGCGCAAGGAGCTCGAGCAGCTCTGCGACCAGATGGTCTCCCCGGTGCGGGTCAAGCAGTCGACGAAGCTCTCGGCCCGCGAGCTCGACGTCCTCTCCTGCGTCGCCCTCGGGCACACCAACGTGGAGGCCGCAGAGGAGATGGGCATCGGCGCCGAGACGGTGAAGTCCTACCTGCGTTCGGTCATGCGCAAGCTGGGCGCCCACACCCGCTACGAGGCCGTCAACGCGGCCCGGCGGATCGGCGCCCTACCCTGACACGGAGTGTCGGCTAGTGTCGGGAAGCGTGAAGGATCGATTTCTCGTCTCCGGTGGGGCCCGCCTGCAGGGTGCCGTCAAAGTCAGCGGCGCGAAGAACAGCGTGCTCAAACTCATGGCGGCGGCGCTGCTCGCCGAAGGAACCACGACACTCACCAACTGCCCCGAAATTCTCGACGTCCCCCTCATGGGCGACGTCCTCCGGGGCCTGGGCTGCGACGTCACCATCGACGGCTCGACGGTGACCATCACGACGCCCGCCGAGCTGGATTCCGACGCCGACTTCGACGCCGTCCGTCAGTTCCGCGCCTCCATCTGCGTCCTCGGGCCGCTCACCTCCCGCAGCGGCCGGGCCGTCGTCGCCCTGCCCGGCGGTGACGCCATCGGCTCCCGTCCCCTGGACATGCACCAGTCCGGCCTCGAGCAGCTCGGCGCCACCACCCGCATCTCCCACGGCGCCGTCGTCGTCGAGGCCGAGCAGCTGCGGGGCGCCCGCATCTCCCTCGACTTCCCCTCGGTCGGCGCGACGGAGAACATCCTCACGGCCGCGGTGCTCGCCGAGGGCACGACTGTCCTGCACAACGCGGCGCGTGAGCCGGAGATCGATGATCTGTGCAATCTCCTCATCGCCATGGGCGCGCGCATCGAAGGCGGCGGGACCTCCACCCTCACCATCGAGGGCGTCGAGAAGCTCCATCCCACCACCTACGCCGTGGTCGGCGACCGCATCGTCGCCGGTACCTGGGCCTATGCGGCGGCGATGACGCAGGGTGATGTCACCGTCGGCGGGATCGCGCCCCGTCACCTGCATCTCGCCCTGGAGAAGCTCAAGGTCGCGGGTGCCGATGTCGAGACCTACGAGAACGGCTTCCGCGTCCGCATGGACCGTCGCCCCGACGCCGTCGACTACCAGACGCTGCCCTTCCCCGGCTTCCCGACGGATCTGCAGCCGATGGCCATCGGCATCGCGACCATCGCCAACGGCATGAGTGTCATCACTGAGAACGTCTTCGAGTCGCGCTTCAAGTTCGTCTACGAACTCCAGCGCCTCGGCGCCAACGCCACCGTCGAAGGGCATCACGTGGTCATCCACGGCATCGAGCAGCTTTCGTCGACGGAGGTGTGGAGCTCGGACATCCGCGCCGGCGCCGGACTCGTCCTCGCCGCCCTCGTCTCCGACGGGGTGACCACGGTCCACGACGTCTATCACATCGACCGCGGCTACCCGCACTTCGTGGAGCAGCTGCAGTCCCTCGGCGCCGACATCCGTCGCGTCACCGACTGACATGCTTCTCGACGCCCCCGTGACCGCCACGCTTGCAAAGGTCACGGGGGCTTGCCTTTTCGTGGGTTGACGTGGGGATTTGCTTTGTGTGGTGTGAACTTCGTATAGTTTCACTCGTTGCCAAGAACGGTTGCCAGCAGGTGGCCGGGAGGGAAACGAAAAAAGAACTTC
>NZ_JBHSQE010000011.1:0-1402 GCF_042658165.1 Corynebacterium nasicanis
AGCCTGGGAAACTGGGTCTAATACCGGATAGGACCCCTCTTTAGTGTGGGGGGTGGAAAGTTTTTTCGGTGTGGGATGAGCCCGCGGCCTATCAGCTTGTTGGTGGGGTAATGGCCTACCAAGGCGTCGACGGGTAGCCGGCCTGAGAGGGTGGACGGCCACATTGGGACTGAGATACGGCCCAGACTCCTACGGGAGGCAGCAGTGGGGAATATTGCACAATGGGCGGAAGCCTGATGCAGCGACGCCGCGTGGGGGATGACGGCCTTCGGGTTGTAAACCTCTTTCGCTAGGGACGAAGCTTTTGTGACGGTACCTAGATAAGAAGCACCGGCTAACTACGTGCCAGCAGCCGCGGTAATACGTAGGGTGCGAGCGTTGTCCGGAATTACTGGGCGTAAAGAGCTCGTAGGTGGTTTGTCGCGTCGTCTGTGAAATTCCGGGGCTTAACTTCGGGCGTGCAGGCGATACGGGCAATACTTGAGTGCTGTAGGGGAGACTGGAATTCCTGGTGTAGCGGTGAAATGCGCAGATATCAGGAGGAACACCGATGGCGAAGGCAGGTCTCTGGGCAGTAACTGACGCTGAGGAGCGAAAGCATGGGTAGCGAACAGGATTAGATACCCTGGTAGTCCATGCCGTAAACGGTGGGCGCTAGGTGTAGGGGTCTTCCACGACTTCTGTGCCGTAGCTAACGCATTAAGCGCCCCGCCTGGGGAGTACGGCCGCAAGGCTAAAACTCAAAGGAATTGACGGGGGCCCGCACAAGCGGCGGAGCATGTGGATTAATTCGATGCAACGCGAAGAACCTTACCTGGGCTTGACATACACCGGATCGGGCTAGAGATAGTCCTTCCCTTGTGGCTGGTGTACAGGTGGTGCATGGTTGTCGTCAGCTCGTGTCGTGAGATGTTGGGTTAAGTCCCGCAACGAGCGCAACCCTTGTCTTATGTTGCCAGCACGTGATGGTGGGGACTCATGAGAGACTGCCGGGGTCAACTCGGAGGAAGGTGGGGATGACGTCAAATCATCATGCCCCTTATGTCCAGGGCTTCACACATGCTACAATGGTCGGTACAACGCGTTGCGACACTGTGAGGTGGAGCTAATCGCTGAAAGCCGGCCTCAGTTCGGATTGGGGTCTGCAACTCGACCCCATGAAGTCGGAGTCGCTAGTAATCGTAGATCAGCAACGCTGCGGTGAATACGTTCCCGGGCCTTGTACACACCGCCCGTCACGTCATGAAAGTTGGTAACACCCGAAGCCAGTGGCCCAACCTTTTAGGGGGGAGCTGTCGAAGGTGGGATCGGCGATTGGGACGAAGTCGTAACAAGGTAGCCGTACCGGAAGGTGCGGCTGGATCACCTCCTTTCTAAGGAGCTTTGACAAGTCCAGACCACA
>NZ_JBHSQE010000012.1:0-1126 GCF_042658165.1 Corynebacterium nasicanis
GTGTAAGGCTGCGTTAAGCCTCGGGGAGTTGTCAATAGAGCGTTGATCCGAGGATGTCCGAATGGGGAAACCCGGCCACCGTGATGGGTGGTCACCTCACGATGAATTCATAGTCGTGGTGGAGGTTGACGCGGGGAAGTGAAACATCTCAGTACCCGTAGGAGAAGAAAATAAATAATGATTCCGTTAGTAGTGGCGAGCGAACGCGGATGAGGCTAAACCGTGTGTGTGTGATACCTGACAGGGGTTGCGCATGCGGTGTTGTGGGATGCAACATCTACAGGCTGTCGACTGTGGGCATGTGTGTTTGTGGTTAGCGGAAGTGGTCTGGGATGGCCTGCCGGAGTGGGTGAGAGTCCCGTACGTGAAGACCATGGATACTGTGTTGTTGTTTTCCCGAGTAGCAGCGGGCCCGTGAAATCTGCTGTGAATCTGCCGGGACCACCCGGTAAGCCTAAATACCCAGTGTGACCGATAGCGGATAGTACCGTGAGGGAATGGTGAAAAGTACCCCGGGAGGGGAGTGAAATAGTACCTGAAACCGTGTGCTTACAATCCGTCAGAGCACTTCTTATGTGTGATGGCGTGCCTTTGGAAGAATGAGCCTGCGAGTCAGCGGCATGTCGCGAGGTTAACCCGTGTGGGGTAGTCGTAGCGAAAGCGAATCCTAACGAGGGTGTTGTTAGTGGCATGTCCTGGACCCGAAGCGGAGTGATCTACCCATGGCCAGTGTGAAGCAGAGGTAAGACTTTGTGGAGGCGCGAACCCACTTAGGTTGAAAACTGAGGGGATGAGCTGTGGGTAGGGGTGAAAGGCCAATCAAACTCCGTGATAGCTGGTTCTCCCCGAAATGCATTTAGGTGCAGCGTTGCGTGTTGCTTGCTGGAGGTAGAGCTACTGGTTGGTTGAGCGGGACCACAATCTTAGCAATGTCAGCCAAACTCCGAATGCCGGTTAAGTTAGCGCAGCAGTGAGACTGTGGGGGATAAGCTTCATAGTCGAGAGGGAAACAGCCCAGATCGCCGGCTAAGGCCCCTAAGGGTGTACTAAGTGGAAAAGGATGTGGGATCGCGAAGACAGCCAGGAGGTTGGCTTAGAAGCAGCCATCCTTGAAAGAGTGCGTAAT
>NZ_JBHSQE010000013.1:0-610 GCF_042658165.1 Corynebacterium nasicanis
GTGAGAATGCAGGCATGAGTAACGAATTGGCAAGTGAGAATCTTGCCCGCCGGATGACTAAGGGTTCCTGGGTCAAGTTCGTCTTCCCAGGGTGAGTCGGGACCTAAGGCGAGGCCGACAGGCGTAGTCGATGGACAACGGGTTGATATTCCCGTACCCGTGTATGTGCGACCCATGGTGAATCAGTGATACTAACCACCCACAATCCTTTCGATGTCAGCTTTGCTGGTGTTGGTTGGTGCGTGCGTGGGGCCTGAACTGGTAGTAGCCAAGTGATGGGGTGACGCAGTGGGGTAGCCGAGCCACTTATTGGATTGTGGTGTAAGCGTGTAGCACGAGGGGAGTGGTAAATCCGCCCCTCACAAATGTGTGAGACGTGATGCGTAGCCCGTTAGGGTGATGTCGGTGATCCCGTGCTGTCGAGAAAAGCCTCTAGCGATGTATGTACATGGCCCGTACCCTAAACCGACACAGGTAGTCAGGTAGAGAATACTAAGGCGTTCGGGTGAACTGTGGTTAAGGAACTCGGCAAAATGCCCCCGTAACTTCGGGAGAAGGGGGGCCATCACTGGTGAGACATCTTGCATGTTCAGCTGGTGGTGGTCGCAGA